>CAJQPF010000049.1 GCA_905480095.1 uncultured Flavobacteriales bacterium
TATCGAAACGGAAGTCGCTGCTGCTGGTTTACAAGACTATGTCGGTCAAGTACTTATTCCTATTGAGAAGGTTTTTCAAATCCGCAAGGGTAAAAAAGTCAGTAAAGAAAAGAATTTATTTCCTGGCTATGTATATATCCAAGCTGCTCTTGTCGGAGAAATACCTCACCTCGTGAAAAATGTGACCAATGTGATTGGATTTCTTGGTGCTGAAAAGAGAGGTGATCCGATGCCTATCCGCCAGCATGAAGTGAACCGAATTTTAGGTGTTGTCGATGAAATGGCAGCGGCTGAAGAAGAAATTAACATACCATATAAAGCGGGTGAACTTGTGAAGGTTATAGATGGTCCATTTAATGGATTCCTTGGTAACATCGAAGAAGTCAACGAAGATAAAAAGAAATTAAAGGTGATGGTAAAGATCTTTGGTCGTAAGACACCGGTAGAGCTTGGCTATTTGCAAGTAGAAAAAGATAATTAAACGGAACAGACAGTTAGAGACGTTCGCATGTCCCTAGAATGCTTCCCATTCGCGCGAATCTCAAGACTGTTCATTATATATAAATAAAATGGCAAAAGAAGTAGCTGGACTAATAAAGCTGCAAATACGTGGTGGAGCAGCCAACCCTGCACCTCCTGTCGGACCGGCTCTCGGTGCGAAAGGAGTAAATATCATGGAGTTCTGTAAGCAATTTAATGCTAGAACCCAAGATAAAGCTGGTAAGGTACTCCCTGCAATTATCACTGTCTATATTGACAAGTCGTTTGACTTTGTCATTAAGACACCCCCTGCTGCCATCCAATTGTTGGAAGCAGCAAAACTCAAAAGTGGTTCTCCGGAATCTAATAGAGTTAAAGTGGGGCGTGTTAGTTGGGATCAAATCCGCGTTATAGCAGAAGACAAAATGCCTGATCTGAATTGCTTTTCCATTGAGTCTGCCATGAAAGTGGTCGCAGGAACAGCACGAAGTATGGGTATTAATGTCACTGGAAATTTTCCTTCTTAAGCCACAAACCGCACAAAAATGGGACGATTAACAAAACACCAGAAGGCGGTTGCCGAGAAATTCGACGCCGAAAAGCCTTATACGCTTGATAAAGCATCTTCACTTGTGAAAGATTGCTCAACGACGAAATTCGATGCCTCGGTAGACCTTGCCGTGCGACTTGGAGTAGATCCTCGTAAAGCGAATCAAATGGTTCGTGGCACCGTTTCCTTACCTCACGGAACAGGAAAAGATGTGAAAGTACTCGTACTTTGCCCACCTGACAAAGATCAGGAGGCTTTAGACGCAGGTGCTGATTACGTAGGACTCGACGAGTATGTGGCCAAAATTAAGGGGGGATGGACCGATGTGGATGTAATTATCACCACACCCCAAGTTATGGGCAAGGTAGGAGCTCTAGGCCGTGTACTCGGACCTCGTGGCCTTATGCCTAACCCTAAGTCGGGAACTGTAACTATGGATGTGGCAAAAGCTGTTACTGACGTAAAAGCAGGTAAGATTGACTTTAAAGTTGATAAGTTTGGAATTATTCATGCTTCAGTTGGCAAGGTCTCTTTTGAGGCTTCTAAAATTGAAGAGAATGCCAACGAACTTATCTCCACTTTAGTTAAGCTCAAGCCTGCTTCTGCAAAAGGGTCTTATATCAAGAGCATCATTATGAGCTCTACCATGGGACCTGGTATTAAAATTGATTTCAAATCTTTGGTTTAACCCCTAAACGCATCAAATATGACACGTCAAGAAAAAGATTTACAGATCAACGAGCTAAAGCAACTATTACAAGACAACAGTGTTGTTTATCTTACAGATGCCTCCGGGTTGAATTCTGAAGAGACAACAACATTGCGTCGCGCTTGTTTTAAGAAAGATGTAACTGTGCGCGTTGTGAAAAACACGCTACTGCGAAGAGCAATGGATTCTTCTGAAGAAGCTGATTACAGTGAACTGTATGAAGTTTTAACAGGACAGACAGCGCTACTTTTAGGCAATGTAGGAAATGTTCCTGCGAAGTTGCTTAAGGATTTTCGCAAGAAACACAGCATGCCTCTTCTTAAAGCGGCTTATGTTGAAGAATCTTGTTACCTAGGTGACAATCAAATAGATGTATTAACAAATGTCAAGTCGAAAGATGAGCTTATTGCGGATGTAATCGCATTGCTACAGTCTCCGATGAAGAACGTTGTTGGTGCATTAAAATCAAGTGGAAACACAGTTTCTGGTCTGGTCAAGGCGCTGCAAGAACGCGGCTGAGCTTGACATTATTAATTATCTGAAAACCAATTAACAAAAATAAATATGGCTGATTTAAAAGTTATGGCCGAAGAGCTCGTTAACCTTACAGTTAAAGAAGTAAACGAACTTGCGACCATCCTTAAGGATGATCACGGCATCGAACCAGCTGCTGCTGCTGTTGCAGTTGCAGGACCCGCTGCTGGCGGTAGTGAAGGTGGTGGTGATGAGAAAACAGAATTCGACGTTATTCTCAAAGCTGCTGGCGGATCTAAGCTAGCTGTTGTCAAACTAGTAAAAGAGTTAACAGGCCTCGGCCTTAAGGATGCAAAAGGCATCGTTGATTCTGCACCAGCTCCCCTTAAGGAAGGAATTCCTAAGGATGAAGCAGAAAGTCTCAAAGCACAACTTGAGGAAGCTGGAGCTGAGGTTGAGCTTAAGTAAGCACACAACCCCGACTATTTAAGGTTCAGGGCGAAGAGCAGGTCTTCGCCCTTGAGCTATTTTTGCCTGTTATGACTTTTCGTAAGTTAAATAGGTTTAGGTGCCTGCATTGTCTTAGTCTGAAATTAATTTGACCCCATCTCCATGTCTTTGGTCAATACCACCCCAGTCGCTACCCGGAAAAACTTTGCCTCAGTGGCACTCCCACTTGAGCATCCGGATTTTCTTGACATCCAACTGCGCTCTTTTCAGGAGTTTTTTCAACTAGAAACAAAACCTGAAAATCGTGAATCAGAAGGACTATTTAAAGTATTCAGTGAAAACTTTCCTATCACAGATACAAGGAATCAGTTCGTACTTGAATTCCTAGATTACTTTATAGATCCTCCCCGCTATTGCATTACTGAATGTATTGAGCGTGGTCTTACTCACAGTGTTCCACTTAAAGCCAAACTGAAGCTTTACTGTACGGATCCTGAACATGAGGATTTTGAGACCATCGTTCAAGATGTTTATTTGGGTACCATCCCATATATGACTCCCCAAGGCTCATTTGTTGTAAATGGCGCTGAACGTGTCATTGTCAATCAACTCCACCGTTCACCTGGTGTGTTTTTTGGCCAAAGTCGTCACGCAAATGGCACCAAACTCTATTCTGCAAGAATTATTCCTTTTAAAGGGTCTTGGATTGAATTTGCGACCGACATAAATGGTGTTATGTATGCCTATATCGATCGTAAGAAAAAGCTTCCAGTCACGACATTGTTGCGAAGTATTGGATATGAAACAGACAGAGATATATTAGATATTTTTGACTTGGCTGACGAAGTGAAAGTGAGTAAGGCAGGTCTGAAACGCGCTGTAGGAAGGAAGCTTGCTGCACGTGTGTTAAAAGTATGGGTTGAAGATTTTGTGGATGAGGATACAGGTGAAGTTGTATCAATAGAAAGAAATGAGGTCATTCTCGACAGAGAAACGATTCTTGAAAAAGAGCATGTTGCTCTTATCATGGACAGTGGAACCAAATCTATTATTCTTCACAAGGAGAGTATAAATCAAGCTGATTACGCGATTATTTACAATACACTACAGAAAGATAGCTCAAATTCTGAGAAGGAAGCTGTAGAGTATATCTACCGTCAACTTCGAAATGCTGAGCCGCCAGATTTGGACACAGCTAGAGGCGTAATCGATAAGCTTTTCTTCTCAGAAATGCGTTACGATTTAGGTGAAGTTGGACGTTTCCGTATTAACAGGAAATTGGGATTGGATGACGACGTTGTTAGCCGAACACTCACAAAGGACGATATTCTTCTTATTATTAAGTACTTGATTGACTTGGTTAACTCTAATGCAGACGTTGACGACATTGATCACTTAAGTAACAGACGTATTCGTACTGTTGGTGAACAGCTTTACTCTCAATTTGGAGTCGGCCTAGCACGTATGGCACGGACCATTCGTGAGCGTATGAACGTTCGTGATAACGAAGTTTTCACACCAACGGACCTTATTAATGCGAAGACGTTAAGTTCTGTGATTAATAGTTTCTTTGGAACAAACCAGCTGTCACAGTTTATGGACCAAACCAACCCTCTAAGTGAGGTGACACACAAGCGACGTATCTCAGCCCTAGGGCCTGGTGGACTTTCTCGTGAGCGTGCTGGTTTTGAGGTTCGTGATGTACACTACACGCACTATGGACGTCTTTGTACGATTGAAACACCAGAGGGACCGAACATTGGACTTATTAGTTCTTTGTGTGTCTACGCAAAAGTGAACAGACTTGGATTTATAGAAACGCCATATCGTAAAGTGATTGATGGTAAAGCAGCAACCAAATCAGAGGATGTTACTTACTTATCAGCTGAGGATGAAGCAATGTCTTTAATTGCCCAAGCAAATGCGAAAATAGACAAAGACGGAAACTTCCTTGATCCATTAATTAAGTCTAGGTTACAGGCCGATTATCCACTTGTACAGCCCAAAGAACTGGAGTACATGGATGTGGCTCCAAACCAGATTGCCTCTATTGCGGCGTCATTGATTCCATTCTTGGAGCATGACGATGCGAACCGTGCGCTGATGGGATCGAACATGATGCGTCAGGCTGTTCCACTAATGATTCCTGACTCACCTATCGTAGGTACAGGAGTTGAATCAGCTGTTGCACGAGATTCAAGAATTCTTATGCGTGCTGAGTCAGACGGTGTGGTTGAGTATGTTGATTCGGATGTTATTCACATTCGTCACAAAATGGATGAGAGCGATCTTCTCGTTTCATTTGATGATGATTTGAAGTTATATAACCTCGTTAAATTTTCTCGAACGAACCAAGGTACGTGCATGAACCTGCGTCCCATCGTATCAAAAGGCGATCGGGTTTCAAAAGGTCAGATTCTTGTTGAAGGATACAGTACTGACAACGGAGAGCTTGCGCTTGGCCAAAACATGAAGGTTGCCTTTATGCCATGGCAGGGATACAACTTTGAGGATGCGATTGTAATCTCAGAACGTGTCGTAAGAGAAGATGTATTTACATCTTTACACGTGGATTCGTATACGCTCGAAGTAAGAGATACCAAGCGTGGAATTGAGGAGCTAACAAATGATATTCCAAACGTCAGTGAGGAAGCAACAGCGAACCTCGATGAGAACGGTTTAATTCGAATTGGTGCAAATGTGAGTGGTGGAGACATCCTCATTGGAAAGATTACACCTAAAGGTGAGTCAGACCCTAGCCCTGAAGAGAAATTACTTAGAGCCATATTCGGCGACAAGGCTGGAGATGTAAAGGATGCTTCGTTAAAAATGCCACCATCGAGTAAAGGTGTCGTGATTGACAAGAAGTTATTCAGCCGTGCTGTAAAAGACAGAAAAGCCAAAGCTGCAGACAAGGCAATTATTGAATCAATCGATATTGAATTCGATAAGGAGGCTGCTTCTCTTAAGAAAACCTTAGTCGACAAGCTTATGAAGCTTGTTGCTGGAAAGGTGAGCCAAGGAGTTTTCAATTATTACAAGGAAGAGCAGGTTAAGAAGGGAATCAAGTTCACACAAAAAATTCTATTGAGTTTGGACTTCCTGATTATTAACTCTGAATCTTGGGTAAGAGATGCTGAAGTAAGTGACCTTGTAAATCGTGTGGTACACAACTACACAATGAAGTACAATGATCTTCTTGGTGCTTATAAGCGCAAAAAATTCCAGGTTACTGTAGGTGATGAACTGCCAAATGGAATTGTCAAACTGGCGAAAGTTTACGTCGCTAAAAAACGTAAATTAAAAGTAGGTGACAAGATGGCGGGACGTCATGGTAACAAAGGAATTGTTGCAAGAATTGTACGTCAAGAGGATATGCCTTTCCTTAAAGATGGAACACCAGTGGACATTGTTTTAAACCCACTTGGTGTACCGTCTCGAATGAACCTTGGACAGATTTACGAAACTGTACTCGGGTGGGCTGGCCAAAACTTAGGAATGAAGTTTTCTACGCCGATCTTCGATGGTGCTTCTTTAGAAGAGATTACTGAGTTGACAGAAAAAGCAGGTGTTCCTGATTGTGGTGTGACTCACCTATATGACGGAGGAACTGGTGAACGCTTTGATCAACCTGCTACAGTAGGTGTCATATATATGATTAAGCTAAGTCACATGGTTGATGACAAGATGCACGCGCGTTCGATTGGACCTTACTCACTGATTACACAACAACCATTGGGCGGAAAGGCTCAGTTTGGTGGTCAGCGTTTTGGCGAGATGGAAGTGTGGGCGCTTGAGGCCTTTGGAGCTGCGAACATTCTACAAGAGATTTTGACTGTCAAGTCGGATGATGTTATAGGACGTGCAAAAGCATACGAAGCCATTGTTAAAGGTGACCTCATGCCTAAGCCTGGAATTCCAGAGTCGTTTAATGTACTTCTTCACGAGCTGAAAGGTCTCGGATTAAGTATTTCACTAGATTGATACCCCTCATTGAAAACTGATATGTTCCAACAAAAGACCCCCCAACAGACCTCGGGCGATTTTTCGACAATAACGATTTCGTTATCATCGCCAGAGACTATTCTTGAGCAGTCACACGGTGAAGTGCTTAAGCCAGAAACCATCAATTACCGTACGTATAAGCCGGAACGTGATGGATTGTTTTGTGAAAGAATATTTGGACCTGTAAAAGACTTTGAATGTCATTGCGGCAAATACAAGCGTATCCGCTATAAGGGCATCGTTTGTGACCGTTGTGGTGTTGAGGTGACAGAGAAAAAAGTTCGTCGTGAGAGAATGGGACACATTTCACTTGTTGTTCCTGTGGCTCATATTTGGTATTTCAAAAGTTTGCCAAATAAAATTGGATATCTCCTAGGTCTGCCTTCGAAAAAGTTAGATCAGATTATTTACTACGAACGCTACGCAGTCATTAATCCTGGTATTGCAAAAAATGCTGAAGGAGAGGATTTACAAATCAACGATTTCCTTACTGAGGATGAGTACTTCGATATTCAAGATACCCTTCCGAAAGAAAATCAATACTTAGACGACAAAGACCCAAACAAATTTGTTGCAAAAATGGGTGCTGAGGCAGTTCATGATCTGCTTGCAAATCTTGATTTGGATGAGTTGTCATTTAAACTTCGACATGCAGCTGATACAGAAACCTCTCAACAAAGAAAGAGTGAGGCGTTAAA
Source organism: uncultured Flavobacteriales bacterium (assembly GCA_905480095.1). Lineage (GTDB taxonomy): Bacteria > Bacteroidota > Bacteroidia > Flavobacteriales_D > Sanyastnellaceae > UBA974. The sequence goes on from CAJQPF010000049.1 coordinate 7,367, forward strand.
GCGTCTTCAAGTCGTTGAGTACATGCGTGATTCTCATAAGAGAATTGAGAATCGTCCTGAGTGGATGATCATCAAAGTTGTTCCAATCATTCCACCAGAGCTACGTCCTCTTGTTCCACTAGATGGTGGCCGATTTGCAACGTCTGATTTAAATGATTTATACCGTCGTGTCATTATTCGTAACAATCGCTTAAAGCGACTTGTTGAGATTAAGGCTCCGGAGGTTATTCTAAGAAACGAGAAGCGTATGCTTCAAGAGGCTGTAGATAGCCTTTTCGATAACAGTCGTAAATCAAGTGCAGTTAAGACAGAAAGCAACCGTCCTCTAAAATCTTTAAGTGACAGCTTAAAGGGTAAGCAAGGTCGTTTCCGTCAGAATCTACTCGGTAAACGTGTTGATTATTCTGCACGTTCGGTGATTGTTGTCGGTCCTAAGCTGAAAATGCACGAATGTGGTATGCCTAAGCATATGGCAGCCGAGCTCTATAAGCCATTCATTATTCGTAAGATGCTTGAGCGTGGAATCGTGAAGACCGTCAAGTCTGCAAAGAAGATCGTTGATGCAAAAGAAGCGATTGTTTGGGATATTCTTGAAAATGTAATGAAGGGGCATCCAGTACTTCTAAATCGTGCGCCAACCCTTCACAGACTTGGTATTCAGGCATTCCAGCCTAAATTAATTGAGGGTAAAGCACTACAACTTCATCCACTTGCGTGTACAGCGTTTAACGCTGACTTTGACGGTGACCAAATGGCGGTACACTTGCCACTAGGTCATGCCGCAGTGTTAGAAGCGCAGTTGTTAATGCTTGCGTCTCATAACATTCTTAACCCTGCCAATGGCGCCCCAATTACCGTTCCTTCTCAGGATATGGTCTTGGGTTTATATTACATCACAAAGGAACGTAAGAGCACACCTGAATGGCCTGTTAAAGGTGAAGGTACAGTGTGTTACTCTCCTCAAGAGGTGAGTATTATGTACCAAGAGGGTAAGCTTGATTTACACGCTGCGATTAAAATGCGTTTTATTGATGTCAACGGTGATTCTTCAATTATCGAAACGACGTGTGGTCGTGTATTGTTCAATGAGCACGTTCCGTTAGAAGCAGGTTATATCAATGAGCTTTTAACGAAGAAATCTCTTCGTGATATTATTGCAAAAGTATTAGAAACAGTAGGTGTTGCAAGAACAGCTGAATTCCTAGATGACATTAAGCATCTCGGTTTCTATATGGCTTTTAAAGGTGGCCTTTCATTCAACTTGAATGATGTCATTATCCCGCCAGAAAAAGAAAAGCTGGTCACAAAAGCGACAGCTGAAGTTGCTGAAGTGATGGAGAACTACAACATGGGTCTCATCACTAACAACGAGCGTTACAACCAAATCATCGATATTTGGACACACACAAATTCTCGTCTAACAAATATCCTTATGGATAGGCTTGAGACTGACAAGCAAGGGTTTAATTCTATTTACATGATGATGCACTCCGGTGCACGTGGATCTAAAGAACAAATTAGACAGCTGTCGGGTATGCGTGGTCTTATGGCGAAACCACAGAAATCTTCTACCTCAGGTGGTCAAGATATTATTGAGAATCCAATTCTCTCTAACTTTAAAGAGGGGCTATCTATCCTAGAGTACTTTATTTCTACGCACGGTGCGCGTAAAGGTCTGGCGGATACAGCGTTGAAAACAGCGGATGCTGGTTACTTGACACGTCGTCTTGTTGATGTGGCTCAAGATGTCATTGTTACAGAAGAGGATTGCGGAACGTTACGTGGAATCATGGTGAGTCCACTTCGTAAAAATGATGAAATTGTTGAGGGTATTGCTGACAGAATTGATGGACGTGTTCCAGCGATTGATGTCTACCATCCACAAACAGGAGAGGTTCTTGCAAAGGAAGGAGAAGAAATCACTGCGAAAATTTCTCGCGAGATTGAAGCTGCTGGTGTTGATGAAGTTGAAGTACGTTCTGTACTTACATGTGAGTCTGCGAGAGGTATTTGCGCCAAGTGTTACGGTCGAAATCTTTCTGATGCAAGAATGGTTCAGAAAGGAGTCGCAGTGGGTGTTATCGCAGCTCAGTCAATTGGTGAGCCAGGTACACAGCTTACACTTCGTACGTTCCACGTAGGTGGTACAGCATCAAAAATCTCTGATGATAATGAGTTGCGCACTAAGTTTGAAGGTGTTGCTGAGATTGAAGATTTACGTACTGTTGATCGGAAAAATGAGAACGGAGAAAAGGAAACTGTGATTGTTTCTCGTTCGAGTGAATTCAAAGTTGTTGACCCGAAAACGGGCGTTGCTTTTTCTACAACTATTTTACCATATGGATCTTTGCTTTTTGTAAAATCTGGAGATAAAATTAAGAAGAACGACTCTGTCTGTAAGTGGGACCCATACAACAGTGCCATCATCTGTGAAGCGTTGGGTACTGTCAAGTTTGAGAATATTGAGGAAGGTTTAACCTACCGTGAGGAACTTGACGAGCAAACTGGATTCCGTGAGGTTGTTATTACTGAAACAAAGGACAAAAAGAAGAACCCTGCAATTTTAATTGTAGATAAGAAAGGCGAAGCTTTACGTACTTATTCTTTGCCCGTGGGTGCCCACATTATGGTGAAGAATGGCAGTACTTCAACACTCGGTCAGATTCTGTGTAAGATTCCACGTGTTGCTGGTAAGTCTGGTGATATCACTGGAGGTCTTCCAAGAGTCACTGAGCTATTTGAAGCACGTAACCCATCTAACCCTGCTGTTGTTTCTGAGGTGGATGGAATTGTTACTTATGGTAAGATTAAGAGAGGTAATCGCGAGGTCATAGTTGAATCTCGTGTTGGAGATAAGTACAAGTACATGGTGCCTCTCTCTAAGCACATCTTAGTTCAAGACAATGATTTTGTGAGAGCTGGGATGCCTCTTTCTGACGGTGCGATTACACCGAAGGATATTCTTAACATTAAAGGCCCTACTGCTGTTCAAGAATACATTGTGAACGAAATTCAAGATGTTTACCGTCTTCAGGGTGTGAAGATTAATGACAAGCACTTTGAGGTGATTGTTCGTCAAATGATGAAGAAGGTCGTTATTGAAGATTCTGGTGACACAAGGTTCTTAGAAAAGCAGAACGCTGAAAAAGCTGACTTCTTGGTGGAGAACAACAGAATATTTGGTATGGTCGTGATTTCTAATGCAGGTGATAGTGAAGAGCTTTCTGAAGGCCAAATGATCACGGCGCGTCGTCTTCGTGATGAGAACGGATCTTTAAAGCGTAGAGATCTTGCACTTGTTGAAGCGAGAGATGCCATTCCAGCAACTTCTCGTCCACTTTTACAAGGAATCACGCGTGCATCATTGCAGACCAAATCCTTTATATCTGCTGCATCTTTCCAAGAGACAACGAAAGTCTTGAATGAAGCTGCTGTAAGCGGAAAGCAAGATCACTTATTAGGTCTTAAGGAGAATGTCATTGTGGGGCACCTGATTCCTGCCGGCACTGGATCGAGAGATTTCCAAGATTTAACTGTTGGATCTCAGGATGAATTCGATGCAGCTTTGAAAGCGACTGAAACGAATGATGTTGAAGAATCTACGAGTGAAGTCGCTGAGGCATAGATTTTTTATATGATATCTGAATAAAAAAGGCCTCCCGTTTGGGAGGCCTTTTTTGTGCTATATGCCGTCTATTATCGTGATGTAGCTTAATTGCTATTCCCTTGTTCGATTGCTTTTGCAGCAGCCTCTGCAGGGTCCTCAGAATGATTTGTATTTGGTTTGACACCACAATACCCGAAAAGACATTTTTCTTTAATGATTTGGTCTACAAATGTGGGTACCATATTCTCCCAGTTTTTGTCACCATTCTTAATCATCTTAAAAGCTTCAGTTGAGAAGATTGATAGAACCTCTTCATCATAATCTTCAATGTCTATGATTTTCTTATTGAAAGTGAGGTAGTTGTAAAGGGGCTTCAAGCGTGGGTGAATGGGGGTTGTTTTGGAATTCCAAAGGGTCCCTGTCTTCGAGTCTTTCCATGGATATAGAAGAATCTTTAAGTCTCGAGAAAAGAGGATTCCAAATGCTTCTAAGATTCCTCCGTTCAGGTTGCGATAGTATTTTTCATCAAAAATTTCAACGAGTGTAGAGGCTCCCATAATGACGCCCATGCGTTTTTTCGAGTGTCGAGAAAAGAATTCAACCAGCTTGTAGTATTTCTTGTAATTTGAAATAAGAACAGTCTGCCCTATTGAACACAGGATGTCTGCCCTATCTAAGAAATCTTGCTCGTCAATATCTCCTTGTGCTTTTAGGTTGTTAAGTGTAATTTCGAATAATACCTGAATGTTTTCAGGGTCAACCTTAGGTTCCTCCTTGAATTTCTTGAGGCCTTTCGCAATCATGTCAATATTAACTTTCGTCACTGGACGGAAACTGCCTCTGATTGCGAGGATGTTCTTTTTATAAAGAATATCTGCAGCTTGAAGATTTCGTCCATCAGGTGAGAAAATGACAGCATCTGTCATGCCATTTTTAACCAGTTGCAATGAAAGTAGGCGATTGTCTACATTGGTGAAATCGGGCCCATTCATATGAATCATGTCAATCTCGATCTGACTCCGGTCTAAGTTGTCATAGAGTGACTTTAGTAATTCTTTAGGGTTCTTATAAAAGAAGTAACAACCATAAATTAGATTTGTACCAAGAATACCAGTCGAAATCTGTTGTTGTAACGCATCCGATTCGTGAAGTCTGGCATGTAGAATCACCTCTGATGCTTCCTTTCCTGGTTCTGTCTGGAATTTCAGGCCAAACCATCCGTGTCCCTGGCTTGACTTGTGAAAATTAATTGTTGCCACCGTATTTGCGAAGGCAAAGAATTGTTTGGAAGGATGGTTCTCTCTATTAATTCGCTCTTCAATGAGTTGGTACTCATGCTTGAGCATTTTCTCAAGTCTGTGTTTACAGACATACCTGTCTTTCTTTTCTTTTCCATAAATCGCATCAGAGAAATCTTTGTCATATGCGCTGATGGCTTTCGCGATTGTTCCAGAAGCTCCTCCAGCTCTGAAAAAATGTCTTACAACTTCCTGACCAGCCCCGACTTCCGCAAAAGTCCCGTATATATCTTGATTCAGATTTATACGGAGCGCTTTCTGCTTTGCAGATAATATGACGCGTTCTAAGTCCACTATTGTAAAGGTAGGGTATCTTTGCAGGGTGAATCACATAATTCAACATGATTTAGGTGTTAAAACTATGAAAATTACACTGTTAGGAACTGGAACATCTCAGGGTGTGCCGGTAATAGCTTGTAAATGTGATGTTTGTCGTTCTTCAAACCCCAAAGACAAGCGGTTGAGGTCCTCAATTTTGGTGCAAGTAAACGACGTATCTGTTGTTGTTGATACGGGGCCTGATTTCAGAATGCAGATGCTTAGAAATGATGTCAATCATTTGGATGCGATCGTATATACACATGAACATAAGGATCATGTGGCTGGAATGGATGATCTGAGGGCGTTCAATCAGAAGCATTCAAAAGCAATGCCAATTTGGGCAAACGAGGCTGTTGAGCGGGCGCTTCGTCGTGATTTCTTTTATGCCTTCGGTGAGAACACACATGGGGGGCTGCCTCAGGTTGATATTCATAAATTGGGTGACCATGAGTTGATTCATGGTTTTGAGATACAAGGCGTGAAGTGGACGGTTTTGCCAGTCATGCATTCCGCGATGGAAGTGTTTGGTTTTCGAATAGGAGATTTTGCTTACATCACAGATGTTAACCTCATACCAGACGAAACGTTTACAAAACTTACTGGCGTAAAAGTTTTGGTCATTAGTGCTTTAAGGAAAAAACATCACCCAAGTCATTATTCACTAGATCAAGTTTTAGATGTGATTGAAAGAGTGGGGCCTGAATCAACTTATTTAACTCACTTAAGTCATCTCATTGGTACACACGAAGATTTGCAAGCGCAATTGCCCCAGGGTGTTTATGTCGGATGGGATGGGTGTGTCATTCAAAATGATTGAAATGAATAAAATCAGATCAAAAATATTGTTGCGACTGATGCAGGGGTTTGGAATGCAGCCGTGGTGGATGTTGCACTTTGAGTCTTCTGTCATCGCTGGTTTTATGGCAGTTGTAGGAGGATACCGAAAGGGGGTTGTTCTTGGAAACTTAGAAAAAGTATTTGGCAAAGAAAAAACACACAAGCTTTCCAAGGGTTTTTATAAAAACTTTTGTGACATCACTTTAGAATCGATGAAGCTTTTTTCTGCAAAAGATCATTCAGTCATGACAAGGGTAGAATATTCCGAGGAAGGTGTCAGGCTCATGAATCGTCTTCATTCAGATGGGAGACATGTCATTCTTGTAGGCGCTCACATGGCAAATTGGGAAATGTATGCGATGACACTTTCAGGAGCTGTAGAACATAAAACGATGGCGCTATACAAGAAGTTAAGTGATCCAGTCATGGATGATGCCATGCGCAAATCTCGTCAAAGAATGGGCCTTGAAATGATTGAAATTAAAGCGTGTAAGACCTGGATGGACAATCATGTGAAAGAAAGGGGAGAGCCTGTCGCCGTTGGTTTTGGTTTTGATCAAAGCCCTCAAGATTCAAATAAAGCGTGGTGGACCACTTTTCTTGGTTTAGAAACGCCTGTTTATTTCGGTGCCGAAAAGTGGGCGCATACTTACGATGCGGCTGTGGTGTATGGCGCTGTTCGCAGAACAGGTAGAGGGCGATACAAGGTTGAATTTCGTTTGGTGGAGGAAAATGTGAAAACACTCAATAAGGGACATATTCTCGACAAATGTTTGGGGGAATTGGAGGAGGAGATTTTGAACGCGCCAAGTGAT
>CAJQPF010000050.1 GCA_905480095.1 uncultured Flavobacteriales bacterium
ATCATACATGTGGATGTGCCAGGTATAGGCCAAAAAGTCCTAAAATGGTTTGGTGTCATGCGTCCAATAGACCTAGATACATTTTAAATCAGGTACTTTTGCACTCAAACAAATCATTCATGTCTCCATTTTTACAAAAAATTCTGAGGTTTCTTGCGGGTCTCCTAATCCTATTTGTGGGATTCTTTATGATGCAGGGTCTCATAGGGATGAAGCAGTCCCCTAGTGTTACCCTGCCGGAGACAATGGCGAGACCTGTGCGGACCACTGTCGTATTAAATACGGAGGTTACACCGAAGATCCCTGTGGAAGGTCGCATTCAGGCTTGGAATAGAATCGATCTTTTTGCAGAAGTAAATGGTGTCTTAAGTCTGATGGGCGAGGATTTTCGAGAGGGTAAATCTTTTAAGGAGGGAGACATTATTTTAAATCTGGATGATTCCGAATCAAGATCAAACCTCAAAAGTGCGCGATCGAACTACTTGCAACTTGTAACGGGTATGCTTGCGAGTATTCAAGTCGATTTTCCGGAACGAATTGAGGTTTGGGAACAGTATGTCGAGAGCATCGATGTTACAAACGTACTGCCATCTCTCCCCGCACCAGAAAGTAAGAGAGAAGAATACTTCATTGTAAATAGAGGCTTACAAGCCAGTTTTTATAGTATCAAAGCTTCCGAGGAGAGGTTGTCTAAATTTACTTTAAGCGCTCCTTTTGATGGTTTTGTAGCGCAAGCTTTGGTCAAGCCAGGATCTCTTGTTCGCGCTGGCCAGCCCTTGGGATTGTTTGTAGGTACGGAGGTGTACGAAATTCAAACAGCGGTCCATTCGCGGTATTTGGCAACGGTGAAAATCGGAGACAAGGTGCGCTTTAGTGACGAGAATGACAGTGTAGTTGCGGAAGGGAAGGTTGATCGAATCGCAGGCAATGTAAATGCCTCCACTCAGTCAGCAACCGTTTTCTGTAAGGTTCGACCATCAACAAATAGGGAAGACCAAATGCGTGATGGCAGATATCTTTCAGGTTTTATTGAGTCCTCCGAGATTGAAAATGCATTTGAAGTTCAGAGAAATTTGATCGACGGAGAAGGGAACATGTTTGTCATCAATTCAAATGAACTGGATAAAATGTCTGTTGTTCAGGAATTTCGTGCCATAGAAACTGCGATTGTAAGTGGCATACCAAACGGAACGCTGATTCTGTCAAACCCTATTTCAGGCGCTTATCTAGGCATGCCTGTTTCTGTTAGCGAAAGCATCGAAGAGTAATGAGACAAGTCATTAAATTTTTCGTCCAACATCACATCGTTGGGGATTTATTGATGTTTGCGATCTTGGTTTCTGGATTCGTTGGCATGTCGAGTTTGAGATCTAATTTCTTTCCGGAAGTTGATTCAAAAACTGTTGTTATTCAAGTCGTATACCCTGGTTCTTCTCCTGAAGAAATAGAGAAGGGAATCGTTGCGAAAATCGAGGAGAATCTCCAGGGCGTTGCAAATATTGACCTTGTCACCTCAACATGCATTGAAAATGCAGGAAGTATTGTTGTAGAGGTTAAGCAAGCACACAAAACAGACCAAGCGCTCCAAGATGTTAAAAATGCTGTAGATCGGATTGCGTCATTCCCTGTTGGAATGGAGCCGCCTATTATTTTTAAACAGGACCCAGAAAATGTCGCCATTGTTTTAGCTGTTTCAGGTGTTGAGGATTTGTATTTGCTTAAAAAAACAGCGCGTAAAATTGAAGAGGATCTAAGGTCTTCAAATGGCATCTCTCAAATTCTCCTTTCTGGATTTCCGGAAGAAGAAATAGAAATTTCAGTCAGGGATGACAGATTAAGTGAGTTGGGAATTACTGTCGCACAAGTTGCTCAAGCTGTTCGGAATACAAATATTGAAACGACGGGTGGCAGAATTAAGACTGACAAAGAGGAGTTAATTGTGAGGGGTAGGTTCAAGGACTACGTGGCTGAAGACTTAAATGACATCGTTGTCAGAGCGGACAGAGATGGAAGAATAATTCGTCTTTCAGATGTAGCGGAAGTCAAAAACCGTTGGGCAGACAATGATCCTACAAGGAATTGGTACAACGGAAAAGCCTCAGTGAGTATTACTGTAAACAGCTTAAATTCAGAATCCATTTTGGATGTGACCCAGTATGTACGTGCATATACTCAAGCCTTTAATGACAGGGAAGATGTTCTTGAAATAAATATCGTGAGAGACCAATCTGTTGTGTTGAATCAACGGATTGATCTGCTCGTTAATAATGGCATCATAGGATTTCTTCTTGTGTTGTTGTTTCTGGCATTGTTTCTGAATCTGCGTCTTGCGTTTTGGGTGGCTCTTGCCATTCCCGTGTCTTTTGCCGGCATGTTCATGTTTGCAGACATGGCTGGGATTACCATTAACGTAGTAAGCTTATTTGGGATGATCCTCGTGATAGGAATACTGGTCGATGACGGCATCGTTATTGCCGAAAATATTTATAGAAAATACGAGCGGGGTTACTCAAGAATGGATGCAACTGTGGAGGGTACCATGGAAGTATTACCAGCCGTTTTCTCAGCCATTGTTACGACAGTGATTGCCTTTTCTGCGTTCTTTTACATCGAGGGAAAGCTGGGAGATATTTTCCAAGACATGGCCACCGTCATTATCCTGACATTGATATTCTCTCTCATCGAGGGCGCATTTATTCTCCCGGCTCATGTTGGAAACTCGAAGGCCCTAAGGCGAGAGTTCAAGCCAAACAAACTTGAACGAGGGATGCGAAAATTTCTCAATGGATTTAGAGATAAACTTTATGCGCCTGTTCTGAAGTTCACATTAGATAAGCCTTGGATTTCATTTTCAGTGATCGCCTCTATTTTTCTTATTTCTGTGCCAGGACTTATTGGTGGTGGATTTGTAAGAACAACATTCTTTCCATTTATTGAAGGTGACTTCCTGACGGTCAACCTCAATATGCAGTCCGGTACACGAGAGGATATTACCCTTGAGCAATTGAACAGAATTGAAGCTGCTGTTTGGGAAGTGAATGAGGAGTTCAATGCAGACAGAACGGACAGTTTAGAAATCGTTCTTGCCATAGATAAGAAAATAGGCCCTGCATCTCATACGGGCTCCTTATATGTTCAGCTTTTGGACGGAGAAAACAGGGGCGTGATGAGTACAGATGTCAGCGCAAGGATCCGTGAGAAAGTGGGTGTTGTTTATGGGGCTGAGGATTTAAACTTCACCGCGTTTTCACCTTTCGGAAGAGCGGTGTCGGTGTCTCTTTTAGGCAATGATCTTGAGACTCTAGAAGCAGCTACACGCGAACTGAAAGTAGAAATGAATAAGCGCGATGACATCAAAGATGTGACTGACAGCAATCAGGCGGGCCTTCAGGAAATTGGTGTAACCTTGTTGCCTCGTGCCTATCAGTTGGGGTTCAATGAACAAGAGCTTTTGGCCCAAATTCGTCAAGCATTTTTTGGGCAAGAGGTCCAAAGATTACAACGAGGACGAGACGAAGTGAGGGTTTGGGTGCGACTTGACGAACGTGACAGAGCGTCCATTGGGTCTTTGGAGAATTTCAAACTTAGGACAGTAAATGGAGATGAAATTCCATTTACAGAAGTGTGTCAAATAAACGTTGAACGTGGCCTTACAGCGATCAATAGGATTTACGGGCAACGTGAGGTAAAAGTGAGTGCGGACCTCTCGGGGCCCAAAGCAAGTGCCACAGATGTTAACGACGAGCTCAAGGGCGTTATTATCCCACAAATTCTCGCACGATACCCTTCAGTAACTGCGAGTTATGAAGGTCAAAACCGAGAGGTGATGAAGTCTCAAAATTCCATTAAAAAGGTGATGCCGCTCATTTTTGCCTTGATGTTTTTTGTGATCGTTTTAACGTTTAGATCCCCACTCCAAGGAATGGCTGTATTCGGTCTCATTCCTTTTGGTTTGGTCGGAATCAGTATTGGTCATTGGCTCCTTGATGCTCAAATTAGTTTGTTCTCTGTTCTTGGGATGCTCGCTTTAATAGGCATACTTGTCAATGATGCTTTGGTTTTTATTGCAGCATATAACAGTTACCTGAAAGATGGCATGACCGTTAGAGAAGCGATATGGGAATCTGGGATGAATAGGTTTCGTCCAATTATCCTGACTTCTGTGACGACTGTTGCTGGACTTGCGCCACTTATGCTTAACAAGAGTTTTCAGGCTCAATTCCTTATTCCTATGGCCATTTCAGTGGCCTTTGGTTTGCTGTTTGTGACGGTCATTATTTTGATACTCCTCCCCATTTACTTACAATGGATTAACCCGCTTCATAGAACCTGGATTTGGATTAGTGATGGCAGGTGGCTGAAATCACTTGATGCGGAACCCGCAATTCGCGAACAGCATCTCAATGCAGAATTGGAATCAGAAAGTTCTTCACCTCATGATTTTATTGAGAAATGAATAAAGCAATCCAACTTACAGCGATTTTATTTGCAGCCTCTTTTTTCGCACATCCAACATGCACTCATGCACAATTGAATTCGGCTGCTCCTTTGAGCCTCAATCAAGCGATCAATCGTTCTCTTGAATCAAACTTTGGGATTCGCATCGCTCGTTTACGCAACGATATTTCTTCCGTCAATAACAGTTGGGGTGCAGCTGGAGCGCTTCCCTCTCTTTCGACTTCTATTGCGGGTTCCTCAGCAATCTCAGACCAAACACGAAACCCACTTTCAGTTATTCAAGAAAAAATTGAATCAGAGAGCATCAACGCTTCTGTTAATCTAAACTGGACTCTTTTTGACGGCTTGGGAATGTATGCATCCAAAACAAGACTTGAGCTCTTGGAGGCGCAATCTTCAGGTCAAGCATCTTTGATTATTGAGCAAACGGTCGAGGCTGTTGATTTGGCCTATCACAATGTTCTGCTTCAAACTGAGCTATTGAATGTTCTGGCAGAATCGATGTCACTTAGTCGTGACAGATTGCGCGAAATCAAGTGGAGTGAATCATATGGGGCTGCGGGCACTTTTGACAGACTTCAATTTGAGAATGCGATTCTTGCAGACAGTACATCTTGGTTGCAGCAAGGTGTTGCAGTTAAATCTTCTCTCAGAAATCTCAATTTATTAATGGGAGATCACGAAGATTCCTTGTGGGTTCTTACTGACGACCTGAATGTTCCACCCTCATTGCCAAGCTCAGTCGATATAAGCGCAGCCGTGCTTCAAGACAATACGAGTGTGAAAAACGCTATTATTTCTGAAAGCATAGCCCATCAGGGAGTCAAGCAGGCCCAATCCTTTCTCTATCCTGTGGTCGGATTTAATGCCTCGTTTTCTGATGCGGCATCACGGGGGTCATTTGGAGATGTATCAGGCTCCGCTCGGTCATTAAACACTTCAGCATTTCTGACGCTTAACTTCAATCTCTTTAATGGCGGGGCAACACGTCGTGCCATTTCTTCAGCGAAAATCCAAGCTGACATTGCAGCCATTGATCAGGAACAAGCGATGAAACAAGCTGGCTCTTTGTCTCGTAACGCATATGACAAATACGTCTTAGGTGACTCCGTGTATAATCTGAGTGTCAAGACGACCCAAAACGCGCTAACCTCTCTTGAAATTGCTGAGACTGCATATAAAAACGGTGTGATCAATGCCCTTGACTATCGGACTTTGGAGATTGCCCTTCAGGCCGCAAGAGTTAACGAGCTGAACGCCTTGTTTGTTTGGCGTGGTGCTTACATGGAAGTCTCCAGACTTATGGGTGACCTTCGCGCGCCATTGTTGTCAGAATAAATTTACACCTGCGTAAGCGGAATGCTTTTTTTAAAGTCCTGAGATTGCCAATAGACTCTCTCGTTGAGCGTCTCGTAAATCTGCGGTAACCATTTCAGCACACATATCCTTCCACGGTGTCGTTGCTTTCCAACCGAGCTTTGAGAATGCTTTTGAAGCGTTCCCAACGAGCGAGTCAACTTCTGCCGGTCTGTAATACCGAGGGTCTATTTTCACCAAAACAGCACCCGATTTTGAACACACGCCTTCTTCGTTGGCGCCTTCACCTTGCCATTTCAGCGTGACACCCGTCTCTTCGAATGCGTGTTGGGTGAAATCTCGCACGGAAATCTGAGTGCCTGTAGCGAGGACGTAGTCATCAGGGACATCTTGTTGTAACATTTTCCACATCCCTTCGACGAAATCGCGCGCGTGTCCCCAATCTCGACGTGCGTTTAAGTTGCCTAGGTACAGGCATGATTCCAGTTCCATTTTAATTCTGGAAGCTGCGCGGGTGATTTTACGGGTCACAAAAGTCTCTCCTCGTATGGGGCTTTCGTGGTTGAAAAGGATCCCGTTGCTTGCATGTATCCCGTATGCTTCTCGGTAGTTTTTCACAATCCAATAGGCGTACAATTTGGCCACACCATATGGTGAACGGGGGTAAAATGGTGTGGTTTCTCGTTGTGGGGTTTCTTGCACTTTTCCATACAATTCAGAAGTGCTTGCTTGGTAAAAGCGACATGTTTTTTCAAGACCCAAAATCCGAATTGCCTCGAGAAGACGAAGTGTGCCAAGAGAATCTACATCTGCGGTGTATTCAGGCGTTTCAAAACTCACTTGTACATGGCTTTGGGCTGCAAGATTGTAAATTTCATCTGGCTGAACTTCTTGTACTATTCTGATTAAATTAGTGGAATCAGTCATGTCTCCATAATGGAGTTTGAGTTTCACATCCTTCTCGTGTGGATCTTGATACAGGTGATCGATTCGGCTTGTGTTAAATGACGATGCCCGCCGCTTAATGCCGTGGACTTCGTATCCTTTTCCCAAAAGTAATTCAGCGAGATAAGCGCCATCTTGACCTGTAATCCCCGTAATAAGTGCACGTTTTACCATAGTCTGCAAGTTAGTCGATAAGCTGTTTTATGAGAAACGAAATAAGCATAGATTATTGAAGGTCAAAGTCTTGAGATTTTACATGTCTGAAGTAAGCGCCTTCCGTTTTCATGAGGTCGACATGGGTCCCGTTTTCAACGATTTCTCCATCGATAAGTACAAGGATTCGATCTGCATTTTTTATTGTGCTGAGTCTGTGAGCGATGACTAGGGTGCTTCTGCCTTTCATGAGTTCTTCTAACGCAGCTTGAACTTCTTTTTCGGAGACGCTGTCTAATGCGCTGGTCGCTTCATCGAGTATTAGGATATCGGGATCTCGAAGAATGGCACGTGCGATTGCGATTCTCTGGCGTTGTCCTCCCGAAAGTTGAATGCCACGTTCACCCACCAAAGTCTGAAAGCCTTCAGGAAAGGATTCTATAAATTCCAGGGCATGCGCTCTTTTTGCGGCTTCCGTAATCTCTTTGTCTGAGGCGTCGAGTTTTCCGTAAGCGATGTTTCCCCTGATGTCGTCCCCAAATAAGATCACCTCCTGGGGCACGTATGCGATGCGCTTTCGGTATCCCCGAAGCTCCATAGATGTGACGTCTTTTCCATCAATAGAGATCCTTCCTGAGACCGGTTGTTCAAATCGAAGCATCAATGATGCTACAGTTGATTTCCCAGCGCCACTGGGTCCTACAAGCGCCACTTGTTCTCCTGCCTTTATCTCTAGAGATAGATCATGCAGAATGGTTAGGTCTTTTCGTGAACTGTAGAAGAATTTAACCTTCTCAAATTTAATTGATTTCCTTAAATCGTATTTGGTGACTTCTTCTTTGAGACCTTCTAATTCACGTTTTTCTTTGAGTAACTCCATGAGAGAATCGATGGCGCCAAGTCCTTTTTGTACGACGCCGAAAAGACTTGCAAGACCTCCGACACTCCCTGCAACAAGACCAGTCATGAGGAGAAAAGTGAAAAAATGTTCTGAAGCCAAATCACCAGATTGCATTAAAGCAGCGCCTTTGAATATGACGAGTGTAATCGCTCCAAAAATGAATAAGATGATGAAACTCGCAAAAGCCCCACGCCCCATCGCTCCTTTCATCGCTAACTGTCGAACAGTCTTGATACTTCCCGTGTAGCGTTTGCGCTCATACCATTCATTTGCAAAGGCCTTGACATTGATAATTCCCGTCAGAACTTCTTGAACAATGACATTGGAAGATGCGATTTCATCCTGTGTTTCTTTTGAAAGTCGTTTGATAAATTTCCCAAAAAATATTGCGACTAGAATAACAACGGGCAAAGTTCCGAGCATCATAAGGGTTAAATCGACGGAGAAATAGGAGAGCGCTGCAACGCCTCCAAACAAAATAATGGTTTGACGTATGAGCTCCGCCAGAGTGACCGTGAAAGTGTCCTGTATGGATGTTATATCTGCAGAAATCCGACTGTTCAAATCACCCACACGCCTGTCATGATAGAAATCCATAGGCATGCTGATCACCGCCTCAAATGTATCTCGACGCATGGTCAGCATCATTTTTTCAGTCATATTTGCAAAATGGTAGACACGTAAGAAACTCAGTGATGCTTGGATGATAAGTACAATTGCAATTGTCCATCCAATGGATTCTAGATTGTGCAGATTCAAGCCGCCTAACACCCCCCCTTCAAACTCGGTCTCAATGTCACTTGTGACATCACCCATGATGCCTACCCCTCCTAATTGGCCCCACAATCGAGTGACGAAAAGCGTTAAAATACTTGAGATTGAAATTAATATTATCCCAAATGCAAAGCCAAATTTGTGAGGCTTTAGGTATGGCCACATTTGTTTAAATCCACGTAAATCGGCTATCTTAAATCGATTCTTTTTAGGCGCTTCCGTCTCCGTTGTATTTTCACTCATCATTTGCGCGAATTTAGCACTTAAAATAGGGTTGTAAGAATAGAAAGAGTTTACTATCTTTGCCCTCCTCTTTACAGGGAAAAATAGAAATCATGCCAAAAAGAACATTTCAACCTTCAGTTCGTAAGCGCCGTAACAAGCATGGCTTCCGTAAGCGTATGGCTTCTTCAAGCGGCCGCAATGTACTTAATGCACGCCGCCGCAAAGGACGTGCGAAATTAAGTGTTTCGACAGAGCGCCGTCACAAAGGTATTGAGCGATAGATCGCATTTACTTCGCGCTATCCCTTCAGACTTATTATTTCAACAAGGGAATCCATTTGGGTTCCCTTGTTGCGTTTTTCCCTATATCGTTTTACGACTCCCTTTAAAAGGGACCCAGCGCCAAAACGATTTTATCCTCACAATAAATCTTCCAATTGTACCCTAAACCTTGAGCAAGGTCTTTGTTTTTGTTGTCAAAATCAACTTTCAGATCTTCTTTGAAATCCAAAAGTGGTCCCAGCGCTTTATACATGGCTTCTTTACACGCCCAAACTTCAGCCAACCTGCCAGTCTCGATTTCTTCATCTCGCATTACTCTATGCGCAATCCGTTTTATTCTCAAATCAGCTTTCAATACAATGTCTACGCCTATTTTTTCTACTTCCCGAGAGAGAATAACCGCGGCATAGGCGATCCCACTTTCTGCCATTTTCTCTATCGTGTGACTTATAGATATTGAAAGGACACTTCTTTTCTCATTTTCAAAAAGAAGAGGCGCCCCACTTTGTGCATGCTGTAGATGCCAATTATCTTCACGTAAAAGGTCAGAAATACACTGTACTACTGCATAAAGCTCCGCTATTTTGCCTGAAGACAAATGAGGTATATCTCTTTTTGGATAATGCTTTGACACAATTTTAACGATTGCTTCACTTCCGACTTCATCAATATTGACTTGTCTTACTGCAAGGCCTATTGTTTTGTGATGTTTCATGGTCAACATGTTGCTAAGGTAGCCTTCTATATCGTAAATTTGTGTCATGAATTCAACAGAAACAAAAGTGCTCCCTTACAAGGTGAAAGACATAAGCTTAGCTGAATGGGGTAGAAAAGAAATTCGTTTGGCTGAGGCTGAAATGCCAGGTCTAATGGCAATAAGAAAAGAATATGGCCCATCTAAGCCACTTCAAGGCGCCAGAATCGCAGGGTGTTTACACATGACGATTCAGACCGCGGTATTGATCGAGACACTTACAGAATTAGGTGCGGAAGTTCAATGGTCTTCATGTAACATCTTTTCCACTCAGGATCATGCAGCTGCAGCCATTGCTGTCACTGGAGTTCCAGTTTTCGCTTGGAAAGGATTGACAGAAGAGGAGTTCGATTGGTGTATTGACGCTACGTTAAGATTCGGTGAAGATCGCAAGCCTTTAAACCTGATCTTAGATGATGGAGGTGATCTGACGAATATGGTTCTAGATCAATATCCTGAAATGTCGGCTGGCATAAAAGGAATTTCAGAGGAAACAACGACGGGTGTTCTGCGTTTGTTTGATAGAGTTAAGAATGGCACGCTTACGATGCCTGCGATTAATATTAATGATTCAGTTACAAAATCTAAATTCGACAATAAGTATGGTTGTCGTGAGTCTCTGGTCGACGCGATAAGGAGAGCGACTGACGTGATGATGGCTGGGAAAATTGCTGTTGTGGCTGGTTTTGGCGATGTAGGAAAAGGTTCAGCAGAATCACTTAGAAATGCAGGTTGTCGCGTCATGGTCAGCGAAATTGATCCTATTTGTGCGCTTCAAGCTGCCATGGAAGGATATGAAGTGAAACCTATGCTAGACGCATGTTCAGAAGCTGATATCGTTGTTACCGCAACAGGAAATAAGGACATCATCACATCAGCTCACTTTGAGAACATGAAGGATAAGGCAATCGTCTGTAACATTGGGCATTTCGACAATGAAATAGATATGGACTGGCTGAATAAAACGCACGGATCTTCTAAGGATGAAATCAAGCCTCAAGTCGATCAGTATACGCTGAATGGAAAAGATATTATTATTCTCGCCGAGGGCCGACTTGTAAACTTGGGATGCGCAACGGGTCATCCAAGTTTTGTGATGTCGAACTCATTCTCAAATCAGGTACTGGCGCAATTGGAGCTATGGGAAAGGGCTGATAACTATGAAAATAAGGTTTACACGCTGCCTAAGAATCTAGATGAAAAAGTAGCAAGGCTTCATCTTGAAAAAGTCGGAGTTGTACTTGAGGTTTTGTCTCAAGAGCAGGCAGACTACATTGGAGTGCCAGTTGAAGGGCCTTATAAATCTGATGAGTACCGTTACTAATTAACCGCGACACTTAGTTATACACGTGGAGTATCGGTGGATTCCAATTCGTTCTGTATCGATGAAGTGAGAGTGTAGCTGGTCCTTGTATGACAGATCCGTCTAGGATGAGCCATTGCGATTCTGAACAATCATCAGCATCTGAGAGGGTGATTCCGTCAGATTCTACAGTGACTTTACAATCTAACGCGACATCGTAGGTCGCGTGCCTATCTAAGACGACAAATTCATCCATTGTATAGCGATATACAATAAGTCCCTGTGAACCGCCCTGCAAAATTAAGTGTTCGCCTGGAAAATTAAGGGGATTGTATGCTGGGAGATTGAGGTTGATATCAAAATTCACAGGCACGTATGGGATGTTTTGGTTATTCTGATCACACGTAGATTGTATGAGAAGAAAAGCACCCACCACCACGATCACTGAAATTTTAAATTGTTTCATTGTTTCAATTCTTTTTTAACCCAAATGGATCTTTTGCTTTACCTGCCATAAACTGTTTGAGATAAGTAGGTTCATAGAGTGAGAGATCCTCAAATTTATTTGCTTCAAACTTATCGGTGGCGATATTCACAGCTGCTTCAGAAGTAGGCCAATCTTCAATAAATATTCTGTTTTCTCCCTTCAGGATGTCCCGACATTTCAAAGCCCCATCACCTATAAAGCATATGTTTTCATATGTGTCCCAGGGGAATGTTTTGATTTCAGGAATGATCAGCGCTTCAATCTCCGTAGCGTTTTCAAGATCAGAATTAAAAGTTCGACTGTAAACTTCCATTCTCCTGGCATCTAACATAGAAACGTATGCGTCCATTCCTGGATGACTGTTACGGGCTTGTGTGGCCAAAACAGTCAATGTATCTATTGCAATTAAGGGGATGTTAAGCGCATGACAAATCCCCTTGGCGGTTGCGACACCTATTCTAAGCCCTGTGTATGAACCTGGTCCACCTGAGACACTTACGGCTTTTAACTCTGTTTGAGGGATTCCGCTTTCTTTAAAAACCTCGTCAATAAAAGGAAGCAACATCTCGGCATGACTGTACCCTTCATTGCGAACTGTTCGACTGGCAAGAAGTGTCCTGTGATTGGAAAGTGCAACTGAACATTGGCGAGTAGTCGTTTCTAAGTGAAGTAATACAGACATCTAGGGGTCGAAATTATTTAATCCTCATCTATTGTCTTGGTTCCTTCGCCCTCATTGTTGTCCTCAGCTTTGCCGGAGACCTTGTCGCCATCTTCTAGTTTCCGAGACACCATGTCATAGGGACCACTGACTAGCGTGGCGCCATTTTCTATTCCTGAAATAATTTCGATATAACGGTTGTCCTGAATCCCTGTTTCTACTTTAGTCCAGGTGACCGTTTCATTGTCGAAAAGAAAGACACCAAGTTCTGCTTTGTCGTCTTCCTCTGATTTGCGAGTCGTCACACATTGAATGGGCACTGATACAATGTCAGTGACACTTTTTGTAAGAAGATCCACAGTAGCGCTCATCCCCGGGCGGAAAGGGGATTGAGATGATGTGGCGTCTGAAGCAAGGTGTTGATAGCTTTCGGGGTCAATCCCTACTTTTACAGAAAAATTGGTGACTTGATCCAAGTTGAATCCGTTTGAACCTGCATTTAAGGCGGTATTTCCAATTTCAGTGACTTCCCCTAGAAATGTTTCAGACAGATAAGCATCGACCTCAATTTCAGACTTGTTTCCCATGGCCACTCTTACGATGTCACTTTCGTTCACTTCAATGTCAACCTCCATTTCACTTAAATTGCTAATCTTCATGACAACTTCTCCTGCAACAAAACCGTTTCCTTGCACACTTTCTCCCACTTCTTTGACCAATGCCGTCACAATGCCAGATTGGGGTGCACGAAGTGTTGTTCTAGATAAGTTGTCGAGTGTTTCTTGTAGAGATGCGTTTGCACTTAAAATAGAATAATTTGCACTTTTTACACTTTCCTCTGAACTTGTGAGCGTTGCTTTTGCATTGTGAATTGCGGCTTCTGATTGGTCATAATCAGCCTGAGAGATCACACCGTTTGAAAAAAGCTTCTGAGTGCGAGCCCAAGATTGTTCTGCAACAAACAGATTTGCTTCGCTCGTTGCAAGCATCGCTTTTGCGGATGACAAATTCGACAGCGTTGTATTGACGGCAGCTTGAGCTCTGTTTCTTGCCGCGATGTATACATCTGGGTTGATTTGGGCCAACAGGTCACCCTCATTCACGCGATCTCCTTCTACCACTGGAAGGTCAATTAACTGTCCACTTACCTCAGCCGAAATATTCACTTCTAACACAGGCTGAATCTTTCCAGACGCACTCACTCTTTCCGTGATGGACCTCATGGATGCAGTTGTGGTGGTTGTTTCTGGAAGCTCTCTTTTTCCGCCAAACAAAGATGCTGCAATGACAAGAAGGACAACAACGCCCCCAAGGATAAGAAATATCTTTTTCTTTTTCATAGCTAAAGTTTAACGTAGTGTAATTGCCTTTCCTTGATAGAAATCTAAGATCTTAGATTTAAAGACAAGGTCGTATCTCGTACGTAAGCTATTCGTTCGCGCATTATCTAAAAGCGCCCTAGCGTCTGCATATTCAAGTGCTGAGATTGCGCCAGCTTCAAACCTTAATTCGGTGTTTGTAAAGGCGAGTTCGGCAGCAGCCAATGCCGCTTCTTGTGCGAGTAGATTTTTCTGTGCAGCGACAGCATCGGCCCAAGCACCTTCAATGCTTTGTGTGAGAATTTGTACAGTCGCTTCTTCAGCATACTTTGATTGAAGAATGCCTACCTCTGCTTGTTTTACAGCATTTCTGGTCGCGAATCCATTAAAAATGGGGATGCTTAAAGAGAAAAAGACACTTTGGTTAATATTGTCACTTAACTGATCTGAGAATGGTATGGTGGAGTATGTCACGTTACTGTTAT
This sequence comes from uncultured Flavobacteriales bacterium, assembly GCA_905480095.1. Classification (GTDB taxonomy): domain Bacteria; phylum Bacteroidota; class Bacteroidia; order Flavobacteriales_D; family Sanyastnellaceae; genus UBA974. The sequence continues at coordinate 14,064 of CAJQPF010000050.1, forward strand.
CAATCACAGGTGCAATTAATAAAACACCCTCCTGAGTCATGATGGTATAATTGGTTGTCGAAGGGTCCATGTCTCCCTGTCGTCTGTTCCCAGAATATCCTGAACCAAAGTTATAAGATGCAAATAGGCGAGGCTGATAGCTTGTTTTTGCGATATCAAGATTGAGATACGAATCATCAACAGTAAGCGCTGCAGCACGAATTTCGGGGAAGGTGTTCAGAGCGTGATTAATCGCCAGCTGAGAAGAGGGGGGAAGTTCCGAAAATTCTAAATCTTGATCTGTAGGCTTGACAATTTCAAAGCCTTCGGCTTGTAAGCCGTTTAATTGAAGGAGTTGAACAATATTAAGTTTGGCAAGATATTGCGCGTTTTCACTCGAAATGAGGGATGCATAATCTGACGCTTCTTGGGCTTGGACATCCAGTAAATCAGACTGCGGTGCCGCTCCAGCTTCGACAAGTTTCGCAACACGATTGACCTGTCTCTGTGTCGTCTCTAAATTGAGCGTTGCCAGGGTGAAGAACTCTTCTTGAAACAGTACATTGAGATATGCTGCGGAGATTGTTAACGCAAGATCGTTTTTTGTTTGTTCCAGGTTGACCATCGCAATATCGACGCCAAGCGCAGCGCGCTTTAAATTCAAATGGTTTTTAAATCCATTGTATAAAGTAATTCCCGAATTCAGCCCAAAACTATTTGATTGAATCGCATCTGTTGCGAATTCGTTTGTAAAAGGGTCAATGGTCATTCCGATATTATATCCATGAGACCCTGAAGCGTTAAGCGAAGGAAGGAAAGCGCCTTTTGCACTGATTAAACCTATTTCTGAACGTTGATTGTTTAATGCACTCTGTTTAATCTGAAGGTTGTGCTCAAAAGCATGGTTGATACACCTTTGAAGAGACCAAGCTGAGTCCTGTGAAAATAAAGATCCGGAAAACATTACACTTAATGTAATGATAGCCGTAGAGATGAATCTAGTCATGTGGGAAGAAATGGAATTATTCATACAAATTTAACGAATACACCTTCATACAAACATGAATGCTATCCCTCCTCTTTGTTAAATCTTTTCCAGACGAGCACAAGTCCTATTCCAATGAGTAAATACGGAATAATCATGATGAAGATAATCCCCTCATTTAGTCCCGTTCCAATCATCCCTTGATTCGCACTTTGTTCTCCAAGCGCCTTACACATGACACATTGTCCCCACGATGACATTGACAAGGTTACACTGACAAATGCAAGAAGGAAGATGTGTTTCAACCGATTCATTACGCGGGGTAATAAGGGCTAATCATCAAATAAACAATCACCCCGGTTGCTGTGACGTATAACCATATTGGCCAGGTGAAATGCGCGAGTCTTTTATGCTTTTCTACTTCCATCGCCCAACCTCGAGCATAGGTGAACAACACCAATGGTACAATGGCGGCAGAGAGAACGATATGCGTCAACAAGATGAACAAGTAAATCATTTTCATCGTGGATTCTCCTTGGAATCGGGTAGGGGCAGTTGTAAAATGAAAAACGATGTAACTCAATAAGAATAAAACACTCAACCCAACAGCTGTTGATGTGAGCGCTCTGTGAAGTTTTATATTTCCTGACCTTATCGCGATCCAAGCACCCAACAAAGCAAAGAATGCTGTGCCATTCAGAATAGCGTTCATTTTAGGAAGAATGTAGAGTTTGGCGGCTGTTTCCGGAGATAAATCTAACGGTGGTAGATACGCAAGTAGCGTCACCACAACAGGGATAATGATGGTAACAGACCATACAATTACTTTTAGGTTAGAATCTGTAAGTTTCATTTATTCTGAAATTAATTGATACACATGATCGATCATTTTATCGACTTCTTCCGTAGAAGTGCCATCGTAATATCCTCTGATCCTGTCCCGTTTATCTATGAGTACGAAGGTGTCAGAATGGAAAAAACCACCTGCCGCGGTATCGCTTGGCATGGCAGAGAGGAAATACCCTTCTTTTGCCTGATCATATAAATCTTCCTTATTTCCGGTGAGGAATTTCCACTGTGAGGTGTCTGCGCCTATCCTTTCGGCATAGCCAGCGAGACGTTTTGGGGTGTCTCTTTCTGGATCCACGGAGTGACTCAAAATAATGACATCCTCAGAAGGAACACCGTTTTTTCTTAAAATCACCTGGGTTCTCGCCAGTTGTGCGCTCAATAAAGGACAAATCGTAGGACAGGAAGTGAAAAAGTAATCGACGATTTTAATTGTACCCTTTACATCTCTGTGACTTACTTTCTTATTGTCTATTCCGGTAAATTCAAACATAGGAACGGTGTGCCCTTCTGGTCCCAAAACGGGAAGTGGAGCTGGTGGATTTTTGTCGTACGCTTCTTGCTTTTTCAGTCGGGCGTATTCTGCCAGATCCATTTCCTTCTTCAAGAGTGCAATATCTTCAGTTGCATCCCTCAGGGCATCTTCAGAAGCGGCATGATAGACGCCCCGGAGATATCCGTTTGCATCCACCAGCCAGAGCGTGGCAATGTTGTCCGGTTCTTCTGCATCACGCGTAATCCTGAACTCCTCACGAATGATTCTGTCAATTTCGGCCTTTTCTCCAGTTAAGAATTGCCATTTTCCGTCCACACCATTGTAGCGGGTATTCAAGTCAACATATTTTGACAGGACTTCCGGTGTGTCGTGTTCTGGATTTAAGGTGAAACATACGATTGAGATGCCTTCCTTATCTCTGTATCTGAAATTAGGCCAAAGAAGCTGCCTTGTCATTGCCCCCACATGAGGTGCGTCGGTTCCAAAAAAAGACGCAATCCATACCTGGCCTTTCAGTTCATCAGACCCAAAGAGATTGGAATCTTGATTTGTAAGTTGAAAGTCACCCACCCGATACACCCCTGGAACAAGAGAATCAATTGCCCCACTTTCCATGAAATAAGGGAGTGTATTGAATTTGTGGTTGCCCATAATTCCAAGAACCACGATTCCTGTAATGGGCAGTGCCAATAATAGAAAGATTAATGCAATCCGCTTCTTATGCATGGCAATCAGAATTTGGCGGAGATGCCTTAATGAAAATTAGTGAGGTTGTATAAATGTCCGAAACCTTCTGTAAGGGCTATAAATACAAGATAAATGATAAAGATGACGTATGGGATTAAAATGGTCTTTTTCATGACACTTCTCTCTTCTCCAAGGTGCATAAAAGACATGACAATGTACCCCGCTTTGACAAGCGTTAAGGCCACAAAAGTCCACTTAATCATTTGCCAAGAAAATGTTTCAGCACGTTTAAATATGACGCCCATAGCCACTTCAACCGCAGTGATCACTGTCAATAGAACCGTAACAAAGATAATATTCTTGCGAATTTTAACCCCTTCTTCTTCACTGTGCTGAGCGTTTAAAGGGTAACTGTCATTTACAATAAGATCGTCGCGTTCCATAATTGAGTGCTATCAGATGAGGTAGTAAAAAGTGAAAACGAATACCCAAACAAGGTCGATAAAGTGCCAGTACAAACCGACTTTCTCCACCATTTCATAATGCTTGCGTCTTTCGAAAACGCCACGATATGCCATAATGAAAATAATGAAATTAATTACAACACCTGAGAATACGTGGAATCCGTGGAATCCGGTAATAAAGAAAAAGAAGTTTGCATAACTCTGTTGCGTTGCATATTCGTTTTCATGCATATTCGCCCCAAATGTGAATGATTCTGATCTCGCCTCCCATAGCGTATAGATATCGTCTCCAGTGATGACCTGTTCATCTTCAATATACTTGTGTATTGTGAGCTGGTGGAGCTCAACTTCGTGAGTATGTTCTCCAAAGTGCGTTAATGTAACGTGACCGTGATGTTCATGAAGATTGACAGATGCATCGCCATTGCTATACGCTTCTGCAATCTCTCCAAAGTGATGGTCCATAAATATAGGCTCCCCTACTGGAAGGGTATATTCATTGCCATTGTCGGCCGTAATTGTGACTTCAGTGGCCAAAAGGAAAGATCCTCCGCCTCCATGGATAAAGTGAGACCACTCCCAAGCTTGAGACCCAAGGAAAAATACACCACCAATAATGGTCGCCAACATCCATCGGACCACCCCTCGTTTGTCGTTTCTGTGTCCCGCTTCCACAGCAAGGACCATGGTCACAGAAGAGACGATCAGGATAAATGTCATTAAAGCGACGTAGACGAGTGGGTATTGACCTTCTAAACCTGGAAGTGCTCTGAAAACTTGCTCCCCGATAGGCCAAGCATCCTCACTTGCAGCCCTAGAAAACCCGTATGCAGTTAATAATCCACTAAAGGTTAATGCATCGGATACGAGGAAGAACCACATATACATCTTCCCATAGGAGATGCCATAAGGTGACCTTCCTCCTCCCCATAATTCTTCTGAAGAAACGTTATCGTTTGAATGTCCTGACATGCTGCAAATGGATTGCGAATTTGTTGCGCAAATTTAATAAATCAAACCCGAATGTTTGCCCTTTTTTTAATTAGAGTATCTAAGCGGCTTATCAAGAATGATTCTATCTTAAACTGATGCGGATTTTCGAATTAATTATTTGATAAAGAGTAGGACAAATAACACCAACCAAAGTCCGCCTAAGAAATGCCAAAAGATACTTAAAACCTTAAGCCGAACAGTATCTTCAGGAGTGATACTCCCCTTTGAAACACGAAACAAGTTCACACATAGATAGGCGATCCCCAAGACCAAATGAAAGATGTGTATTAAGATTAAGGCCCATATATAAGATGCGCTTGAATTCGTGCGATGAACCACATCGGAAGTGATCGGACGAACCATTAAAGGGTCGTTTGGTGCGTAAAAATCGCCTGTTTCAGCGTTAAAAAGGATAGGTGTACCGTTAATTCGGACATCGTAATCTTCGCCATACACGGCTTCGTTTTCAATTAATTCGTTAATTCTGTTCCAGGAATATGCCGCGAGCCCATCTTCATTCTTTTCGGTCCCAAAGCCGCTGCCGATTTGGGCCAAAGATTTCCATCCAGAATATTGAGTCACAGTAAAACCAACCCCCAGGCATAGCGTCACGATCAAAAGCATCTGAGATCGCTTGACATCACCCCCTTTCATTGCCTTCAATGACGCAAAGAGTGAAACGGAAGAAGCCAGAATAAGTGCATTGCTAACCCACAAAGCAGGAGGGGGAGTGAGATGGACCCAGTACTGACCGATGCTACTTACGAGATACGCACTTACTAAGCCGCCAAACATCATGGTCACAGAGAATATGATGAAAGCCATAAGCATAATCTTAGAACTGTCTGTGACCTTTTTGTCCGTTGATGGGTCGTACGCTGTTGTTGAATTGTTTTCCATGAAAAAATTGATTTAACTAAATCGGTGTTTTATCTAGTACGAATATGATTTGTACCAGAGGAAGATATATGAAACTAGCAAACATTAATTTTCGTGCATCTGATCTGTCAAGTGTAATTGACAACCTCCAGGCAAACCAGGAGAATCCCAAGCCAGCCATGATTGCAACAACCAATGCAACATTTCCAACCATCGGACTGCTGTTTGGCAATGCCCAAGGAAGGAGGCTCGTAGGAATACAGAATAGGGTGTAGAGTAAGATTAATGAAGCAGAACGTTCTGTAAGTCCAGAGTTAAACGGCAACATTTTATATCCCACTGTTGAATAATCTTCATGAGCAAGCCAAGCAATCGCCCAAAAATGTGGAAACTGCCACATAAATTGTACGGCGAACAAAGTGCCCGGTTCGACACCAAACGCTCCAGTTGCAGCGACATAACCAATCATCGGTGGCAATGCCCCAGGGATGGCCCCCACAAACACACAAAGAGATGATCGGGATTTAAGTGGGGTATATACAAACGCATACAGTACGAATGAGATGAATCCCAATATGGCAGCGCTGCTGTTCAACAGATAAAGGAAGTAGATGCCTGTTATTCCTGCACCGACACTCAGCATCAGTGCGTGATTGATCGTCATTCTACCTGTGGGCAATGGACGGTTTCGTGTCCGAGCCATGATGGCGTCGTTGTTACGCTCTATGATTTGATTAAAACCATTCGACGCCCCAGTTAATAAATACCCGCCACCAATAAGCAATAATAAATTTCCGAGATCAACATTCTCAACGCCCATAAACCATCCCAAGACGGATGAAAGCACCACAAAAAATCCCAGGCGTACTTTAAAAAGCGTACCGATATCTTTTAGAAGTGAAGGGGTCTTTTCTTTCGTCATTTGTGGCAAATAATCAAAGACAAAAGTACATCAGGATCACCAGTCTCGCCCTTCTAATACACGCGTATTTCTGATGCCAAATTGCACCCTAAACGCATTCCATGGATCAGCACTCGCGCCTTCCCCGGTTTCATCAACGGTGTGCGACTCCACTCTCATAGAACCCCTGGCAAATACTTCGATTCCAGCCACATCAAATTTCTCTCCTATGGCGCGAGCGATGTCAATCGATACCCTTTGAAACTCGGATCCGACACCTTGTAAGAAAAAATGATCGTCATCATTTTCTCGATCTAAGTAACTCCGAAAGATGTCAGAACCTGTAGCGTATCCAGTTGAAGGGTCGAGTCCACGAGACGCTCTTTCTATGGCGAGCCTCACAGTATATTCTTCTTGAACCACCCATTTGATTCGGAGAATAATGTTCGCAAAATTTGCTCCCAAGGGGTGAGCCAAAGGTTTGCGAGCGGATGTCCAAGCAACGGTTTCAGTGGCATGAGAATAGGTAAAGGGCCTTACTACAGATCCTTCAATCAGGCATCCCCATTTGCCATTTCTAGCGTTGAGACTTCCACCTGCCAATACCCCCCATTTGTTTCCCCACCACCCTGTTCCTTCAACAAGCTTTGAAGTAAGCAGTTCATCAAAAAGAATCTGACCATATGCTGTTTTTTGATTTGGACTTCTCTTCCCATATCCACGCCAAATCAACTGAGCGCCAATAAGTGCGTTGTCGGATGACCCAAGTGCATATTCTGAGGGTCGAAAAGCAACAACTGGAATGAGGTAAGAAGGCTCGATGCGGTGATTGACGCCCTCATCATTGCTTTGCCACTTCACCGCACCGAAGAGCGCCCCAGAAAATCCACCACCCAATCCGACATCCACCATATGGGCCGCCACCCAACCTATTTCATTCGAATCAATGAGCGCCATAGGGTGAAGAGTTCGTAGCAAGATATGTGTATAATTTACAGGGCCTGCATCGATAAAGAGCCGCATATATGATGATGGCGCCATAGATCTGTCGAAATACAGAGATCTGATTCCTGGACCCCAATGGTGCGGACCATGGCCGATCGCAAACTCAATGGATGGCGATAACTTGACCGAGGTCCGGAAGTTTAGCCGGTCAACTTGTAGTGCCCTAACGGAACCTGCACCGGGGTTAGCACCAGTTACAACACCTACTCCATCAAATCGCCCCCACTTCACTCCTGAGTCATAAAGATGCTCAGGGACAGGAAGTTTCCATCTTTCTGCAGAGATTTCGTAATGAAATACATCATGTAAATCGCCAGATGTCCTTAGCCCGATAATTGAAGCGTTACCGGCGTTGTCACCCTGAATGAATTTATATTCACCATCTACATTCACGCCGGAAAAACGTCCATATTCCCTCATGCTTACACCACTCCTCCCACTTCCGTGAACATCTCCCGCCCAATCTGAAAGCGGTTGAATACATGGCACCATGGCGTCGAGAGAGTCTGCAATCTCCCAAGCGCGAATGGCTTCACTGTCTAACGGAGTAAACCAGGTCGGAGTGCGTGTGGATTGCGCTGAAAAAGAATTTATTACGAGTAATACCAAGACGAACAACACGCAACATTCCGCCCTTAAAAATGTCATTTCGTTTTTAATTTAGGCAGCAGCATAGGTAGGGCCCCTATTAAAATAGCACCTCCCATATAGGCTAAAAAATGTGTGGTAGGATTAAACCACGAGACAAAGGCATTGATATTTAAGAATGAAATAAAGGAGAAGAAAACAGACCCCATCCAAATCAGGATGGATGTCTTTCGGTGCCCAAAACCTTTTCCAATAAGTATGTGATGAATGTGAAGCTTGTCGGCGGAAAACGGAGAGACGCCTCGAAATACACGAAGGAAGAAGACCCGAATGGTATCGACCAAGGGGTAAGCAAGGATGCCCATTGCCAATACTGGCTTTGATACGCCTTGCAGTACCTCGGGTGTCATTTCCACTGGAGTTCCGATGACTTTGACTGCCAAAACGAATGTAATTAATCCTACAATTAGAGAACCACTGTCTCCCATAAAAATTCGTGCGGGATGGAAATTAAACAACAGAAATCCCAAGAGCGCTCCTCCCAGAGAGGCCGAGACAATGGCCGACCCTGGTTGATTTGTACTGTGAAACCAATATGTAAATGCAGCCATGGCTATAACACCCCATCCACCTGCTAAGCCATCCACACCATCGATGAGATTGATGGCATTGACGATCACAACATACACGAAGAGCGAGAACAGGTAACTCACATAAATAGGAATAGTGTCTACCCCGAACAGACCATAAAACCCTTCTATTCTGATATCTGCAAGGACAATAATCATGCCTCCAATAAGGATATGAATCATTAGTTTTTTCAGAGGATCGATGCCAATGACATCATCTTTGAGGCCCATGAAGAAAATAGGAACCGCTGTTGACAGAACCACAATCCAAGGCTTGAATGTTTGCAAGGGAATATCTGAAATGGTAAGCCAAGCAAGCGCAGTGAAGATCGTTGCAGCGAAGATAATCACACCCCCCACGTTGGGTGTTGATCTTTCGTGAAGCTTTCTCTCGCTTCCCGGTTTATCCACAAGTTGTTTTAAACGCGCCACTTTAATAAGTGGTGGCATGCCAAATAAAACAGTGATAAATGAGGTTAATATGCTGACAATGACAAGTGACATCTGTGAAGATAGTGGGTGTAAGTTAGGGGTTATGGGTTAATATTCCGTGTGTAATTCCGAAGGACATCATCCATCCTGAAGGCCCCTCAGATAAATGATCGACTGGAAAGAGATGCTCAAAAGAAAGCGTGCCACACAAATCCCAATCTTCGAGAATCACCCTACTTATATTTGCTTTGATCCACTTCAGGTCATAATCGTACTGTGCGCTATTGAGTGAACCAAACTCAGAAAAAAGAAGCCACTTCGGCAACAATTTA
>CAJQPF010000051.1 GCA_905480095.1 uncultured Flavobacteriales bacterium
GTGTTCGCTTCATGCCATGGAACACCAATTAAAAAGGCAAGAGGACTGAAAATATATCCCAAAATAAGTTCAAGAGTGAGCTCGGGCATATCAAATAACCAACCGCCTATTCCACCAAATATTCCATTTACCAATGCGATAAGTCCCACAAAAGCAAGAAGCATCGCGCCCACATTCAAAGCGAGTTTAAGACCTGAACCTGCGCCAGATGCAGCAGCATCAATCACATTTACGGGCTCATCGTCTGAGTCTTCATCTTCACTTAATTGATCGAGTTTATAAATGGACTCCTCCGTCTCTGGCATAATCAATTTCGCAAAGAGCAATCCACCTGGCGCAGCCATAAACGAGGCCGATATAAGATACTCTAAGGGAACGCCCATTGAAGCGTAACCTGCCAGAACACTTCCCGCTACTGACGCTAACCCTCCACACATTACAGCAAAAAGCTCTGATTTCGTCATCGTCTTAATGAAGGGTCGCACAACGAGAGGGGCTTCTGTTTGGCCCACAAAGATGTTCGCAGTCGCCGACAAAGACTCAGTGTGTGATGTCCCAAGCAACTTACTTAAGGCACCTCCCAGAATGTTAATCACCCACTTCATAATCCCAACATAATAAAGGACGCTAATCAGTGCAGAAAAGAAAATGATTACTGGAAGAACACGCAAGGCAAATATAAATCCATAATCAAACGTCGCAGTGAGATCTCCGAACAGAAAATTGATGCCATCATCCCCGAAAGCAATAACTTGTGCCACGCCATCTGATATAAAAAGCAAAGTCTTCTTACCGAAAGGAATATACAAGACAAAGGCTCCGAACAGGAACTGAAGGGCAAAGGCACCAATCACAGTTCTTAATCTTATCGCTTTTCGGTTTTTGGATAACAGAAGTGCAATTCCGATCAGAACAAACATCCCCACAAAACTCATTATAATTCCCATAGCCTAGTTTCTAGTTATCATCTTATTTGAAAACACCATTCTGAATTGTAAAGGAAAAAGGGAGCAGATTTGACGCGCTTTTTGACACCATAACAACCTCATCTCTCGCTTGTAGATAAATCTTAATTGGTGTCTTTTGTCGCAACTCAGCTTCCCGCAACACCTGCCTACAGCTGCCACATGGCATGAATGTATCAGGCACAGCGAGTGGAGAGGGAGAGACAATGGCAATCGACTCGATGTCATCTTCTGGAAACTGAGCGCCTGCGGAAAAGACTGCGACACGTTCACCACACAACCCTGAAGGATATGCGATGTTTTCTTGATTGTTTCCCAGAATAACCGTTCCGGACTTCAACCTTACAGCTGCCCCTACGTGAAATCCTGAATACGGCGCATAAGCATTTAATGCTGCTTGGTGCGCGTTTCTTAACAACGCTGCTTCTCCTTCGTTTAGATCTTGTGATTTGATGAGGGCTACCTCACAAGTCACTGACATCTCTGCTTTATTCATCCGTGAAAGATAGTAAGAATTACTACAACACAGGACAAGGCTCTCCGAAGCTCGATAAAATGTTTAAGATATCGGATACAGTCACGACACCATCACCATTGACATCACCGATACATCCAGACGTACATCCAAAGTCAGAAAGGATAATAAGTAAATCACTTACTTCTATCAATCCGTTGTTATTCAGGTCCAATGGACAAAGAGAAACCCCTTGACAATCGAAACCCTCGAGGGGGTAGATACATTCACCTGGATCTGTTGCCAGAGAATTGTAGTTACATGCATCTAACTCTAAACAACCAGGGACCTCGTCTGCATCACAGACTCCATCCCCATCGGCATCAAATAAGCAATCGCCAGCACAGTCATACCCCGCTTGAGGGAATACACATGTTCCGTCGTCGACGTTTGCAAGTGGGTTGTAATTACACGCTAAAGAATTTATACATCCATCAATCGCAATGAAACACGAACCATCATCAATCGTTGCGTCTGGATTGTAATTTGGAGAAAGAGGATCCGTGCATCCCGAGATACCTGCAAGCTCAAGACAAAATGAATGGTCAGCTTGTGAACCGAAATTACCTCCTTCTACTATCTGAGCCAAAATTTCGCCTGACGCGTCAACCAACTCATAATTGCCCGTAACCCCACCATATGTCATCCCATCTCCATATGAATCTAACACAGACAATGTATAGCAGCCAAGGGTTAAACAAGTCGTCTCTACATATTCCGTTTGGGATGATGAATAAGGACCGCCAGACCATACTGTCGCACCATTTTCATCAACAACAGTCCATGTGGTCTCTCCAGGATAATTGTCTGTCAACAGTGACAGTGTAACCTGCGAACCTCCGAGCGTAACAAACTGGGTTGCCAATTGATTGTTTGAGAGATCTTCATCTATACCATCCGAAGAAGACAAAACAACTGACACATCAATTGTATGTGTTCCGCTTCCCAAATCCACACATGCCTCACCACTTGGACATAATGCGATATCGACAGAAGCGCCAGAAACCAAAGAACCAGTCCATCCTTGTGTGGTCGTTTCCGTTCCATCAAGTGAATATGAAAGCGAGAAATCCGTGATGGTTTGGAGTCCAAGGTTAACTATCGATATCGACGGACTCACATCAGTCCCACAGCCCGCAGAACTTAATCCGGAGACACCCTGAACAGCGAGATCCCAATCAGCGCCACCGACACCTTGAGTGATGGTTATATTTGAATTAGAGATGTCAAAAAAGACATTGCCTTCTCCCTTAACTTTAAATCTTGCAGTCGTTGTTGTGATGTTTGGAATTAATACTGTCGCTGAACCACTATTTGAAACTCCGGTAGCTAACTCATATGGAAATGAGTAACCCCCATCGGTGGAAAGTAAAATCTTAACAGTAGAACAGTTGACAGGAGATTGATTGGTACCTGCCACATCCCATGTGATCGTCGCAAAACCATTTGGCACTGAGCCACTGTTGGGAGAGGTCACCACAAATGGTCCTGAATTGCCGTCAACAGAAAGAGACATTAACTCATCTGTAAATGCACCTCCACCTGAACGGTTATCTCTCACGGAACATTTAAACTGTAATCCTCTAGAATAGGTAGGCAAGTGCTCACCAATGGTCGTTGTGCCATTTACTAAATCAGAGATGCGGGGAAACACTCGGGTATTTGAGGTTGTCGACGGCCACGACCTGAAAATAGTTTGATTTCCTGAAGGGTTCGTAAGATTATTATCACCACTTGCTGTAGCGGGCCCCAAATCATATTGCTCCCAGTTATAAGTAATCGCATCTCCATCAGCATCTGAACCAGAAGCGATCAGTTCAAAAGGCGTATTGGCAGGAATTGTATTTCCACCACCCAACGTTGACACAGTAGGAATACTGTTGTTTGTCGCAGATGAAGAGGCACATGAATTTCCATTTCCATTGACCGTAAACGAAATCATTTCATTAATGCTGTGGTTGTGAAAATGGTCGTCAGAATTTGACTGAAGATTCGGGGAACATATCCCAGCATAACCCATAATTGTAGAAGCCGAACCAGGCTCATAAGCCGCGCCGCTTGACCTATTGCAACTGTTGTTTTGGGTGTGATTCCCTCCCCATTGATGTCCCATTTCGTGCGCGACATAATCGATGTCAAATGGATCGTTGACAGGTGAGTTTTGACCTGTCACTCCTCCCGCTTTGTTTCCGCCACAAGGAGATTGCAAGTAAGCAACACCGCCTCCACCAGTTGAAAAGACGTGACCTATGTCATAGTTGTTTGAACCAATCTCACTGTTACAAGTGCTTTGGTTTTGACTGAGCATTGCGCTCCCATTCCCATTTGAATATGGGTCACTCCCACTGTTGAGAAAGATGACATTTTCATTGTTTGGAACAATCACCATTCGGAGACATACGTCGCGTTCAAATACGCCATTCACCCTTGCCATAGATGTATTCATTGCAGCCAGAACTCCCGCAACCGTTCCCCCATGGTATTGTGCATACTCACCCGTACATGCAAGTGCCAATCGATAGGTTCTTAATGTCGAGCCATTGGAAACCATCATGCTCTTTTGAATTCCCATTTGGAGAACTTCAGGCTTTGATTTAACCGACTCAGGCGTTTGGACTGCATTGATGGATTTCGGGATGACTTCTCCCAAATGACCATCTTTCACCACACAACCTTCAAGTTGCTTATCCGTTGTTTCATAAAAACTCTTTTTTGTATAGCTTATACATTTGGTTAAATCACCAGAAGTAAAAGGATCAATATACACGGTTGATTCAGAACGCAGAATCATTGCATGGAATCCTTGAGGCGTTAAGTCAAAACGGACAACTGAGCTCGGATTATCAATTCCTTGACCTACAAAAACTTGTATTTCCGGGTATTTATTAGCCAGTTCTGGAGCCATCACAGGACTGTTCACGAACGAAAACAATTCCATCGTACCATCAGGCATCGGCAGTTCTATGATCGCCGATGAATTTCTTGCAGAAGTTTCTTTTTCATGCGGAGCGGAATCCAAAATCTGGCGAATGGTTTCAATGTCAATGGCCACAGTTCTATAAACGGAGGGTTGAATGGTGGGGAGACCTTGATCAGATCGCACACTGATATCAGACCAATAACTTCCTTGCGCATATGAAACATTGTTTCCTGCCTGAAGGAAGATTGAGAGAAAAAAGACCGTGACAACTGTGAATAAAGAAACAAATCGATTCATGATGATAGAATAGGGTTCAAAAACGTATAAACTCTAAACGCTAGAATCCCGAAATGGTTGCCTTAGACAGGTCGATATTATTACTTTCTTTTTCTGTCGAATGAAGGTTTATTCCAAACCTTGATCTCGTCGTCTATTTTCACGCCGTCAATCACCTCTACAACAAGCCCGTCAGAAAGGCCCAACGTCAGATTTCTTCGCTCAAATGTATTTGGCGAAGTCTTTACCTCAACGAAGGCTTGACGTTTTTTATACTGTATCAAGTTTTCACTTAAAATGAGTACTGAATCTCGTCTGTCAAGCTCTACATCAGCGTTTGCTGAATATCCTGCCCTGAGAAATTGCCCATCCTTCAATGTGACTGCAGCTTTAATCTCAAATTGAATGGCTCCTGACTCCTCGATACCTTTTGGTGCAATACGCTCTAATGTCGCTGGAAATTTTGCGCCATCTATCGCACCTATACTCAGCACCATACCCATGCCTTCATGCAATTTCTCTACTTCACTTTCATCAATTTTCCCAACAAAAATCAAATCTCTCATGTCGGCAACCGATGCGACAGTGGTGCCATCATTAAAATTGTTTGCCTCAATCACACTGTTTCCTTTTTTTACTGGAACATCTAAAACCATTCCATCGATGGTGGATCGAATCAGCGTATTAGATGTGGAAACGCCACGTGAGGTCACCCCTTCACGAACAATTCGCAGGTTATCTTCTGCGCCAATGATTTCTTCTTTGGATTGTTTGAAAGCCAACTCAAACCCTTGCATGTCCATTGCGGAAACCACGCCCTGTTCGAACAATTCCGCATTTCTTTCATACGTTGTTTTCGCATCATCTCTGGATATCTTCGCACGTGACAAGCGATTCTCTGCGCTTGAAAGTGCAGCAATATTTGGAACGATTGTCACTTCTGCCAAAATGTCGCCCGCTTGAACCAAATCGCCCGCTTCGATATGAACCTTTCTAACAATACCACTTACTTGTGGTTTAATTAAGATTTCCTGACGGGGCTGAATGCTCCCCGACGCAACTGTCTTTGATATAACATTGCCAATTTCTGGTGATTTTACCCCATAAAACATTTCAGAAACTTGTTCTTTTTCGTAAAGAAAATTTACCGTATAAATCGCCATACCTACGATTGCGACGACCAAACCCAACAGGGCATAAAGTTTACCTTTTTTCATTCTGTTCTAATTGCTTCTACTGGACGAATTGCGATTGCGCGAACTGCTGGCAATATACCCGCTACAAGCCCCATGACGAGCATCACACCGAGGGCAATAAGTACAGTATTTAATGATATTTCTGGATTTTGGAAGCTCCCTCCTGAACCACCCATAGATTCAAGTAAATGATTGACACCCTCAAGGGAAGCAACACCAAAGGACACCCCAATAAGACCGCTAAGTGTGGTAATGAAGATGGTTTCAGACATGATTTGCCTCATGACTGTGATAGGTGTCGCGCCCATTGCTCTGCGGATTCCGAGTTCTTTTGTACGTTCTCTCACAGTAATAAGCATAATATTCATAATGCCGATTGCACCTGCAAGCAATGCCAGTCCACCAAATATGAATGAAATCATTCTGAAAGCTGCAAATAACGACTCAACTTCTTCAAATTCAGAGGCCATAGACCAAGACCCCATGGCTCTTTTATCATCGGGGTGAACACTTTTACGCTGCTTTAACAAAGACATCACCTCAGCCGCTGAAGTATCTGCATGAACATTCTCATCCATAAGTAAACTGTACCAACCTACCTCATTGTTTGTATGAAAAGACTTCCCGAAAGTGGTGTAAGGAATGAAAATGCTTTGGTTATCCTCTTCTGCATCTTCTCCAGTTTTATAGGTCGAGTATACACCCACCACACTAAATATGACACCTTGAATTTGAATAGTGGACCCAATGGGGTCCATCTCTTTGTCATAAAGAAGTTCTAAAACCCGCTTTCCAATGACGGCAATTTTCCGCTCATTGTCGATGTCACCTTGATTCAAGTATCGACCACTTAAAATTTTCACTGGATCAATTTCAATGTAACCTGGAACATCTCCATAAACATTAAAGGCACCCGATTTCGTCCCTCGTATGACATTGTTGGATCCTCTGTGACCACCGAGTTGATTTCGAGGCGCGACGAGCATAATCGATGTTGCATTTTCTTTTAAGAACTCGGTGTCCGAATTGTTGAACTCAAATCTTCGGCCTCTTTTAAACCCTTTGTAGGGCATTGATGTCATTCTGGACCATAAAAACATGGAGTTTTTCACCCTTCCACCCATTTCACTGGTCACCCCATTCTCAAGTCCGTTAGAAGCCCCAACTGTCACAACAATCATAAATAGCCCCCATCCCACTCCCAATCCAGACAAAAATGTTCTGAATGGATTCGTCAAGAATACTTGAAGGATCTCTAGAAGACGATCCAAATCAAATAGATTTATTTTAGAATCTTGTTTCATTCGTCTCTTAGCGCTTCTACAGGTTTAATGCTGACCGCACGAAGCGCAGGCCCTATCCCACTCACGACACCTACTACAGCAAGAATCCCAAGCGCAACCAATGCAATCCTGAAATCAACTTGGGGGGTTTTAAAGTATTCATGGTCAATCATTGGCGAAACCACTTCAAGCAATCCCACGCCTGTGATTAATCCTGCCGAACCTGAAACAATCATGAGCGCCAGTGACTCTTGAACAACAAGCCCTAAAACCGAGATGCTTGATGCCCCAAGTGCTTTGCGGACCCCAATTTCTTTTGTCCGTTCCTTCACAGCAATTGCCAAAATATTTGCCACACCTACAGCCCCTGCAAGAAGCGTCAGAAGCCCCAATCCCCAAATAAACAATTCTATTCCTAAAAAGATATTCTGAAACCTCTCGTATTCCTCGTTGTTGTTCTCAATCCG
>CAJQPF010000052.1 GCA_905480095.1 uncultured Flavobacteriales bacterium
AAAGGTGATGTGCGATTTAGCGAGCAAGATCAACGCACCCATCTCCACCCGCTATGCCTTCTGGTCGATCAATGTCAAATTGGGTTTCTGGTATGAGCTAGGCGAGCTCATGCGTGCTGGAAAGGTGGCTCCCATACCGCCTGGCTACAAACTTTCAGCAAACGCATCCTCCGTATTAGATGCGGTTAAAAAGGTTGAGCAAGGGCAACAGATCAGCTTACTACGCAATTTTGTAGCAGATATGGGATTTGACCCAGACGTTGTTGAAGATCAAATTGTTGCTGAGCCGGTTGTTGCTCCGACACCAAACGACCAACGCGAGAAAGTGTTTATCCCTGGGGTACTAAACCAGACAATTTTGAGCTACATGGAGCTTTTAAACTCCAACGATTTTGATCAATTAATCGATCTCTTTCTCGATGACGGTGCATTGCAGCCTCCATTCCAACGTCCGATCGTTGGTCGCGAGGCGATCCTGAAATTCTTCCGTCGTGATTGCCAGAATCTAAAATTGGTTCCGCAAGGTGGTTTCGGGGAACCAGCAGATAGCGGATTCAACCAGATCAAAGTGACCGGTAAGGTACAGACCCCTTGGTTTGGTCAGGAAGTGGGAATGAATGTGGCTTGGCGCTTCTTGTTGGATGAAAACGACAAAATTTATTTTGTTGCCATCGATTTGCTCGCATCTCCCGCAGAACTTTTGAAGCTGGGTGGCAACTAAAGCCACAGAGGCGAAGAATCAACGACAAGGCCTAATTTTTTCAGCTCTAATTTGTTCAGCATGGATCATCACATTGTTGTTTTCCATGCTGATAAATGTCCATTCATGGACAACATCTTGGATTCTTGGATTTATTTCGCTGAGATCGTTTCTTCAGACGGGGTTATTTATTGTTGCCCATGATGCCATGCACCATAGCTTGGCACCACTTAATGAAAATCTGAATAATAATCTTGGAAGGTTCTGCTTATTTCTATATGCAGGATTATCTTACAAATTTTGTTCCGAAAACCATAGGCTTCACCACCAATATCCAGAATCGGCAGCAGATCCTGACTTCCATTCGCCTAAAAATTCAAAGCCATTTAATTGGTATTTTAGATTTTTAAGCAACTATCTTGATTGGAAACAATTCTGCAATTTGACACTTCTTTGGCTGCTTTTACTTCAAATATCGATTATTTTTAATCCCACTGCGATTGAAAATCTTATCCTCTTTTGTGCACTACCGTTGATCATTAGTTCAGTTCAATTATTTATTGTAGGCACATGCTTACCCCACCAAAAAACAAAGGCTGAACCGAAAAGGCAACTTCCACGAAGTCTTCCATTACATCCTCTGATTTCGTTCGCAGCTTGCTATCACTTTGGCTACCATCTAGAACATCATTTGAGCCCAAACACACCCTGGTTCAAACTCCCCAATCTGCGCTTTGAAGCACGTCAACGTGTACAAGCAAAGATTAAAAATGCTCCCTAAACCTCCAAGCTTTCCATGACGCCCTCTGACTGGTCATCCCAAGAAGAACAAGTTGCACGCCAGGTGTTTGACAACGGCAGGAGGCGTTCTATCGAACAACTGATCTCAACGCTTCAGACCAAGTGCCAAGCTTTGAACACAGACGAATCGGTGTGGCACATGCACGATTATTTGAGCACCGAACGGCATATCTTTGAGGGGAGATCAGAATTCGACTACAGCAATATTCTTTTTACACTTGCCGATTTACTAAAACAGCGATTGATCACATTGGAAGAGCTTGATGGTCTAGATCCCAAAAAGCTTGCCAAAATCAAAGCAATGTCAATGTTCTAACTACATTGGGTCTCGAAGCACAATTTCCCATCCTCGAAGATTGTCCTCCGATCAGCGGTCGAGAATCAGAGCTGCTTGATCTGGTCAATCAAATGCCAGATGTATGGAAGGGATCAAGCAATATTGATATCAATCAGCTTAATGCTGGCTTTGCTTGTGCATTGCATATGCATCAACCAACAATTCCTGCCGGAAATCAAGGAGAGTTGATATCTCATCTCCAGTACATGTTCAACAATCCGGGAGATGGAGATAATCACAATGCAGAACCATTTGCACGATGTTATAAACGTCTTGCCGATATCATTCCGAGTTTAATACTTGAAGGTTGCAACCCTCGTATCATGCTTGATTACTCAGGCAATTTACTTTGGGGAGTCAAGCAAATGGGTCGGACAGACATTTGTGAAGCTCTTAATTTTTTAGCTTGTGATACTCAAATGCAACAGCACGTTGAGTGGCTTGGTACTTTCTGGAGCCATGCAGTTGCACCATCAACTCCAATTCCAGATCTGAAGCTTCAAATCAGTGCATGGCAACATCAATTTGCAGACTTATTTGGAACAACTGCACTACAGAGAGTAAAAGGATTTTCCCCACCAGAAATGCATTTACCAAACCACCCGGATACGCTCTATGAATTTATAAAAGCTCTCAAAGAATGTGGGTATCAATGGATTCTAGTTCAAGAACATAGTGTCGAGACAATAGACGGGCTCCCCTTAAATCAAAATCAAAAATATATTCCAAATCAATTATTTGCTAAAAATTCTTTTGGTGAGGCTATTAGCATAACCGCCTTAATCAAAACACAAGGTTCAGATACAAAACTGGTAGGACAAATGCAACCTTTTTATGAAGCACAAGGTCTTGGGCGCCAAGAAATCAATAATAAGTCCATTCCATCCTTAGTTGCACAAATTGCAGATGGTGAAAATGGTGGGGTCATGATGAATGAGTTCCCAGAAGCCTATCTACAAGCAAATCGTAGAAGCAGAGATAACAGTGACAGTGTTATGGCAGTCAACGGAAGTGAGTATCTTGAGCTTATTGCTACTACAGGAGTTGAAGAATCAGATTTCCCGAAAATTCAAGCAGTTCATCAACACCGCATATGGAAAGAAATAGGTCAAAATTACGGTCAAGACGCATCAGCAGCAGCGATTGCTTCCCTTACAAAGTCTGATCCAGGATTTAACATTGAAGGTGCTTCTTGGACCAACAATTTAAGTTGGGTTAAAGGATACGAGAATATTCTTGAACCAATGTACCAATTAAGTGCACAATTTCATCAATACTTCGACCAAAAGTTGGTGCAAAATCCTGGATTAACACAAGAATCTCACTACCAACAAGCTTTGGTTCATTTATTACTGACTGAAACCAGCTGTTTCCGATATTGGGGTCAGGGGACATGGACAGAGTTCGCACGTGAAATTCATCGACGGGGCGAGTGTTGCCTTGATGACGCTCAGACAGGCCTTTAAATTGTTGCATCTCATGGCATTCTCTCGTCAAAGAACCCGTGCCGACCTTTTATAAAGATCATCCAAGCAACAATTTGATGTCTTACGAACCGGGTTCGGGCGAATGTCGGGTCTTGATCAGCAGCAAAGAGCAGATTGAAACGATGCTCTTAAATCTTGGAAAGTTGGAAGGAACATCAGACATCCTCCAACAGCTTCGGGAGGTCCATGGACAGCTTGAACGTTTGCACGACCAGCGCCGAAGCGAGTCTAGATGAGAGAAGTTTACAAACCGTTACAGACGTGTCATAATTGAAGAACTCTTCAGTACTTGCAAAACTGTTGGTGTCACAGGTTTCCTTTGATGCCATCTTGTTAAGCCTTAGTCAACCAAGCCATGAGACTTGAGATCGAATTATTGATCGCAGCAGCAGACATTGTGATTGCTTTGCTCGTAGCCATCTCGCTTCCAACACGAGAAGAAACTGTTTAATGACCTTCGTCTTCAAATCTCTCATTCGTCATAAATTCAAGATAAATACAATTAGCGTCAACGTTACGATCTAAATCAACAAGTTTTGAGTAACGATCTTGCATCCAATACTTTGTTTCCACCCATATATTGAGCTGGTATCGACGTTCGAGCGATTGACCCGATCCATCCATAGATCTAAATGTTTTTAACATCATACTCAAGATCAATATTCGTTGCGAGTCGGCAACCTATTTTTTAGTAATGAGACGGAAAAATCAATACACCCTCAAGAAACAAGAAACAAAATAGTTTCGGTGTAAAAAATTTGATTTGACTAGAGTCAACATTGCAAAATACACGAGGTCTAGTCAATTAATTCCAACATCAATCGAGTCAATTAAGTGGTCACCTGAAATTTAAATCGTTTCTATTTTCACCGTCCCGCTGCCATGATTGTTCGAGTCGTTGTCGGAACTGACTTGAAGAAACCTGAGTTGATCGAACTTTTGCACGGTATGCCCCCGTTAATCGCCAAAATTTCCATGCAGATCCAGCAGCTACAACTAGCCAGGCGAGGAGAAACCAAGCAGGACTGCCCATCCACAAAACAACGTTCCTAACCATAATGACGATGTTTTCTATCAACTGTGCGAAATCAACCCTGATCCATCGCTTAAAGATACAATTAGACCTCTCGATGAAACGCCCCTCACAGCTCAACTCAGCAACGGTTTGGAACACAGGGATTGTTTTGATTACCGTAATCGCCGTATTCATGGCAATCATCCGACGTTAAGAGACGATGGGGGTCGAGCACTCCATTCATTTCCCTACCATGGTTCTCGTTTCAACTCTGTTGATCCCACTCCTGATGTTGTTCCATTTCGTTGGACCGATCCCAGCCGATTTGGGAATTCATGACGGTCGACTAAGCCCCTGCTTAAGTCCAGCGCATTGTGCCAGGCAAGATTGGCCCAGTGCCAATCCTCAATCAGACCTCCTAACCCTGAGCACAGCCCTCAGAGAAGCCCCCCTTACAACCATTGTTGAAGAGGATGATGGTTACATTCATGCAGAAGTAAGCAGTCCTTTCTTTGGCTTTGTGGACGACCTCGAATTGTTAGCGACCTCCTCCACTGGGATGATTCAAGCCAGATCTGTTTCACGACTTGGCGATTCAGATCTTGGTGTTAATGCAGCGAGGCTTAAAGAACTTAAAATTCTACTCAATGGAACAGTGTCGAATTAATATAATGAGGAAGATAGCATTTCAAAGACAATATAGTTTTCAAACTTTTCAAAGTCACACCACACACATGACTCAATGAACGACATCGTCTGTCCACACTGCAATACCGCATTCAAAGTGGATGGAGCGGGATATGCAGATATTCTCAAACAAGTCAGAGATCGCGACTTTGAAGAACAATTGAATCAACGTTTACACCTAGCTGAGCAGGACAAGCAAAATGCCCTTGAACTTGCCAAGGCAAAAAATGCATCCGAGCTTCAGAAGTTGGAGAGTCAATTAAGGGATCGAGACCTCACACAGAAGCTGGCTATCAAAGAAGCCGTTATATCAGCAGAGAAACAACGTGATTTAATTGCCAAGGAATTACAACAGAATCGCGACAATCAACAACAAGAAAAGCTCTTTGCCGAAACCAGATTTGCCCAAGAATTACAAAACCTCTCCATGCAAAAGCAAGTGGAAGTCCGTGAACTTCACTCAAAACTCGAGGCAGCTGGTATTCAACGCCAACTCGCGATTAACGAAGCAGTTAATGCCGTTGAAAAAGAGCGCGATTCACTCAAAAACGAACTCAGCGAATCAGAACTGAAGCATCAGCTGGAGTCAAAGTCACTGAAGGATCGCTATGAAGCACAAATTTGCGACCGAGACGAAGCGATCGTAAGACTTCGAGACATGAAAGCTCGTCTTTCTACAAAAATGGTTGGAGAAACCCTCGAGCAACATTGCGAAACTGAATTCAATCGGTTGCGTGCTGCAGCATTTCCTAGAGCATATTTTGAAAAAGATAACGACGCAAGCTCTGGTAGCAAGGGCGATTATATTTTTCGTGATTTCGATGAGTCAGATAACGAGATCATTTCAATCATGTTTGAAATGAAAAATGAAAATGATACAACTGCCACCAAGAAGAAAAACGAAGATTTCTTGAGAGAACTCAACAAAGACCGACTCGAAAAAGATTGTGAATACGCAGTTCTCGTTTCACTTCTTGAGCCAGAAAGTGAGCTTTACAACTCTGGAATTGTTGATGTATCTCATCGATTCCCAAAAAGTTATGTCATAAGGCCACAGTTTTTCATACCATTCATTACTCTTCTGCGAAATGCTGCCCTCAAATCGATTGAATATAAAGCTGAACTTGCTCTCATCAAGGCACAAAATATCGATGTGACTCATTTTGAAGAAGACCTTGAATCGTTCAAGAGTGCTTTTGGCAGAAATTATGACCTTGCCTCGCGCCGATTCCAAACGGCGATTGATGAAATTGATAAGTCGATCGATCATCTACAAAAAACGAAAGATGCTCTCATGGGAGCAGATCGTAATTTACGCCTTGCTAACGACAAAGCACAAGAGGTAACCGTTAAAAAGCTAACAAGACATAACCCTACGATGACCAATAAATTCATGGAACTCAAGAACAAGAACCAACGTGAAGATTAGTTTTAGCGACATCATTAGGCAATTGTTGTTATTAGCAATTACAGCGTGAATGGTTTACTTCACTGAATCCAGTGAGCTGTACAGCGAAAACGTGTAGAAAATCCCACATCTTTCTCCTGGCAATCCACAGATGTAATGGTGGATCCCTTCGGTGCTAAGCGCATGGCCTGTGCCCTCGCCATCTGCTCCGTAGCAGATTCACCTGAACTGGTATTGGCCATCACTGAGGATCCAAAACACAAGGATGCAAGCCCGATGAAAAACCCAGCACATGTCTGCAGGCCCCTAGAACAACTGATCACAACGCCTAACGAAAATCTCTCTATAGCAACGTTTTCGTTTTGAGGCACTCAAATGGTGATCCCATTCAGAGTATGCGGGTAAAAATAATGCGACACACACCAATTTGGAATGCCGTCATCACCCCGAAACCGAGTCGGAGATGTGTACGGAAAGCTCACTGTTGTCGCTCCGTCCGAACGACGGACCAAGTCGGGGAACGCTTACTGGTGGTGTCGATGCAGCTGCGGACAGGAGCGAGAGGTTGCTGGAGACAAACTGTCTTTCAACATCGCTCGACGAAAGCCAACAATTTCGGCTTGCGAAGAATGTTCCAAGGAGCATCAAATCGAAGCTGTCTGTTTCAAAAATGACCGTGAAGAACGTGAGCGGCGCAAGCAAGCCGAACACGATCGAGGGCAACTTGTTGGAATCGTTCCAGAACGTTGGCTCAAACTTCCTTTAACCGACGCCCATGCAAGAGAACTCGGCCAAACTCAGTTTTTTAGAGGGCGACGCTGTTTAAGAGGTCACCTTGCTCCCTACAGAATTAACGGTGGTTGCCTCACTTGCGCTGGGCAGGTTCCCTCTGCGGGAGATTGGCAAGCAACCAAGCCCATAGAGTCGTAACGGCTGCACCGAAGGCCATTAGCGCTAATAATTTCGTTTCCATTTACAAGAAATCAAAGTCGTCTTCACCCGCAAATGCGTTCATCACCAACGCGGAAAAAGGGATGACAACCGCTGCAATCACAAGAATTTCCATGAACCCATCTCATTTTTGCAACGTTAGTTCACATCACGTTACAAACAGTTGCCAGGGATACGCTTTGCATTTGGTGAGTAAACATACTCATTTTTGATTTGACGCCGCTTCTTGGCGTGCCGCTTCCCAAGCAGGTCTTGATGTTCTAGGCATTAAGCACCGTTGTCAGGACTTTCGAACAGAACAGACTGAATGCAGATGCATGATCGCGATGACCCCAATTCTTCAAGCTGCATCGCGCTCCATTCGGGGTTTACTCCGTGCTCCGCAAATTCAAGACTTCGATGAATGCCGACTGCGCAACGATCGACAAACCTATGTGGCTTTAAGCAGGCAACTGGTGCAAGCCCAGTTCGAATTGCGAGATCGCGAACTCACCACCCGTCTTTGGCAAGACGTGGCGAATCGTGATTTGGACCTTGGCCGTGTCGTCAATCTGTTGTATTGCTGCTCATCACCTGAAGACGATGAAGCGATGCGGTCCATCGATGAGGGTTATTTAGCCCTCATTGACCGGAACGATCCTTGAAAAGGAAACCGTCTTAAAGCTCAAACACCACACCCAGCAAGGTTGCTGGGTGTGTCGTACGACCTGCATGGCCACGTTCGAGTTGAAAAGCCATCACGCAGTGGGCCATGAAGCGAGCTGCTGACAGCACAGCCAAGCCGATGCAGAGGGGGCAGTGAGTTATTCCCATTCTCTGAGGTTCACAGGAGCTTGGGCTTCCTGCACAGCAGCGTTGAATTTCTTGATCTTCTACGGCTGATCGGAGATCACCAGCCAAATTGCTTTGAACAAAATCTGCTGCGGGGGATGGCGTTCACAAACAACGTTCACAGAACAAAACGGGGACCGAAGCCATCGAACAATCCGTTATTTTTCCTGGTTGATTCGTGGAGATTTCGAATCAGCACGCCCGATGGGGATAGGGAGACTGGTAAAGTCGTTTTTTGCTCTGTTTCGGAGAACGGATGAGCCAGGTCACAGTCGGCGA
>CAJQPF010000053.1 GCA_905480095.1 uncultured Flavobacteriales bacterium
GATGCCTGACCCGCCGCATACGCCACATTCGTCGGGTTCGTTTCCGTCGCAGTCGCAATCTCCTTCTTGTATATAATCACAAAACCCATCATCGAAGTCTGCATCTGGATTGTAATTACAAGCGACAGGGTCTGTACACCCTATGACAATACATGATGTGAATTCACACGACCCATCATCTTGTGTCGCAGTGTCATCATAGTTACACGCATCTGGAATTGTACAACCACAATCATATGTACATGAACCATCATTATTTGTCGCTATATCACTGTAGTTACATGCTGTCGTATCTGTACATCCATTGATCTCGGATCCATCACAGATACCGTCGTTATCATTGTCATTGACACATTCACCGTCACAGTCGTATGGGAAATTTGCGTAAATACATGTGCCGTTGTCGTATTCTGCAATCGTATCATAGTTACAGGCAAGAGTGTCTGTACAGCCAAAATTGATACATGAAAGAAAATCACATGTACCGTTGTCATCTGTTGCATTCACATCATAATTACACGCTTCAATCACTGTACACCCAAAAATCTGATCACCTACATCAGCACAGAGTGTTTCTAGACACGGGAATGCTTCAATCATTATCGTGGCAGCATCCTTCCATTCAGGGAGTCCATTCGATACAGTTAAAAGTTGACCCTCATTACCTATTGGCAAGCTGAGCCAATCCATTTGGCTTAAACCACCTTCATCTTGATAGAGGCCATAATACATCATATCCCCTAAGTTCGATTGATTAGAAAATGACCAAGATTGACCATACAAATCTAAAAAATAGAGCAAATCCGTAAGCTCTATATAAGCGTTTGAGTCAACATCAGGATTGTAGGGAAAAGCAGGGGATTGCGCATGCGACAATGTCGAACAGCATAAAAGCCCTCCCAACAGCAAGGAGCAAAGTAAAGTTTTCATTCAGCGCACAAGATACATAACTCACAACATAAACTCACAAGAACTAATCAACAAGATTTTAAAAGTCTGTTTACAAGAAGGACAATATGTATATTAGCAAAAATAAAAATTGCAACTATGTCACTACATGAAGAGCCTCAACAAAACGAAATAGGTGGACCAGTCACGTTCGCTTTAATAGTTTTTGCAATCGTCATCCTTGCAATCTCGTTTCTTGTCTAATACTGAGACAAGAACCTCCTACTTATAATTTAGTCCTGCGTCTTCACCGTCTGAATCGATTAAGGTCATCTCATCAACCAAATGACTGGCACCTGCATAGTGATCAATGATCCATAGAACATAACGGATATCTACCATAATGTTCCTGCATCTCGATTCATCGAAATGAATATCGCTCATCGTACTTTCCCAACTTCTATCAAAGTTAATGCCGACTAAATACCCGTCGCCATTGATCACTGGACTTCCAGAATTACCTCCAGTCGTGTGATTACTCCCTGTGAAGCATACCACCAATTCACCATCTTTTCCGTATCGTCCCCAATCACCTTCTTTGAGGTCAGAGATCAAATCGGAAGGCAGGTCGAAGTCAGGATCTCCAGGCTTATACTTTTGAAGTATACCATGCGCTGTAGACAAAGGCTCGTAGTTCATACCGTCATGAGGAGACGACCCCTCTACTTTGCCGTACGATAACCTAAGTGTAGAATTCGCATCTACCGGAAAGAGTTGTTCAGGAAAGAGTTCACGCAAACCTCTAGTATAGATGGCTGTTGCCTTTTGAATCTCTGAACTTCCAGCTCTATAGCCTGGCGAAACGTCATTGAAATAATGCGCACGCAATGCCATAATAAGTTCAAAAGCAGGGTCCTTTTTAAGCTTTAAAAATGGCTTGCGTTTCGCTTTCAATAGCAATGCTTCAAGATCTTCTGGATTGTCAAATACAGAATTATCGAAAAAAGATGAGGCATATGAATCACTTGAACCAGAAGCATGAAACGTCGAAGCCATCATTTCTGGCACCAAAGATTCTGGTGCAAGTTCTAAATATGTCGAAACGAGTCCACCCAGAAGTTGTTCGTCAACAGAGGCGTCATAATTCCGAGCGTATTCAGAATTGAGTGCTTGCAGATCAGCAATCTTTTCCGCTAATTTCCCAGATTCAGTCAAACGATCCCAATCGTCGATAAGGTCCGCAAACTCAAATGCATGTAACAACACATCAGGACCGTAATATACCAATTCGATAAACAAGGCACGAGATTCTAGATAAGGAAAGTAATCAGAATTCGCAGACTGAATGTCACCGATCGCTTTGACATAGTCCACGTTAGGTGTTTCTACAGCAGAGGCTCTTGCTATAAATTCAGACTCCAGCTCAAGTTTCTTCCCCAATGCATTGAGTTCAAGGAGACCTTTTGATTGGCCTTCCCACTTCTTCCAAGCATTTGAAATACTGCTTTGTTTAGAGGCATAAGCGATGCGAAGCGCATCACTAGAAGCTCGCGCAGAATTTATGATTGCGAGACTCACATCTCGCATGGCAATGCGCATGGGATTTAGGCGATCAATGACATGCGCAACTGCATCCGACGTCAAATACTGTTCGGTGCTCCCTGGAAAGCCAAAAATCATTGTAAAATCGCCTTCTTCAACACCATCTATGGATACGGGGAAATGATGATTTGGGGTATAGGGGATATTTTCTGGGCCAAACTCTGCAGGCGCATTTGAAGATGAGGCATAAATTCTAAATACACTGAAATCACCCGTGTGGCGAGGCCATAGCCAGTTATCTGTATCTCCACCGAATTTACCTACCGCAGATGGAGGTGCACCAACTAAGCGTACATCAAGAAAAGTGCGCTTGGTGATCAAAAAATGTTGGTTTCCAAAATCAAAAGAGACCACCCCACCAGTCAGATCTGTACCCTCGGTAAATTCTGAGACGATGTCGTTATAAAGCGCTTTGCGTGCTGCTGCCAACTCCTCTCCTACTAAGCCCTGTAATGCCTTAGCAACTCTTTCAGTTACATCGTGAATTCTGTCAATAAATGTAGCCGTCAACCCTGGATTGGGCAACTCTTCGGACTTATTCATTGCCCAGAAACCATTTTTCAAATAATCGTTTTCAACTGAACTGTGATATTGAATCTGGCCATATCCACAATGATGATTTGTCAAAAGGAGCCCTTCAGAGCTTATCATCTCAGCGGTACATCCACCGCCAAAGTGAACGACAGCATCTTTCAAAGAACTGTGATTGACACTGTAAATGTCCTCAGCAGAGAGACGCATCCCCATGGCTTGCATATCCCCTTCAAGTGCACTCAGTAGCGTTGGGATCCACATCCCCTCCTTTGCTTGCGCTTGATTATAAAACAACCCCATCACTCCCACGCAAAGGAGAACGACTAAACGATTAAATATGTTCATAGAAATAAAATTATTGAACCACGATACGAGAATGCCAAACACTTTCTCCCTGGTTATTTTGTACATCAATCATATAAACCCCAGACTCCAATCCAGAAGCATCAAAGGTTGTGGTTTGGGCTACAGGAAAAGCTTGAACAATCCTACCGCTTGCATCTCTGACATGACACACACTGCCATCGGCAACCCCCTTCAATGTCATTACAGCAAAATCTGCAACAGGATTCGGAGATAAAGACCAATCTGAGTCACCCTCAATGTTTGAAGTTGACAACGCACAATTCACAACAGTAATCACAACCGCATCAGAACGCTCACATCCATATGCATTCGTTACAGATAAACCGACGACAACGGTCGTATAAAAGTTGGGGTCTGTTTCTAAAACAAAAAACTGACCATTGGACCCATCTTGCCATTCGTAGTTATAATCCCCTACTGGTCCAAAGAAAAATTCATCGTCTCCGGAACAAAGTTCAAAGTCCTCCCCTAAACTGTAAGGCGTGATTCCCACATATGGAACTTCAATGTCAATATTCTCTGAACAACCATTGCCATCCTCAACCTCTACGTAATACCACCCTGATTCTGCTTCCAAAACATCCTCTCCATCCCAATCAAAGCTTTCTGGGCCGTCCCAATCGATATTCATGTCTCCTGTACCACCTGTAATTTCCAGATCGATAGAACCTCCTGAACCATTTTCACATGATGACGTCACTGAAACAGAAAGTTCAAGTTCTTCAGGATTAACAATTGTATATGAAAATTCATAAACTTCACCTGAACAACTTGAAACGAGCTCCACATCATACACGCCTGGTAACAGACCATAAATACTCATGCCTGTCCCAGTATATCCAAATGGACCAGTCCATGTGGCATTCCAATCAAGCCCCCCATAATATGCATACACTTGAATTGATCCGTCAGGGTTAAATTCTGATTCTAACGCACAACTAATGTTGCGAACTGTTGCGCCAATTACAGGTTCAAGATTCGAAGGTTCTACATTAAGCTCAACTTGACCCGACGCTCCGTAATACCCATCGATTTGAACATAGATCTCTGTTCCAGCTTCGAAACACGACGTATAACACGTGCTCGAAAAAACGTTCCCGTCATCACATCCTGCATCATCGTTGGATGCAACTAAAGAATACGAATCCCAATCTCCACAATCATTCACAGTCCAAGCTGCCAATTGTGTATCGAAATCGGTCCCTGTATTACACGTATTGATCTTGTAACTCACACCCTCTTCAGCTGTAAATTTTGCCCAAACGGAAGCGGAGACATCTCCTTCACACCAGCCTCCAGGAGTGCTACACCCTAATGCGGGTGGACCCATTTCAAAATATCCAGAAGTTGCATCTATTGAAGATAAAAATAAAGGTGTGCCATCGGTTAAAACGTCAGCGGCATCACAGGGACTATCGTGAGGAATTGATTCGTTTGAGGCAACATCAATCGTAAAGGTATTTCCAAAACCTGTGCCATCGAGATTTTCTGTTTGTTCGCCGTTAATAAGAACAACAAAATCACCACCTCCATCTCCGTATGAATCGACATAAATCAAATCCAATTGAGTGTCTGTCGCAACACAAATCAAATCAGAAACGAACGTACCATTGCTGGGATAAGAGATGCCAGCAGAAGCTCCCATACCCAAACCATCACACCCTACATCCATGTTCCCACCACTCAGGAGTACCGGTGCCTCGCCACATAATTGACCTTGAGGTACAAGTTCCCAATAAAGTTCGTATCCCCAAGCATCAGTTAGAATCACAATCTGAACTGTCGATTCATCAGAAGCACATTGTGACCAAAGTGTGTTTGAAATGAGGAGAGCGAACGCAATAAAAAAAGTGTAAATCAAATTTTGCATGTGTGCAATATACTAAGCCAATTTGTTATCACGACCTTTGCAAACATGCAAATCATTTTATCTCCCGCAAAAACAATAGATATAAACGCCTCATGTCCTCAGGGAATGGAGAGTTTGAATGATTTTTATGACGAAGCGACAGTGCTGATGTCTCAACTTAAAAGCATCAAGCAAACAGAATTGATGGGTCTCATGAAATTATCTGAGAAGCTTTCAAGCACAGTAATGGATTGGCATCAGAAATGGGCATGTTTCAAATCAATCATTGAAGCTCAAGAAGCTGGAGCTATCCCATGTGGATTTGCAATGCAAGGACCAGCGTTTAAATTCCTCGACCTTGCTACATTGAAAAGATCTGACATTAAATACGCTCAGTCACATCTGTTAATATTAAGTGGGCTATATGGAATGCTAAGGCCATGTGATTTAATGATGCCATATCGGCTAGAAATGGGGTTGAGGTTTAAAGTAGATAAGGACCACACCTCACTTTATTCGTTTTGGTCGAATCATTTGAGAACACCTCTCACAAACAAACTCATAGAACAAAAAAGTGACATCATCCTAAATTTGGCAAGTGAAGAATACAGCAGCGTGATCAAAAGAACAGGAATCAATGCTCGGATCATCACTTGTACATTTAAGGAAGAAAATAACAAAGGATTTAAGTCCATAAGTACATTCGCAAAACAAGCACGTGGAGCCATGGCCAGGTTTGCAATACAAGAAAAAGTATCAGGAGAGGCAGGTGTGAAAAAATTAATGTCATTTAACAACCTAGATTACCATTATAATCCCGAACTTTCGCAACCAAATAATATGATATTCACCCGATTTTTAAATAAATAAAACACGTACATGAAATTCACGTACTACCTTCGCGGCGCTGTAGCAATGCTCGTTTTAGTTTCAACGATGCCAAGCTGCTCAAACGCTCAACCCTCTCACTCAACTCAAATCATTACCCAAATGGATTCTGTTTCTTATGCCCTTGGCGTTTTATTCGCAACCAACATGAAATCCGAAGGGATGAATGACATCAACAGCGAAGCGCTTGCTAGCGGATTTTCTGCAGTGATGAATGACAATGCAACAATGGCTCCTGAAGAAGCTGATGCTCTTGTGCGAACTGCAATGGAAGCGGTCAAAGAAAAAGCATCTGAAGCTGACAGAGCAGAAGGCGAAGCTTTTCTCGCAGAAAATGCAAATAAAGATGGCATCAATGTCACTGAAACAGGATTACAATACCGTCATGATACTGAAGGAACAGGTAACCAGCCAGGGCCCACAGATAAAGTAACGGTCCATTACAAAGGAACACTGCTTGATGGGACTGAGTTTGACTCAAGTTACAAACGCGGAGAGCCAATCTCCTTTCCTTTAAATGGAGTCATCCCTGGATGGACTGAAGGATTACAACTCATGAAAGTGGGTGGAAAGACGACGTTCTATATCCCCCAAGATCTCGCTTATGGTGCACGTCCAAATCCAGGCGGTCCAATTCCTCCATATGCAACACTTATTTTCGAAGTTGAACTTCTAGGTATTGAAGAAGCTCCTGAACAAGGAAAGTAAGACACTGAGCAAATTACGCTTAACATACTATTTACAAAAGCTTTACGATAGCTTTTCAAAATGGCGAGAATTATATCTCGCCATTTTTGTAACCTAACATTCCTGAGTTGCGTAAGAGATGACACATATCATCATCATCACAATGCAATTCTCTCAAAAACTCACACTTACGCTTACACTCACACTTGCTGTGTGTCTAACGTCAATTGGTTCGGCCCAAACATCTACATGTGCATCTACAGATGTACACGAAGAAGCGCTTAACAACTCCGAAGTATACCAAAGGAGCTTTGCTGCGTTAGAAAATGCAATAAATAGAATGAAAGCAGATCGCAATAGATCTGTTGTATTCGATGAAGTTTACAAAGTCCCTGTCGTTGTACACATCATGCATACTGGAAATGCAATCGGTACAAAAGAGAACATCACTGATGAACAAATACTAAGTGGCATTCATGGTCTCAATGAGGATTTCAGAAAAATGGCTGGCACCAATGGAGATGGTCTTGGGGTGGATGTCGCTGTCGAGTTTTGTCTTGCTGCGAGAACACCCGAAGGAGAGCCTTCAAATGGAATACTCAGAGTTGATGCATCATCAGTTCCATACTATGCAGAAGAAGGAATTAAAAGTGGAAATATTGGTGTAGGAGCGGATGAAACAGAGTTAAAATCGTTTTCGGCTTGGCCAAGAGAGGATTATTTAAATATTTGGGTGGTGTCAGAAATAGATGACAATGACGCTGGAGGAGGTGTTCAGGGATTTGCATACTTTCCTTTCGAAAATGTGAGAGACGGAGTGGTTATTTTGTACAATGCTTTTGGGACAGTCGGTAACCTTAAAGGATACACAGACCTCAACAGAGTCATTACACATGAGGTGGGACATAGCATGGGGCTGTACCACACATTTTACAACACATCCAGCACAAGTCAGTGCCTGAATGAAACAAACTGCGACACTCAAGGAGATCAGGTATGTGACACCCCATCAACAACGTCAAATGCATATTGCTCTGGCGCTGTAAATTGTCCAGACGCTCAAATAGAAAATTACATGGACTATACCGATGAGACTTGCCGAAACACCTTTACGCAAGGGCAAGCAGAACGGATGAGAGCAACACTGAATTCTACGAGGTCATCACTGTTAGAAAGTTTCGGAGGGATACCCGTTGCAGAAACTGACTTAGCGGCAATTTACTTTAAGAATCCAACAGAATCCCAATGTCTTCCAGAGGTTGCTCCTGAACTTGAGATTTCAAATTTTGGTGTAAATACTGTTCACAATTATGAAGTCATCATTACCCTTGACTCAAATGACCCCTTCAAAGTACATTATGAGGATTCTATTGCTCCAGGAACATCAAAAATGGTCTCACTTCCTGAAATTTCTGTTCCATATGGAACACATACACTTAAAGCCCAAATAACCCTCGATGGTGGC
Source organism: uncultured Flavobacteriales bacterium (assembly GCA_905480095.1). Classification (GTDB taxonomy): domain Bacteria; phylum Bacteroidota; class Bacteroidia; order Flavobacteriales_D; family Sanyastnellaceae; genus UBA974. The sequence goes on from CAJQPF010000053.1 coordinate 8,280, forward strand.
GGAGAAGATGGATGGAGTTCAAACGACATGATCACACATACATTCTCTGTAGAAGAAAGTGACTACTTCACGGTTTCAGTAACCCCTGATGCATATGGAAACGAAACAACTTGGACATTGGTTGACTCTTTGGATAGGCTCATCATGTTTGGTGGTCCTTATGAAGCAAGTAACAGCACAACATACATCCAAGCTGGCTGTGTCACTGTTGGATGCTACGATTTTACAATTTTCGATGCTTTTGGAGATGGCATGCAATTTGGCGGATCTTACAGTGTAACATCCGAAACCGGTGAAATATTGGCTGAAGGAGAGGATTCCTATGGCGACCATTTCGGAGAAGAAGAAATGAGTACTGTTTGCGCTATTCCAAATACTTTCGATGGATGTGAAGACCTTAACAGCAATTCCATATGTGACAATGCAGAAATCCCAGGATGTCAAGTATCCTCTGCCTGTAATTTTAATGGCCTTGCAAACATGGATGACAAC
>CAJQPF010000054.1 GCA_905480095.1 uncultured Flavobacteriales bacterium
TCCAAATCTCAGTGGAAACTGCGTAGATGTTCCTTTTGCATTATTTACAAATGATGGCGTTATCTCAGTCACTGGTAGTTCTACATTTGGCACCACGACATGTAGCACTTCTTTTGATTTCATGGTCGAGTATGAAGAGCAGCCCGTGATTCAAGTGACGTCTTCTGGATCTGTGTGCGCAGGAGATGACATTACACTGATCGCCTCAGGAGGTGTCTCTTATTTTTGGGATGTCAACCCTATTCCAGACGTCAACAATGGCAACTCAATTACTTTCAACAATTTAAACATTGCACTCATTAGTGGAAATGTGATCGGCGCGGGCGCAAATGGATGCTCTTCAACAACGTCTTTTAGCTACACCATCAACGCATCACCTGTTGCAACCTTAGGCGTTTTAGACAATGACGATGTGTATTGTTCAACTGAAATAGCAACCATAGAAACAGCACTCAATTTTGGCACTCCCCCTTATACAATCTCATGGAGTCAAGATGGCGCACTACTTAATACAGAAACAGTGAGTGGACCATTTAGTGACCTTACTTTTGATTTAAACGAGGTGGGTTCAATGTCAACAATCGAGATAGATGTCACTGACGAGAGTGGTTGTGTCACGCAGGATGCAATATCGATTGAAGTTTACGAAGGGGTTGAATTTTCTTTAACATCTTCGCCAGCATGTGAAGGAGATGCTGTTGAATTTATGGCGAATGGCAATGCCATGAACTATGAATGGCCAAGCCCACTTTTCACAAATGTCAGCGTGAATCCAAACGCAGCAATTGTGGCAAACGGGACGATTGTTGATGTGATTGGCACGATCACATATCCAAGCACATCGATTGGAGAACTCATTTGTACAGGCACTGCCTCAAACTCAGCTGTTGTTCAGCAAAACCCAGATTTGTCAATCGACCCCATCTCAGGAACATTTTTCTGTGCGGACCTGAATCCCATTGTTACAGCATCTGGCGCTGACTCTTATACCTGGTCTCCTGTGCCACTGTCTCAGAATAATGAAACTGCAACATACCCTACGTTTATTGAATCCCCACTTCAAGGGACTGTCACTGGAGAAATCGTATATCCTGGCATATCCTGTTTTACTGACTTGGCATTCTCGTTGGATATTCTTGATTTACCCGATGTAGACCTCGCTGTAGATGGCGCGCTTATTTGTGGGACAAATGATGCCCTTATAACAACTGGCGGAATGGATCCCTTATCATATACTTTTGAATGGGCACTGAATTCGAACAACCTACCTTCAACAGACAATAGCATTCTTATACCCTTTGTATTCCCAGATGATGCTGGCGTTCAAAATGTGTCATGTGTGGCGACAGATAACAATGGTTGTGTGGGGGAATCATCCATCGATGTTGAGGTTTTAGAAAACGCACAATTGAACTTATCTACTTCTCCGATTTGCGAAGGTGACACATTACAGATTGACATTACATCCAATGGTGTTATTACGTGGGATGTCATGGGCGCGATAGAGAACACAACTGGTGTTGGTTTTCACCCCGTGAGTGATGGTGACGTATTTACTGCTACGTCAACATTAACCGTGCCTTCAATCCTGATTGGAAGTGATTTTGACTGCACAACAGAAAGCACCGTTGTCTCTGATGTGAGAGACAATCCGGAACTTGCTTTTTCATTAGATGGCCTGGCATGCGAGGGCTCTGACATTACTATTGATGTTGCAGGCGCTGAATCCTATGTTTGGGTGAGTACGCCCAACGAAGACGCTTCATCAGAAGTCGTTGATGCAGCTAACCCTAATCAAAACATATTGTCTCTGTCCTTTATAGATATTGCTGCTGGCAATCTTAACATTGATGTGACAGGAAGCATCATCTTTGCCGATGCAGCAGGGTTAACATGCGCAACAAATTCAGTGTTTGATAGAGAGATCAATTTGGCGCCTTCCTTCTCATTCGATGGATTAAACGCGATATGTACGGGATCATGTATCAATTTTGAAATCGATTGGGACAACACTCCTGCGCTTCCCTTGACACTCGACTGGACCTTAGACGGAACGTCATACACAAATGGAAATACGTTCGATTTCTGTCCTTTATATACAGAAGGCTCCTCGGATGTTGCATTGTTTGTGCTCGATGGGAACAACTGTACCGCAAATTCAGCGCTTACTGTAACAATGTCTGAATACCCTGTTGTTACTCTAGATGCTGATGTCACGGAAGGATGTAGCCCCGTAACGGTCAATTTTAACTCCACATCCACACTGTCATCTGTCTCAGCATGGAATTTCGGCAATGGAACCTCCCCTACTGGCATTGCCAATCCTCAAGTCACTTTTGAGTGTGACAATTACGCATTGGGAGATTGTGTTTATGCCGTCAGCTTTACAGCAATATCGTCATCCAATCCAAATTGTATCACAACAGAAAACGTAGACGTCACCGTTCATCCAATTCCAGTTGCGGATTTCACATTTGAACAAGACGCAATATGTTTTGATATCAATGGCGACGCTGACATTTTAATTGAAAACATTTCTTCCGACATATTGGGACTTACATGCTCTGGCGGCGCTGAACCATATGCTTGGACCGTATTCCCCACAGGTGTCACAGATTGCACAGAAACAAGTGAAGAGGCACCTCAGTTGGTTGCTTCTGGCACAGGGGTGTTTACTGTTGGACTTGAGGTTACAGACATTGAAGGATGTACTTCTCAAACATTTAATGATTTTGAGGTCTATGAGCTGCCGATTCCTGAGGTGACCTTTTTGCAGAACTCGATATGTTTGCCGCTTGAAGTAGAAATACTCAATACGTCTATTGGGGCAGCTTCATTCGAACTTGAGGTTCCAGGATTTGTGATTCCAAACAACTTTGCATCACCTCTCACAATCGATGTGATATTCCCAGGTATTTATGAAGCTGAATTTATCGTTATCAGCGACGAAGGATGTGCGGTAAGACTTGAACTCGATACGGCATTCCAAGCTTGGTACCCGCCAATAGCAAATTTCATTGTGACTCCAGAAGAAATCACCATCTTAGACCCCATCGTCACTTTCGAAAATGAATCTGAAGGTGGGGCAGAATACATATGGTCTTTTGGAGATGGAGAAGGGTCCTCTGAAGTAAGCCCTGAACATGAATATGAGAGAGCTGACACCTATGACGTACAATTGCTCGTCACAAACGAATATGGCTGTACAGACGCTACAACACAAACGATTTTCGTAAACAGCGAATTACAGATTTTCGTGCCAAATGCATTCACACCAAACAATGATGGAAATAACGACGCATGGATCCCTCACATAAACGGTGAGGAATTTATTATAAGTTACGAGTGCTGGGTGTACGACAGATGGGGCAAGCTGGTGTTTAACTCCACAACGATAGGCGAACCTTGGATAGGTGACAATACTTCAGATGGAGATGGCACTCACTTCGTGAGCTCTACGGAGTCATATAGCTGGAAAATTGAACTCAAACAAGTTGACGGAAGAGGTGCAAAAATTTCAACTGGCAACGTATTCCTGATTAGATAATACACTGTATTATCATTAGAAAAGTAAAAATATATTTATGAAAGCATTTGTATTCCCTGGTCAGGGAGCTCAATTCTCAGGGATGGGAAAAGATTTACACGATTACTCCGCACTTGCAAGAGCACGTTTCGAATCTGCGAATGATATCCTTGGATTCAATATTGGTGAAATCATGTTTCAGGGCACAATTGATGAACTCAAACAAACCAAAGTAACACAACCAGCTATCTTCCTACACTCAGTCATTTTAGCTGAAGTACTTGGGAACATGAACCCAGACATGGTCGCTGGTCACAGTCTCGGTGAATTTAGCGCGTTGGTTGTGGCTGGAGGTTTGTCCTTCGAAGATGGTTTACGTTTGGTTTCCGCAAGAGCGAATGCCATGCAATCAGCATGTGAATCAAACCCATCGACCATGGCAGCTGTTTTAGGGTTAGAAAATAAAATCGTCGAGCAAATTTGTGACCAAACTGAAGGCGTTGTCGTTGCCGCAAACTATAATTGCCCTGGACAAATTGTGATTTCGGGAGAAATAGCGGCCGTGGAATTGGCATGTGAGACACTGAAGGAAGCAGGAGCGCGTAGAGCACTGATGCTACCTGTTGGAGGCGCATTCCACTCTCCAATTATGGAATCAGCAAGAGAAAAGCTTAAGGAAGCCATAGAGAACACAGACATTCAACCTTTAAGCTGTCCTATTTTTCAAAATGTAAGTGCGTCAGCTGAGGTTGATGTGGCAACTATTCGGAAAAATCTAATTGATCAATTAACCGCTCCAGTTAAATGGACTCAGACAATGGAAGCGATGATCGCCTTTGGTGCCACTTCAGTTACCGAAGTAGGACCTGGAAAAGTTTTACAAGGTCTATTTAAAAAATTAGACCGAGGATTTACAACAAATTCAGCTTCATTAGAAAGTTTAGAAGCGTAACTGGCACCAGACAACCAGTGCGACGCTCAATCCAAAATGGGATCGACTAAGCGTTGTCGTTAACGTAAGTCAGAAGATTCTGAGCCATATGCTCTGTCGCATTTAAAGATTCTCTAAGTGCGTGGTTCTCAGACCTAAGGTCATCGTTGCGTTGCTGGGTTCGAACGAGCTCAGCTTTAAGATTCAGGAATTCACCCATCACTTCGGTGCGATCCTTTTGCGCAATCTTGAGGCTTTCTGCAATTTTTGTCTCCATACCTGAAAAGTACGTGCAATATCTTCACAATTCCTACTATATCTTAAGTAGTTATTAAACACGGGATGGTTAATTCACAGTCGTCATCGTTTTGCGCTTTGCAAACAGAAGAACAAGTGCCATAATCAAGCCAGATAAGGCACAAAATCTATATATCAAGGGGAGCCAAGAATAGTCCGATGAGAAAAGAGAGCCTGAAATAAACGCGCCCAAGCCTATTCCTATTTCCAAAGAGACCAAGGATGTACCAATTGCCAATGCAATTTTACCCTTGGGGGCCAGATCGGCTGTCCACGCAAAAATAGTCGGCATATTTATGCCAATGGAGAGACCATAAACCACACCACCTATTGCTGCCCACAGTTGTGTCGTTGAATAAGACAAGATACCCATCCCTAAAAACAGAAGGAATCCACCGATCGCTAAAATTGGTTCTCGACCATATCTGTCCGAGGCCTTTCCAACGACTAACCTCATTGAAATAGATCCAACGACAATAATCGTGTAAAAAACGCCTTTGTGTTGATACCCAAGGTTTGAAACGAAATCGGGCGTAATGGTCAGAAAAACGCCGAAAGCACAAGCGACTGGGAGCAATGAAAGTGCCGCTGGCCAAACTGATATCTCAAAATTCTTCCCTTTAAAGACATTTAAATCAGAGTGTCGAATAGGTCTAGCATTCGGCAAAGTTTCGGGCAATTTTAGGGTTAAGAACAGTGCCACGATGCCCAGAAGTGACGAGCATATAAACATCTCCGCATATCCATATTCTACAGTGAGCAAACTCCCTAAGGCGGGTCCTCCAGCCATCCCCGTGTTTCCGGCTACGCCCAAATAACCCAAAGCTTCTCCCCTTCTATCTGCAGGCACGATATCTGTGAGGAGTGCACTTGAACCCGCAGGACGGAAGCCAGTGCTCAAACCATGAAAGAATCTGAGACCCAAAAAAAGCCAAACCCCCAACATACCAGTTTCTAAGTCGTCATGATTTGATGTATGGAAATAATGAATCAACACATATAGGAAACCAGCAATTGCTGTCACTGCTGTGCCAATAATCATCACCACCTTCCTGCCTGCTCTGTCCGCAATTTTTCCTGAGAAAAACCTTGACACCAAAGCGCCTAAAGTGAATAACCCCACAATATATCCCAACAGATGACCAGCCCCCATGAGTTGAAGATACCCAGGCAATTCAGGCATAATCATTCCAAAACTGGCCATAAACATCACCGTACTAGAACATAGAAGGACGAATGTTTTTGTAAATAGTGTAGGTGTTTTTATCACGAGTTCGCAAAGGTACTTACCTTACAGCCGTGAAGCAGTACTCTCCAAAAATAATCGTCGCATGGGCAGAAGCGATTAGTGGAAATATAAAATTAAGGGACTGGCTAACCTCAAATGGCTATGCCGAACTCTCCGCTTTTACATATGCGTTAAATTTAGATGACAACGCAAGATCATGGCTTATGAAAGAAGGGCATCCTGAGCTTATGGCTTTAATTAGAGGTGCCGAAGGTGAGAAAAAGGCATGTGTTTGGTTGAGAGAAAACAAGTTCTCCAAACTCGCGCTTATTGCAGAAGGCGCAGACAATGATGATGAAGCTGTTCGTCAACTGCTTCTAGATGGAAACAGAGAATGGGCGATGATCAGTCTGAAAATGCGTTCAGTTAAAAACGACATTCAATCTGATCACGATGATGTACACAAATTTTCGACAAGGTGATCACTACGAGGTCAGTTTGTCAAGGTAGACGAGTCTGCTGAGCTTTTCAGGACTGATAAACTGATTAGAAACACGGAGAATATCCTCGGATGAAATTTGCTCTATTGATTGAAAAAAGTCCGCAAGAGGTTGCACACGATTGTATAATAAAAAACTCTTTGCCAAACCAGTCATCATTGCTGGCCCACTATCTTGACTAAGTGCAATTTGGCCGATCAGCTGCTTTTTTGCATCGTGAAGCTGCCTCACGCCTAAACGATTTTCGCATAGTAGTTTAAGCTCTTTATTCACCAATGACTCTACCTTCTTATGATGTCTCCTGTCAGTCCCGAAGTACACAGAAAACACGCCACTGTCCTGATAAGGAGAATAGCCAGCTTCAATGTGATAAGCCATCCCATATTTTTCGCGAATGTTGAGGCTTAAACGACAATTCATCGCCGGACCACCCAAATAATTCGCAATCAAGGTGAGGGGAAGTTTGTCGGGATGATCTGCTCCGACAGTCAAACCTCCGAGAAGATGATGAACTTGATGGGTGTCTTGCTCAGTACGCTCATCAAAGACTTCTTGAGGACGTGGTGCGACCCTTTGAATTGCGTTAGATTTACCTGTTTCTTGGCTCAAGTATTTCTGGCACAGTTTCTTAAATTTCTTAATCGGGGTAGATCCAACGGATGCAAACACCATAGAGTCAGTACAATAATTGCGATTGATAAAGTTCTTGATTTCTTCTACACCAAGACTTCGGACTGAATCAGTGGTGCCCAGAATCGTTCTTCCTAGCGAATGTGTTCCAAACAATCGTTCCTCAAACTCATCGAAAATCACATCACTCGGATTGTCCAAAACAGATGCGATTTCATCTAAAATCACATCGCGTTCCTTAATGATTTCCTTTTCTGGGAACGTTGAGTTAAATACAATGTCGGATACCAATTCAATCGCCCTTCCTAAGTCCCGCTCTAAAAATGAAGCACTGATCCACGTTTCTTCTTTCGTCGTATATGCATTCAAATCCCCACCGACCCTTTCTAATCTATTTAGAATATGAAAAGTCTTGCGCTTTCTTGTCCCCTTAAAAAGGCAATGTTCTATAAAATGCGCCACACCAGCTTCGCCTTTCACTTCATCACGCGTTCCCGCATTTACAACAAGGGCAATATGACTGGCCGCCCTTGGCACTTCTTTATGAATGACACGGATGCCATTGGGTAGCGTAAATGTGTGGAATTCTTGAGCCATTTCAGGTGCAAAGATATCTTGTAATTGAATCGTATTGATTCAACCATCATTTTTAAGCGAGAATAAGCAGAGAAACAACAAACACCAGACCGGAAACGATGAGAGCGGCAAGCGTATATGGCAAGATATCCCTTGCTTTCAGCCCGGTAATCCCCAACAAAGGAAGCGCCCAAAAAGGCTGCAACATATTCGTCCACTGATCACCATAGGCCATGGCCATGATTCCTTTTTCCAGACTTATGCCCATTGCGTGACATGATTCTATCACCAAGGGACCTTGAACCGCCCACTGCCCTCCCCCACTGGGAACGAAGATGTTTAGCAAGCCCGAAGATCCAAAAATCGCCAACGGCAATGTACCAGAAGTCGTCGCCGAGACCAAAGCGCCCGACAAAACATCCGCCAACCCAGTTCCCGTTACGATCCCCATAATGCCGAAATAAATGGGGAATTGAAGAAGAATTCCTGATGCGCCCCCTATCGCTTTTTCTAGAGCGTTCAACATATTGGACACTGAGCCATGCGCGAGCATGGCCAAACCCAATAAAATTAAATTAATCCAATCAGGTGTCACAAATCCAAGACTTGTCGTATTCGAACCAAAACTACCTACGGCAAGCCATATTGCAGTTCCTGTACATACGATTCCAAAAGACCACGCCAGAATCTTCCCCGTATCTAAAGCTTCTGCCACAGACCTAGATCCGCGCTTTGCATTCATGGGGTTGATTACCTGGGCATCACTGACATCGTTATTTGATCTCATCTCAACCGACTTACTTCCCACAGTTGCCCCTAAGAAAGTAAAAAGCAAAACAATGGCAATGATCACCGCAAGCGTAATCGCAAAATTCCAGCTTGTAAAAACTGTTCTAGAAATAGAAATGGCTTCTTCTAAGGGAATTGACCAATTCGCACCATTCGGATAAAGAGACATTAAGTGGTCAGGTTCTGCCACTTTTAATGGTGCGCTTCCACTTAGACCACTGTGCCAAACCAGCAACCCCATATACCCAGCGGCGCCAATTAAACCAGGGCTGATCTCTGCATTTTCAATACGTGACCTGTCGATGACCGATTTGGCCAATAACGCCCCTGCGACAAGTCCCAGCCCCCAATTGATCCAACCTAGCAACATTGCAAATAGCGCGACCCACGCAGCAGCATATCTGGTGTTACGCATGGCCACATCCACGACAACACGCAAGAATTTGGATACAGGTTTAGAAAGGGCAAGAACGTGACCAAGTACAAGCATAAACATGGCTTGAAAACCAAACCTCATCAAATCGGGGTTCCACAAACCAGTCGACCACGCTTTTAAAACAGGCTCAAACCCATCGCTTTCAATCGCGAACGCACTCACAAAGGCGACAGCTGTGAGAATAAGCGCTATTGCAAATGGTGAAGGAAGGAAACGTTGAAATCCGCGCGAATAAGCCTCAAGCCAATCAGAAAGTTTGGGCATGCGGGGATTTTCCACTATGAACTATAAAATGAGGCTGACTAAAACGGCAGGTCGTCATCCGTTGAAGGCGCAGCACTTAACTCGACTGGCTCAACTTCTGGAAGTGGTGCAGTACTCACAGATTCCGATGGCGTCTGTGCATCAGCGTTGTTCGCTGCAGGAGCTTGACCTTGAACACCGCGTTCAATACGCCAAGCATTTAAATCTACATAGTAGTTGCCGTTGTACTCTCTTCCTCTAACATCAAATTTGACCGTTAACTCATCGCCTTCTACAAGGCCATTTAGTTGATCAACACGCTCTTTGAGCGCGCCAAATTTAATATCTTGTGGATATTGTTCGTTTGTAGTTATAACGAAATCGCGCTTATAAAAGCCGCTTGGAAAGTCCTGACGATCGTACAGAACTTTAATCTTACCTTTTACCTCAAATGACATACCATAAAGGTAAAATAAGACTTTGCAAAAACAATACTATCCGAGGTTAAAACTAAGAAGGGTTTTCCACGCTTCATTAACATTTCCACTGTCAAGTAGTCGAACTGAATGTAAATGGAGTTCTTTTTCTAATTGCTCCCCATCGTCACAGTAATCCATGAAAATGGATGACAATTCCATCAATTTATAATCATTGACATCTGTTTCATCAGGAAGAGACTCAATGTTACCCAGCATTGCCAAATGTCTGCCCGTTAAAAACCGACTGTGACGAATGTCCTGTGGAATATTGTCGACGCCTATTCCCAAATTCGATACGGGCTTAGGTATTTCAAACAATGCATCTCCAGAAGCTCTGACATAATGAGAACCGCCACATCGCCCCACGAGGTCAAGCAATTGCGCATCAGGCAATCCATTAGAGTCGAGCACATCTTCCCTGAAATGCATGCGATTAATTTCACACACCACAAGGTTTCCAGCACCTGGATTGTCGCCAAATGAATCCACCCTAAGCACTTTACATTCGAACGAGACCGGTGATTCCATCACTCTGGGAGGTGTTATGGTATCAGAGGGGATCTCCGTGAGGCCTGCTTTTTCAAATTCGTTCACTCCGGCAGCGTAATCCGTACTGGCAAGTGAACACGCATGAACCAAATTAAAATCGACGAGGTTCACAACGACCTCAGGAACTGAAAGGACATTGTCGAGGGTATGCTTCGTCGTGTTATCTCGGCCTCTTCTCGCTGGAGAAAAAATCAAGATGGGTGGGTTTGCTGAAAAAACATTGAAGTAACTAAATGGCGCCAAGTTGACCTTTCCTTCCAAATCTATCGTGCTCGCAAATGCGATAGGCCGCGGAGAAATCCCGCCTAATAAAAATGAATGGCGTTTTTGGGGACTTAATTCCGAAGGCGTAAAAGATAAATGCGACATTAAGATGGTGTGTGATTCTCTACTGTTGAAGTTGCATTTTCGACCTTTAATTTCAGACTATTCTTAAATAGGATGATTCGATCAAGAAGAACGGTATCTGAACAGGCCATGATTTGCGCAGCGAGAATACCCGCATTCCTAGCCCCATCAAGCGCTACGGTTGCTACTGGAACACCAGAAGGCATCTGCAGAATACTCAGAACTGAATCCCAACCATCAATCGAATTTCTGCTTTTTACAGGCACCCCAATGACTGGCAAAGGGGTGTAAGATGCTGTCATCCCTGGCAGGTGAGCTGCGCCACCAGCGCCTGCAATAATCACAGATAACCCTCGCTCAACGGCAGTAGACGCATATTCAGCCATACGGTCAGGTGTCCTATGTGCACTTACAACAGTAGATTCGTAAGGAACGCCTAACTCATCGAGCACACGCATCGCCTCTTCCATAACCGGGAGATCAGAAGTACTGCCCATAATGATACCTACTTTTTTCATGGTGATCTTATTTCTCAGATTCAAGTTTTTCAATGGCCATCTTTAATATAGATGCAGCCTCATATTCTTCATTTTCAATTGCGTGATTCAATTTATCTCGCAACGCCTTTAATTCCTCCGATTTATCTATTTGCTTTGGGGGCTTCTCCACATCTTCAACAACATCCCCAAAAACGATTTCTCCATCTTCATCTAGATCACCCTCAGAAGTGGAATCATCACTTGGATCGATTCCCATAGATTGAAGAATCGTCTCATAGCATTTAATAGGAATTCTAAACCGAACCGCAATCGCTACAGCATCGGAGGATCTGGAATCAATTTCTATGATTCGTTCACCATCTGTGACGATGACTTTCGCGAAAAATATACCCTCATTGTAATTGTAAATCAACACTTCAGTGACCGTCATATTAAATGAAGTCAGCGTGTTTTTATACAGGTCATGCGTTAAAGGCCTGCTCGGCTTCATGTTCTCAAGCTCTATGGCAATCGCCTGAGCTTCGGAACTACCTATAATAATAGGAATTTTCCTGTTGCCGCCCTTCTCAACTAAAACCATAGCATAGGCCCCTGAATTAGTCCCGCTATGGGATATATCAAATATTTCGAGGTCTATTTTTTTCATTTCTATCTAAACTTAAACTTTTAGAGTGCGTTAATCGCTGCCGTTAATTTAGGAAGAACTTCGAATACATCACCCACAATGCCATAATCAGCAGCTTTAAAGAAAGGCGCTTCAGGATCTGTATTGATCACGACAATGACTTTGCTTTGATTCACACCCGCAAGATGTTGAATTGCACCCGATATGCCACACGCAATGTAAAGGTCCGGACGGATGGTAATGCCCGTTTGGCCTACGTGCTCATGATGAGGACGCCAGCCCATGTCACCCACAGGACGACTGCATGCCGTCGATGCGCCCAATGCCTTCGCCAAATCTTCTACAATCCCCCAATTCTCAGGCCCTTTGAGCCCTCGGCCCGCAGAAACAACTCTGATCGCTTCAGGAAGTGGCACAGTGCCTTCTGAACTTGTCGGCGTAAAACCATTTAATGTCACTCTTGCCTCACCCACATCGGCAGAAAATGCTTCAACCACTGCTTCAGACCCTCCTGTGTTTTTTATCCCAAATGAATTTGGCGTCACAGCAATCACAATCGTCTCAGTAGTCACTTGAACATGAGCCGTTGCTTTTCCACTAAAAACGTTGCGTGTGTATGTTTTTCCTTCTGGTAGACCTGTCGCTCCAGCAACATATCCAGCATTCATTGCAATGGCCACTCGAGGTGCGATAGAATTTCCGATACTATTCCCTGAAAAAACGACCGCCTTTGCACCAATGGATAAGGCGGCTTCTTTTGTGAGCTTGGATTGCTGACTATTGTCGGTAAGAGCGTCAGCACAATGCATAACTTTAGAAACACCCACAGCACCAAGACCTCCATCTCCTGAAATGTCACCCGCTACGAGCGCAATAACTTCTCCTGTTTGAAGTGCAGAAGCATACGATGCGACTTCCAAGCCCGCATTTGTGGCTTTACCTGCTTGCGTTGATATATATACTAATACTGACATCTTAAATAATTTTTGCTTCTTCACGTAAAACACGAACCAACTCTGCAGGGTTATCTGCATCTACGATGACACAATCGCCTTTCAGTGGTGGAAGCTTGAAAACATCCACCTGAGTTGAAATCTCAACTGCAGAGGCCTCCACAACCTGAAGCTGTTTCGTTCTCGCAGACATGATGCCTCTCATGTTGGGTATTCTTTGTTCAGCAATTCCCTTTGTTGCACTCATTACAAATGTGCCTTTCACTGACAGGTTATTTGTCCCTCCCGTTGTTTCCGCAGTTAAAGTCGCCTCATCACCAGACATTTCTAATTTTGTAACGAGCGCGACATAAGGTAGATCTAGGCACTCTGCAATCATTGCAGGAACAGCAGAAGAGTTATTATCTATTGTTTCCTTACCACCGAGAATAATATCATAGCCTTGATCTTTTGCATAATTTGCAATTAATCTCGCAACTTGAGAAGAGTCGGTTGGGATCGCATCTATTCGGACCGCATCTGTCGCACCTATCGCAAGAGCTTTTCTAACAATGGGATCGCAGGAAGCCTCGCCGACAGTGATTGTCGTGACAGAACCGCCATTTTGTTCTACGAGTTCAATCGCGCGAACGAGCGCATACCATTCATCATAAGGGTTTACAATAAATTGAACGCCACTCTCATCGAAGCGTTTATCTCCGTCTGTAAAGGCGATACGGCTAGTCGTATCCGGTGCTTTACTTATACAAACAAGCAATTTCATACTCAAGTAAATATAATCCAAGATTCATTTCTCGGGACGACAAAGGTATGAAGTGAAGGTTGAGAATATTAACTTACCTTTGCCGCCCTAATAGTTCCCTAAAAACATGCGTGAAATTACATATAGAGAAGCTGTAGCTGAAGCAATGAGTGAAGAAATGCGACGTGATGAGCGTGTATTTCTAATCGGTGAAGAAGTTGCTGAATACAACGGAGCATATAAAGCTTCAAAAGGTATGCTTGATGAATTTGGTGCGCGGAGAGTCATCGACACACCTATTGCAGAGCTTGGTTTTACTGGCATCGCTGTCGGAGCAGCGATGAATGGACTTCGACCCATTGTGGAATATATGACTTGGAATTTTGCTGTTTTGGCTTCAGACCAAATCATCAATCACGCTGCCAAGATGCTACAAATGAGTGGCGGGCAGTATACTGTTCCCATCGTTTTTCGAGGACCAAACGGGCCCGCCGGACAATTGGCGGCAACGCACAGTCAGAGCTATGAAGCGATGTACTCTGCGATTCCTGGATTGAAAGTTGTCACGCCATTCACACCTTATGAAGCGAAAGGACTTTTAAAATCTGCCATTCGCGACAACGACCCTGTATTAATTATGGAGTCTGAAAAAATGTACGGCGACAAAGGAATGATTCCAGACGGAGAATTCCTTGTACCGATAGGAAAAGCAAACGTGAGACAGAAAGGATCTGACGTTACCATCGTATCCTTTGGCAAGATTCTCAAAACTGTACATGCTGCAGCAGATGAATTGGCGAAAGAAGACATCGACGTTGAAATTATCGATCTCATTACAATTAGGCCTCTTGATTTAGACACCATTATTGAATCTATCAAGAAAACAAACCGTCTCGTGATTGTTGAGGAAAGTTTCCCTGTAAGCTCTGTCTCATCTGAGGTGGCTTATCGGGTTCAACGCAATGCGTTTGATTATTTAGACGCGCCAATTGTGAGAATCTGTCAGTCAGACACGCCTTATGCCTTTGCAACGACACTCATTGAAGAAGCAACACCACAAATAAAAGAAATTGTGGAAGCTGTAAAAACTGTAACGTACATTAAGTAATAATTTTCGAGAAACTTATCCGATTAACCTATAAATCAATATCATGCAATTTTTAATTGACAACATTCTTTATCTGGTCCCTACAATTGCCATTTTCGGCTTAATCATTATGGCTATTCAAGGTTCTTGGGTTCGCAAACAACCTAAGGGCAACGACAGAATGACGGAAATCGCAACCTATATTCACGAAGGAGCGCTTGCATTCCTGAACGCTGAATATCGACTACTGGCCATTTTTGTAGTGATTTCTGGAACGGCGCTTGCAGTCGTCTCAACGCTTGTACCAAACACGCATTGGTTTATCGTTGTGGCCTTTGTCATAGGTGCAGTATTTTCTGCTATTGCTGGAAACATCGGGATGCGCATCGCAACTGAAGCAAATGTGAGGACTGCTGAAGCAGCAAAGACGAGCTTGTCGAAAGCCTTGAAAGTATCTTTCACTGGAGGGACAGTGATGGGACTTGGCGTGGCAGGTTTGGCTGTTTTTGGATTGAGTATTATTTTCATTATTTTAATTAAGACGTCTATACTAGGAATAGCTGGTGGTCTGCCGGATCCTACAAAATGGCAAGACATGATTATCGTGCTTGAAGCACTTGCTGGTTTCTCGTTAGGTGCTGAATCAATTGCGCTGTTTGCGCGTGTTGGAGGAGGTATTTACACCAAAGCAGCTGACGTTGGTGCTGATTTAGTCGGTAAGGTTGAAGCTGGTATTCCTGAGGATGATCCACGTAACCCTGCGACTATTGCAGATAACGTAGGTGATAACGTAGGTGACGTAGCCGGCATGGGTGCAGACCTGTTCGGATCATACGTGGCAACAGTACTAGCCGCAATGGTCCTAGGGGTTTACGTTGTACGTGACATGGGCGCTGAATACGCGGACGGGTTCGGTGGCCTCGCTACACTACTCCTACCGCTTGTCATCTCAGCGCTTGGTATTATATTCTCTCTGATCGCAACGAAGTTCATTAACGTGACTGACGACGGAAAAGAAGCTGAAGTTCAATCTGCACTTAACAAAGGAAACTGGGGCTCTATCATTATGACAGCGATTGCTTGTTACTTCCTGATTGATTGGATGCTCCCTGATATGATATCTATGAATTTCTTCCAAGACGCTGAGAAGTCTGCAACTCCTTTCGCTTCAATCAACGTTTTCTATGCTGTTCTTGTAGGACTTGGTGTAGGAGGTGGAATTAGCTGGATGACTGAGTACTATACTGGACTCGGCAAAAAGCCTGTCATGGACATCGTTCGCAATTCTAATACAGGCGCTGGAACGAACATCATCGCTGGATTGTCAACGGGCATGATTTCGACCTTCGGACCTATTCTTCTTTTTGCCGTTGCAATTTACGCATCTTACGAATTCGCAGGATTCTATGGGGTTGCGATTGCAGCATGTGCCATGATGGCAACTACAGCTATGCAATTGGCGATCGATGCATTTGGACCTATCGCAGACAACGCGGGAGGTATTGCTGAGATGTGTGAACTGCCTGCTGAAGTCCGTGAGCGTACAGATATTCTCGATTCTGTTGGAAACACAACGGCAGCGATCGGGAAAGGCTTTGCTATTGCATCGGCTGCTTTGACTGCTTTGGCACTTTTCGCTGCCTACGTTACCATGACTGGTATTGATGGAATTAACATTTTCAAGGCGGACGTTCTAGCAACACTGTTTGTGGGTGCGATGATTCCTGTAGTGTTCTCTGCACTCGCTATGAAATCAGTCGGAAAGGCTGCGATGGAGATGGTAAAAGAGGTGAGACGCCAGTTTAAAGAGATTCCTGGAATTATGGAAGGAACAGGGCAACCTGAATACAGCAAGTGTGTTGATATTAGCACAAAAGCGGCCCTCAAAGAGATGATGCTTCCTGGTGCGATTACAATCGTTTCTCCAATTATCATAGGGTTCACTATGGGTGCTGAGCCACTCGGTTCTTATATGGCTGGCGTCACGGTAAGTGGTGTTCTTTGGGCGATCTTCCAAAACAACGCAGGTGGTGCTTGGGACAATGCAAAGAAGAGCTTTGAAGCAGGTGTTGAGATTGATGGCGAAATGACTTACAAAGGTTCAGAAGCCCACAAAGCTGCTGTTACTGGAGATACAGTGGGTGATCCGTTTAAGGATACATCTGGCCCATCAATGAACATTCTTATTAAGTTGACTTGCCTAATCGGTCTTGTTATTGCGCCTCTTCTTGCAGGAGGAGACAATCACAGTCACACAAACAATGAAGACACATCAATCGATGCAAAGGTTGAACACGTTACCGCATCGAATGAAGTCTTTGTTAAAAAGTAAACCATGAAGTTCTCGCATATTCTTTTTGCCTTTGGAGTGTTCTTAGTCACTTCTTGTAACTCTGAATCTTCAAATGAAAATTCAGACGCCCCGTCTAAAAATGAGACGAAACCACAAGTATCGACCACTGTTGGTGAGTTGGGCATTCCTGACGGAAAGTATTCATTAACAAAAAATAAGCCTCGTATAAATTGGACCGCAAAGAAAATATCAGGTTCAGGTCATACAGGCATTATTCCTGCATCAAAAGGGAAATTTAAAGTTGAAAATGGTGTCATTACAAAAGGTCTTGTTTCATTCGATATGAATGGCTTTGAAGTCACCGATATCGATGGCGATTCAAAAGAAAACTTTGACAAACACCTGAAGGATGAAGACTTTTTTGATGTAGATAAGTTCCCAGAAGCAAAGCTTTCTTTCAACAGTTCTTCAATCAATAAGGATGGCACAAAGACACTTTTATGTACACTCGACATGCACGGCGTTGCTGTAGATTATGAGATCCCATTTAAGATAAAGGCACAAAAGTTATCCGAGGGAGGGATGGGCTATAACATCACTGGAGAGTTTTTCATGGATCGAACCAAACATGAGCTCACGTATGGGTCTGGATCTTTTTTTGACAACCTGGGAGACAGAGCAATCAATGATGACGTACTCATCTCATTCGCATTTTTAGCGCTCTAAACTTAAAAGTTTGAAACACAAAAAAGCCACGCAAATGCGTGGCTTTTTTTATGCTTAAGAGGGAGACATCTTACTTGGCTTTCTCAAACAAACCATGAAGTTTTGCATCTATAGCCTCAATGATTTTGCTTAGATCTTCTTTGTTGTCGCCAAATTCTAAATCATCTACATCAATAATAAGAAGCTCACCTTTTGTATATGTAGAAATCCATGCTTCATACCTTTCATTCAAACGATTTAGGTAATCCAGACGAATTGACTCTTCGTAATCTCTTCCTCTTTTTTGAATCTGAGACACCAACTTTGGGACTGAAGCCCTCAAGTAAATCATTAAGTCAGGCGGCGAAACAAAGGTTTCCATTAAATCGAACAATATTCTATAATTCTCATGGTCACGCGTTGACATAAGCCCCATCGCGTTTAGGTTTGGTGCAAAAATGTGAGCGTCCTCATAAATAGTCCTGTCTTGAATCATTGGCTTCCCTTTCTCCTTCAAATCGATTAATTGCGCAAATCGAGAGTTTAAAAAGTAAACCTGCAAATTGAAAGACCAACGTTGCATGTCTTTATAAAAATCATTGAGATAAGGATTGTCATCTACACTCTCGTAATGAGGTGTGTATTTATAGTGCTTTGCTAAAAGCGTAGTGAGAGTGGTTTTGCCTGACCCTATATTTCCTGCGACTGCTAAATGCATTTTTATACTTCGTTATGTGACTTATTCAGCGCGAAAACTAACACCTATTTGAAGCCTAACCAAGCATTGTATATCGATTGGGGATAACTCTTAGTATTTCATCTAAAAATGTCCGTGTATTTGAAAGCCTCAGAATCTTGTGTTGGCCACCCAACTTGTTGTTTTCTTTAAGCCAACGCTCAAATGTACCACACGGCACCAATTGTATATCAGGCATTTGAAGAACCAGGTCTCCTGTTCTTTTCGCATCATAATCTGAACTCAACAACTTGAGTTCATTGTCTAAAGTCACGCCCAAATCAAACTGCGAAAATGCTGTTTCATTCTGTGACAACAACTCGATGGCCCAAGTGTGTCCAATCGGATGTCCATCATCTGCAAAACGTGGCGCAACGGTAAAGTCTTTGACGGATAATGCAAGTTTTAACATGGCAGATGAAATCGCTTTTTCCACTTGATCCACCATCAATTCTTCGCCAACGACATTTAAAAAAGAAGAGACTCTGCCTGTGACTTGAATGCGATATGGATTCCGACTGGTCAAACGAACGACATCACCTAGCATATACCTCCACAATCCAGCATTTGTAGAAATAACGACGGCATATTCTTCGCCTACTTCTAACTCCTGCAATGCAAGCGTCATTGGGTTGCTCCCTCCTGCCTCGTCTCGTGGAATAAATTCATAATAAATCCCGTGATTTAACAACAAAGCCATGTCGTCCCTTTCTAAAGAATCCTGAATGCTAAAGAACCCTTCTGAAGCATTATAGGTCTCCATATAGTTCATGTTGGGAGACTTTATTAATCTTTGGAATTCAGATTTATAAGGCGAAAACCCTACGCCTCCATGCATATATAACCACAGGTTTGGCCACACCTCATCCAAGCCTGACGCGCCCGTTTTCTCAAGAACTCTTTTTGTAACGACAAGCATCCAACTGGGAATACCCGCAAGGATCCTCACGTCTTCACGAATGATTTGATCCACCATTAAATCAACCTTCTCCTCCCAATCCTCAAGCAAAGTAATCTCACGTCCTGGAGTTCTTCGCATTTCAACCCAAGTCGGAAGGTTTCGGACGATGATGGCAGACAAATCACCCGTATATGAACCACTTCCATTGGCATGCAGTGTACTACTCCCTCCAATGATAAGATGCTTCCCCAAATAAAGAGGGGCATTCGGTCTTTGGTCACAGAACATGGCCAGCAAATCTCTCCCACCTTTGTAATGACAAGATTTGAGAGAATCTTGAGTTACAGGTAGTAATTTTGAACGGTCTGAAGTTGTGCCGGATGTTTTTGCGAACCAACTGACCCCACCTTCCCAAAGCACATTGTGCGCTCCTTCTTGCGCTCTTAGAATCCAAGGTTTAATCTCATCATACGTCCTGATGGGTATCTGAGATTTAAAGTCCCTTAAAGCAATCGTTTTTGAGACCTTGGAGAAACCGTGATCTTCACCAAACTTGGTTTGCTTTAGACCATTTACCAAATCAAAATACACAGATTTTTGAGACTCAACAGGATTCTGCAACATCCAATTAATCTTTGCCATCCTGAGGCGAATAATCGAAGAAAAAAGTCTGTTAATTGGCATCAGTGAATGACTGACATCAGCTTACTGTGGCTGAAGATTCAATGGGTGCAAAGACACGAGAAATGGCTTCAAGAGCCATGTCAATATCTTCAAATGTCGTGTACCTCGAAAACGAAAACCGAAGACTTGCTCTGGTGGGATCATGGTATCCTAGTGCTTTCAGGACGTGTGAACCTTTAGTGGCGCCACTTGAACAGGCGCTTCCGCCAGAACAAGAAATACCCTCTAGGTCAAGCAAGAATAAAGCCATACCGCTGTTTGGATGGGGTGGGAATTTGACACTTAATACGGTATAGAGTCTGTTCTCTTTGTCGGAATCTGCATTAAAACGCACTCCGGCGATTCTGCGCTTCAACCCTTCAACCATATACTTTTTGACGCCTCGAACATGAATGGAATGATCGTCAAGCTCAGCATATGCGAGTTGCAAGGCTTTGGCCAACCCCACAATCCCATGCAGGTTTTCAGTACCGCTCCTCAATCCACGCTCTTGCCCCCCTCCCACGATTTGACTTTTAATTTTATTCCTGGGATGTGTGTACAAGAAGCCAGTTCCTTTTGGACCGTGAAACTTATGTGCTGAACACGTCAGGAAATCTATTTCTAGTGCATCGAGTTGAAAGGGATAATGTGCCATCGTTTGGACCGTGTCACTGTGGAAATATGCATTCGTTTCCCTACAGGCTTTGGCAATTTCATCAAGAGGCTGTATGACCCCCACCTCATTATTTGCGTGCATTAGACTGACAATCGTCTTGGGACCAGACGCCAAAATATTTCTTAAATCATCACAGTCAACAGTGCCATCAGAATGATGTTTCACATATACCACTTCGATGTCGAACAACTGGGACATTTTTTCTGAACTCGCAATAACTGCAATATGCTCCGCCTTAGAAGTAACGATTCTTTTGCATCCCAAATCTTTGACTGCAGCTCTTAAAGCAAGATTGTCTGCCTCTGTACCGCCCGAAGTGAAAGTAATAGAACGGGGTTCACACCCAAGTAAATGCGCAATGTCTCTTCTGCTCATTTCTATCAGCGCCTTTGCTTTCCTTCCTATTGCGTGCGTAGATGATGGGTTTCCATAAACATCCCTAAGCACAGGAATCATGGCTTCGGCTACTTCGGGTGCGAGCTGTGTCGTCGCAGCATTATCGAGATAAATAGATTTCACTTCGTAAACATTGATTCGGTTTGCAAATGTAAGATTTAAGCTCAGTAATTATGCAAATCGCGTAAGAAGCTCTTGTAACTCAGTTTTAAACCTATTAGCAAGGTTTTGTGAAGCTTCATTTGTATCCGATTCTGCGTAAACACGAATAATGGGCTCCGTATTGCTTCTCCTGAGATGTACCCATCCATCTTCCAGGTCAAACTTCACACCATCTATGGCATTCACTTTGGCCTCTGGATGATTCAACACCAATGTTTCCAAAGCCTCCTCTACGCCAGAATCTGGGAGGGATAATTTGTCTTTTTGGATCACAAAGCTGGGATATGTCTGTCTTAATTCACTGCACTTTAATCCAGTCTCAACAAGGTGGCTTAAAAACAAACCTACGCCTACCAAAGCATCTCTGCCGGAGTGAGAAGTCGGATAAATAATGCCTCCGTTCCCCTCACCTCCAATGATTGCTTGTGTATTGCGAATCGCTTCGACGACATTTACTTCACCTACTGCAGAGGCTGTATACATCCCCCCATGACGTTCGGTAATGACGCGCAACGCCCTGGTCGAACTCAAATTGCTTACCGTATTTCCGGGTGTCTTTGACAACACGTAATCCGCCACAGCGACAAGGGTGTATTCCTCTCCGAAAAAAGTACCATCTTCGTTCACGAAACACAGCCTGTCTACGTCTGGATCCACACTAATACCCAGATCACATTTCTGATCAACAACAACTTTCATCAGGTCTGTCAAATGTTTTGGCAATGGCTCAGGGTTGTGGGCAAAATCCCCTGTAGGTTCACAATGAACTTTCACCATTTCCACCCCAAGGCTTTCTAACAACATCGGAATCGCAATACCGCCCGATGAATTCACAGCATCAACTGCTACTTTTAAACCTGCGCTTCTCACAGAATGCGCATTGACCAAATCGAGATTCAACACATGTTGAACATGCCACTTTAACCACGAATCATCGTGAGAGGTCGTTCCCAAATCATCCACCTCTGCATATTGGATGTGTGTATCCGACAACTCCAGAACCCTTTCTCCTTCAGAAGCCGAAAGAAACTCTCCACGCTCATCTAGAAGTTTTAACGCATTCCACGCTTTCGGATTGTGGGATGCGGTAACAATAATCCCTCCATTCGCGCCAAGTTCAGGAACAGCCAATTCGACCGTTGGAGTCGTACTCAAACCCAGATCAACCACATTAATTCCCAAAGCATTCAACGTAGAAGAAATTAAATCACTGACCATTTGACCCGACATCCTGGCATCTCTGCCCAATACAACTGTTGGTGTCGTGGAACTCTCCACCTCAATCTTAGAAAGAATCCATGCACCATAGCCTGTTGCAAAACGAACGATATCTGGTGGCGTAAGACATTCTCCTACAGAGCCGCCAATTGTTCCTCGAATACCTGAAATAGATTTAATAAGCATAAACACAAAGTAAAGGCGCACATTCCATGTCTGAACATCCACTTTCACGCGCAATAATATAGTTTTCCCCTATTGTTGTTAAAAACCCTC
>CAJQPF010000055.1 GCA_905480095.1 uncultured Flavobacteriales bacterium
AGGGGTTTCCAGTAACTGTTGAAATGTTTGCAGTGGCAAAATGGTCGGCAGTGTCCAGCGCTCACTTTGTTGAGCGGCTTCCAAGGCAATTCGCATCCATCGTGCTTGATGGGTCTCTTCTTGTTTTTCAGACAGTTTGAGTATGACTCGATCGGTTATGAGGGGAATAATCGCTGAGACCCCGAGTTCCGTGGCCTTTTGGATGACCCACCCCATTTTTTCCCCCTTGAGAAGCGCTTGCGCCAGAATGAGGGGAGGTCGAGTGGAGAGGGGAGGGTCTTCTGCGTGTTGAATCTTGGCTTGCAGAGTCTGCTTGGTGATTTGAACGACAGTTGTATGATAACGATGCCCTCGGTCGTCATTGAAAAGAAGGGAATCCCCAGCCTTGGCGCGTAAGCTTTTTGCGATATGGCCCAGGAGTGGATCAGTGATCGTCACCACGCCATCCACAACATCTTGGGAATGGATGAAGAAAACAGGCATGTGAACTGAAACGGTGTAGGAATGAAACCGGAAAGAATGGTTTAGTCAAACAGATTTTTGACTTTGTCGAAGAGGCCTTCCCCTTGATACTCGTTGTTCAGGTCACTTTCTTCAGCAAAGGCATTCAGAAGTTCCCGTTGCTGTGGCGTCAGTTTGGTAGGGATATCAATTTTGATTCGAATCAGTTGGTCGCCACGAGTGTGAGATTTAAGGCCTGGCGCGCCAAGGCCTTTTAACCGGAGAATTTGATCGTGTTGGGTGCCTTCCGGAATTTTGACCATGGTGTTGCCGTTTAACGTCGGTACTTCCACCTTGCCACCAAGTGTGGCAGTGACAAAATGAAGGCGGCGGTCATAGAGAATGTCTTGGCCTTTTCGGACAAAATGAGGATGGGGTTTGACGTTTAAGGCCACATAAAGATCGCCTGGCGGCCCTCCATTCATCCCATGCTCGCCCTCATGCGAAAGTCGTAAGCGCATCCCTGATTCCACGCCTGCAGGAATGGTGACCGAGAGCATACGTTCCTTATGGACTCGTCTTTGACCACGGCAGCTTTTGCATGGATCTGCAATAATTTTCCCTGACCCTTGGCATTGACCGCAGGTTCGGTTGATAGTGAAAAAGCCTTGCTGTAAGCGAATTTGACCGGCTCCGCGACAGGCCGAACAGGCTTTGACGGATTGCTCGGATTTAGCTCCGGTTCCTTGGCAGGTCTCGCAGACTTCCCAACGAGGAATTTTCAGTTTGGCTTCTTTGCCGTTAATAGCTTCTTCGAAGGATATCTCTAGATTATATTGAAGATCATTTCCTTGTTCGGCGCGACTTCGTCCTCGACCCCCGCCAAAGAAGTCTTCAAAAATATCGCCAAAGACATCTCCGAAACCCCCGCCACCAAATCCTTCGTGGCCGCCTCCTTGGCCTGCCGCGGCATGCCCAAACATGTCGTATTTTTGCCGACGTTCGGAATCGCTGAGGACTTCGTAGGCTTCTCCCGCTTCTTTGAATTTCACCTCAGCAGTTTTTTTCTTTTCCGGTTCGGAGTGAAGATCAGGATGGTGCAGTCTGGCAAGTTTTCGGAATGCTTTTTTTATTTCATCTTCAGAGGCACTCCTCTCCACCTCCAGCACCTCGTAATAATCACGTTTCCCTGCTTGTGCCATTAAGGGTGCCTGCCAAAGAGATGCTGAGGATGGATCAAATGAAAAACGGTTCTTATCATGGATGTGTGTTCTTAACCTTTTCCTTTATCAACTTCTTCGAATTCAGCATCAACAACCTTTTCATCGCCACCAGAGGCTTCTTCTGATCCTGAGGCGGATGGTCCTGAATCACCGTCTGGACCTGGCCCAGCAGATTCGGCGGCATCTGCCGATGCCTTTTTATACATTTCTTCGGCCAGTTTATGCGAAGCCGTCGTGAGATTCTGCATGGCAGTTTTCAGGGTTTCCAGGTCTGATTCTTCAAGCGCCTTTTTCAGGGCATCAATGGCAGTCGTGATATTGGTTTTCTCTTCTTCACTAATTTTATCACCATGTTCGCTTAAATTCTTTTCCGTACTGTACATGAGCGTGTCGGCTTGATTTTTTAGTTCAACCAGTTCACGTTTCTTTTTGTCTTCTTCGGTATGCGCTTCCGCGTCTTTAACCAGGCGCTCGACTTCTTCTTTGCTTAACCCACTGGAAGCCGTGATTTGAATAGATTGTTCCTTTTGAGTGGCCATATCTTTGGCCGATACATGCACGATTCCGTTGGCGTCAATATCAAACGTGACTTCAATTTGAGGCATGCCTCGTGGTGCAGGAGGAAGACCGACGAGGTCGAATTGGCCTAATAATTTATTGTCATTAGCCATTTCTCGTTCACCTTGGAAAACCCTGATCGTAACCGCTGTTTGGTTGTCGGCGGCTGTCGAGAAAATTTGGCTCTTTTTTGTGGGAATGGTGGTGTTCCGTTCAATGAGCCTGGTGAAGACTCCACCCAACGTTTCAATTCCGAGTGAAAGCGGCGTGACATCCAATAACAACACGTCTTTGACATCACCTTTGAGCACTCCGCCTTGAATGGCAGCTCCAATGGCCACGACTTCGTCAGGGTTG
The DNA here is from genome assembly GCA_905480095.1 of uncultured Flavobacteriales bacterium. Lineage (GTDB taxonomy): Bacteria > Bacteroidota > Bacteroidia > Flavobacteriales_D > Sanyastnellaceae > UBA974. The sequence goes on from CAJQPF010000055.1 coordinate 2,580, forward strand.
ACGCCTCTATGTGGCTCTTTCCCAAAAAATTGCTTCACTCGTTCAATGACCTTTGGCATGCGAGTCATCCCGCCGACCAGAACGATCTCATTGATATCCCCGGTCGTCATTTCTGCATCAGCCAAGGCCTTTTTGCAGGGGGCGATTGACCGTTCAATCAGGTCATCAACCAATTGCTCAAACTTGGATCTTGTGAGTTTGAGCACTAAATGTTTGGGCCCACTCGCGTCTGCCGTGATGAACGGCAAGTTTATTTCGGTTTCCTGGGAACTGGATAATTCAATTTTGGCACGTTCGGCAGCTTCTTTGAGCCGTTGAAGGGCCATCCGGTCGTCACGTAGATTTATGCCTTGGTCTTTTTTGAATTCATCAACGAGCCAATCAATCACCCGTAGATCGAAGTCGTCTCCACCTAAGAAGGTGTCTCCATTGGTTGATTTGACCTCAAAGACCCCTTCACCGATTTCGAGAATGGAAACATCGAATGTTCCGCCCCCTAAATCATAGACCGCAATCCGTTCATCTTTTTTCTTGTCGAGGCCATAGGCCAAGGAGGCCGCAGTGGGCTCATTGATGATACGCAATACATTGAGGCCTGCGATTTGCCCGGCATCTTTTGTGGCTTGTCGTTGGCTATCATCAAAGTAAGCGGGAACCGTAATGACGGCATCGGTGACTTTTTCACCTAAATAATCCTCAGCTGTTTGTTTCATTTTCTGAAGAATCATGGCTGAGACTTCGGCTGGGCTATAGTTTTTACCTCGGATAACCACATTGGCGTCCCCATTGTTTCCATCTATGATCTTATAGGGAAGGTGTTTCATGGCCTCTTGGACTTCACGGGAAGAGGTTTTTCGACCCATCAGGCGCTTGACGGAGAAGATGGTA
>CAJQPF010000056.1 GCA_905480095.1 uncultured Flavobacteriales bacterium
CAAATTTATTCTATTCCGACACTCCAAATGGACCTTGGACAGAAGTCTCGATGAGCGACACCGGAGATGGTGAGAATTGGACCGCAGAGATTCCTGCCGCTGAAGAAGATTCAGATGTCTTCTACTATATCACTGGAATTGCTGAGTCCGGAAAAACCGGGTCACGTCCTATGCCTGCGCCTGAAGGATGGTGGACTTTCCATGTTGGAGAAATTACAATTTCTGGAATTGACAACTTCAGCGAATCTCACATTGGTGCTTTTGCGCCTGCATACCCAAACCCGGCCTCAGCACTAACATGTATCCCCGTTCATCTTAAACAAGATGCAAACGTGAAAGTTCTATTAATAGATGCTTTGGGAAGGACAGTTGACGTGATTCATGACGGCATGCTCTTCTTTGGCGAAACCAAACTCTTCTTCCAGGCATCTATGTTGCCTGCAGGTCCCTACGTCATAAGTTTAGAAAACAATGAAGCGAGGCTGGCGACGTCAAGAATTATGATTCAATAAGACATTTCTGAATCTAATCGCGGCTGCCTAAAAGACGCAGAAGAAATAAAAACAGATTGACGAAGTTGAGATACAGAGATACTGCTGCTAAAATCGCAAGCTTTGTAGCTCCTGATGAGCCATACTCCACTCCTGCACCTATGCGCTTGATACGTTGGGTATCATAGGCAACCAGTCCAGTAAAGACGAGAACACCGCCGACACTTATGATAAAATCCATCATCGAACTTTGCATAAAGAAATTGACGATGGAGGCAATGATGATTCCAATCAGCGCCATAAAGAGTAGAGAACCTAGCTTGCTCAAATCCATACTCGTGGTGTAGCCTGCAAATGCCATCACGGCAAAAGTCCCTGCAGTAATTAGAAACACCTGAGTAATAGAACCCAGTGAATACACCAGAAAGACTGAGCTTAAAGACAAACCCATCACACCAGAAAAGGCGAGGAAAAGCACGGTCAAGGTCGTTGCACTGAATTTTTGCAAACCTGCATTCATCGCAATGATGAACGCAAAAGGAGAAAGCATAATAACCCACATCATTAGACCACCTGACCCCACCAACTGCGCATACAGCCCAGAAGAGGCAGCATAACTGGCAACAAAACCGGTGATCAGGAGTCCAACAACCATCCATGAGAAAACGTTTGCTACAAAATTCTTTGCAAGTGATCCTTCAGCAGTTGCGTGAGCATCATCAAAGATGCGGGGAGGTTGATTTGTATTCATATCATTTGAACTATTAACTTCTATTAATCAAATTGAGCAACTCCAAACGTGTCTTTGGGTCAGCTAGAAATGCACCAGTAAAGGCACTTGTTGTTGTGACACACCCTTGTTTTTCAACGCCTCGCATTTGCATACAAAGATGCTGCGCTTCGATAACGACCGCAACACCCTTCGGATTTAGTGTGTCCTGAATGCAATCTCGTATTTGTTCGGTCAGTCGTTCCTGGACTTGAAGTCGCCGTGCAAATGCATCCACGACTCTCGGTATTTTACTGAGACCGACAATATTGCCATCAGGGATATATGCAACATGGGCCTTGCCGAAGAACGGCAACATATGATGTTCACATAAGCTGAAGACTTCAATATCTCTCACGATGACCATTTCATCATTATCTTCTGTGAAAAGGGCTGAATTTAAAATCTCGGATGGATTCGCATCCATGCCAGAAGTCATAAAAGCCAAAGCCTTCGACACTCTTTCTGGCGTTTTAAGGAGCCCTTCTCTATGCACATCTTCACCAATTCCATCCAAAATAGAATGATATGCCTCAGCAAGTTTTGAAATTGCTTTCTCGTCGTAATTGTCTGTTCGTTTGTATAAAGCCATCGTGATTTATAATCTATTCTCCACCAAAATATTCTGCATAATTGTTCTCAGTTTCGTATAATCTAATCTTGTGTAAAGCGCAATTGTATTCTTGAATAGGCTTTTCTAACTGATTCCAAATTTCTATAATCAAATTTTCTGTCGAAGCCCGTTTACCTTTCATCCAAGGAACATCAAGGTTCAAATTTTTATGATCTAAGGGCTCTTCTACAAATTCTTTAATGAGGTCCGACAGCGTTTTCATGTCCATACAATATCCTGTATCATCATTAGGCACACCCTTGACTGTTACATGGAGTTCATAATTATGACCATGCCAATTTGCATTTGCACACTTACCAAAGACCTCGTGATTTTTCTCATCGCTCCAATCAGGATTGTAAAGCTTGTGAGCAGCATTAAATCGAGCTCTTCGGCTTATATAAACTGTTTTTTTACTCATAGATTTATCATGCATTGCTACATACAAAGATAGAGGTTATACCTTTACAACCATGATAATCGTTACAGGAGCAGCTGGATTTATTGGCAGCAGGTTGGCAGAGAGGCTTAACCTCCATAATTACAACGATTTGGTATTGGTGGATGACTTCTCTAGAGCCGATAAAACCGTCAACCACCATCACATAAAATGCAACCAAAAGGTGGAAAGAACCGAGTTTCCGCAATGGTTAAGAGAAAACGAAAATCAAGTTCAGTTTATTTTCCATTTGGGGGCTCGGACCGATACCACAGAACAAGACATTGAGATATTTAATACACTCAACTTAAATTACTCAAAAGAGATCTGGAACCTGTGTGTGGAATTTGGGATTGCCCTTATTTACGCAAGTTCTGCGGCCACTTATGGAGATGGCGCATTAGGCTATTCTGACACGCATGACATTGTCGAAGATCTCAGACCATTAAATCCCTATGGTTCGTCTAAGCATGATTTCGACAAGTGGGCTTTAAAGCAAAGTCGAGCGCCATATTTTTATTCTGGTTTAAAATTCTTTAATGTTTTCGGACCCAACGAGAATCACAAAAGCATAATGGCCTCAGTGGTCCTTCACACATACAGACAAGTGAATGAAACAGGTCAAATGAAACTCTTTCGTTCACACAGGGATGAGTATCAAGACGGACATCAAACGAGAGACTTTGTGTATGTAGATGACGTTTGTGATGTGTGTCTGTTCATGATGCATCACCGACTGACCGTGAAAAGTGGACTTTATAACCTTGGATCTGGAAAAGGGCGAACTTTCTTGGACCTGGTCAAGGCAACATTCGATGCGATGGGGCGTGAACCAAACATTGTTTTCATCGATACACCTCAAGACATCAGAGACACGTATCAATATTTCACGGAAGCTGATGTATCAAAACTAAGGGAGGCTGGCTATACCAATGAATTTACGACATTAGAAGACGGAATCTTAGATTACGTAAAAAACCATTTAGACAATCATAAATAGCACATGAGAAATCGAACGCCGACGTCGTTCTAACTATGACTTGATGTCTGCTCTGAGTGTTAAAAGCTCGGCGCGTATCTTTTTCAACCTCGTGACCACCTCTTTTCTATGCGCTTCTTTAATGACAGGCGTTTCGAGTTCTTTCTTTCGTGCAGATGCTTGCTTTAACTGGGCTTCCACTCTTGCTTCATTCGCAATCTCAGCACCCATTCCCTTTCTTGCTTTAAGGGCATTACGCGCGCCATCTAATGTAAAACCCTTCTCCTTCACAAGAACATAAACTGAACGAATGATTTCGATGTCATTTGACGTGTACGACCGCTTGCCACGGGCATTTGTCTTGGGTTTTATTTGGACGAATTCCTTTTCCCAAAACCTCAAAAGCGACGCATTTACACCTAACATGTTGGCGACCTCAGATATACTGAAGTATTGCTTTTGGATGGGCTTGTTTAATGGCATGAGGAGCAGCAAGATAGTGACTTAATTCTCAACCTAGCAAACCTAAATTAAAAACCACAATAATTTATCACTTCTTAGTCAAAAGATTGATGTGACACCTCTGCATTTTTCAGCATCAACTCATACTGCTCAGCAGTGAGATCGTTAAAATAATAATGCGCAGGATTTACTTTCTCCCCATCCTTGCTCACTTCATAGTGCACATGCGGCGCAACGGAAGTACCCGTATTTCCGACAAGACCGATAATTTCACCTCGTTTTACCTTCTGGCCCTTTTTTACAATTGCGCGACTCATATGCGCGTACAGTGTTTCATAGCCAAATCCATGTCGTATCACCACATGTCTACCATACCCTGTATATGACATTCTAACCTTCACAACTTCACCATCTCCAGTTGCAAATATTTCAGTACCTGTAGGCGCCGAAAAATCCATGCCATAATGAAATTTTCTGACTTTGTAAATCGGATGGAATCGGTACCCCCAACCACTGGCCATTCTTTTAAGATCATCATTTCTAACAGGCTGAATGGCAGGAATTGATTGCAGTCTATCTTCATGTGTCGCCGCAAGTTCCATCACTTCGTCAAAAGATCTGCTTTGAGCAACCAAACGTCTTTGGACTTCTGACATCTTAATCTGAAGACTCGCCATCTCATCGGTATGGTCGTAGCCTCTTAACGCGCGTGTTCGATCTGCGCCTCCCACACCTGGATTACGTCTATGCTCAGGATAAGGTTCCGCGCCGAAAACTGTTCTATAAATCGCGTCATCTCTTACCTCCAAATCGTTTAAAACATCTACAACTTCATCTAAATCACCCTCAAGCCCAGAAATTTGATGCTCAAGAAACGAAATTTCACGTTCCATAGCTCTATCTTTTGGGGAGTCAAAAGCGTAATCGAAAAGAAAAATAGACGCGGTTCCCACGATTAAAATCCATCCTACCTTGCGTAAAGACCACAAAACGTAGTCCTTAAGCGCAAATGGAACCTCTTCTATCTGAAGGGATTCGGGATTAAATTTTGTATTTTTAAAGTGGCTCATAAGTTGCAAACTTCGTGCATTTTTGACAGATGAGTATTGATTAATTTCACAAACTCAAATAAGACTCATGGAATCTCGCATAATTCGTAAAACATTTTTGGACTTTTTTGCAGAAAAAAATCACAAAATCATCCCCTCAGCGCCTATGGTTCTGAAGGATGACCCAACTTTGATGTTCACAAATGCAGGGATGAACCCATTCAAAGATTTATTCCTTGGAAACAGCCCTGTTGTTCACAAACGACTCGCGGACACACAAAAGTGCCTGAGAGTAAGTGGAAAACACAATGACCTTGAAGAGGTCGGTGTCGATACCTACCACCACACCATGTTTGAGATGCTGGGGAATTGGTCATTCGGGGATTATTTTAAAGAGGATGCGATCGATTGGGCGTGGGAACTTTTAACCGAAAGGTATAAACTCAACAAAGCGGATTTATATGTCACTGTTTTCGAAGGTGACAAGGATGACAAGCTAGAGATTGATTCAGATGCAATTAAATATTGGAAGAAACATGTCTCTGAAGACCGGATATTACCCGCCAGTAAAAAGGACAATTTCTGGGAAATGGGAGAAACTGGTCCGTGCGGTCCATGCAGCGAAATTCACATTGATCTTCGATCTACAGAAGAGAAAAAAACCACCAAAGGGTCAACATTGGTCAATGAAGATCATCCACAAGTTGTAGAAATTTGGAACCTCGTCTTTATGGAGTTTAATAGAATGGCAAACGGGAGTCTTGTTCCTCTGCCAAATAAACACGTGGATACAGGGATGGGATTTGAACGACTTGCCATGGCCATTCAAGGCAAAAAAAGCAATTACGACACAGACGTATTCAGTCCACTTATCAATAAACTATCTGAATTATGTGGTAAGAAATATACCTCGGGAGACAATCCGAATGATGTCGCTTTTCGTGTCATTGTAGACCATGTTAGAGCGGTTTCATTTAGTATCTGTGATGGACAACTTCCATCAAACACTGGTGCGGGGTATGTCATTCGAAGAATTCTTCGCCGAGCGATCAGATACGGATATTCATTCTTGGGATTTGAGAAACCATTCATGAACGAGCTCGTATCCGCTTTGATCCTGTCACTTGGTGATGCTTTTCCTGAACTTACCACGCAGCATAAGCTTATCGAAAGAGTCATCAAACAAGAAGAGGAGAGTTTCCTACGTACTCTTGCTCACGGCATAGCGCTTCTACAGGGACACCTTAAAGGAATGCAAGCCGGCGACACGCTTTCAGGCCAAACCGCATTCGCGCTATACGATACATTTGGATTCCCATTTGACCTCACTGCTTTAATGGCTTCGGAAAGTGGCATGAGCGTCGACGAAGAAGGATTTAATTTGGAACTAGAAGGTCAAAAATCGCGTTCACGTTCTGCGGGTAAAATATCCACTGAAGACTGGGTCGAGGTCACGCCATCTGAGGAAAAAACAGAATTCATAGGCTATGATCATACAACATGCGATTGTCACATATTGCGCTATCGAAAAGTAGAGGCAAAGGGTAAAACCTCCTATCAAGTTGTACTCGACCAAACGCCATTCTATCCTGAAGGAGGAGGTCAAGTCGGGGATACTGGACGACTCATTTCAGGGAACACTCAAACCGACGTCACTGACACAAAAAAGGAAAACAATCTGATCGTTCATACCTTGACTGAACTTCCCAGCGATCCATCAGCGACATTCCAAGCAGAAGTAAATGTTGCAAATCAAGTGGCATCTTCTAGAAATCACTCCGCGACGCACCTACTACATGAGGCCCTCAGAGATATTCTCGGCACACATGTAGAACAAAAGGGGTCTCTTGTAAGGCCCGAAAACCTTCGGTTTGACTTTTCACATTTCGAAAAGATTGAATCTGACACTGTCCAAAAAATTGAAGATCGTGTCAATGAAAAGATTCTCGCAAACATCCCACTTGATGAAAAACGCAATTTGGCACTCGAAGATGCAAAAAAGGCAGGAGCCATGATGTTGTTTGGAGAGAAATATGGAACGTCAGTGAGAATGATCGGGTTTGGATCTTCAAAAGAACTCTGCGGCGGGATTCATGTCTCTGCAACTGGTTCAATCGGGACTTTGCGAATTACAACAGAAACATCAGTCGCATCGGGTATAAGAAGAATCGAAGCTGTCACTGGTTCGGGCGCGCTAAGTATGGCACATCACGACCGCAATGCGCTGACCCAAATACGTGAAAGTTTCAAAGGCGCAAAAGATCTTCCCAAATCGGTGGAAGAGCTTATTGCGAACAATGCAAAACTGACAAAAGAACTCGAGGTTCTTCAACGTAAGGAAGCGGGGAATGTAAAAGGAGATCTTGTTAAGGAAATGACCAATAAAAATGGCATTAACTTCATTGCGTGCGAACTTAAACTCGATGCCAAATCAATCAAAGATCTTGCATTCCAGCTTAAAAGCGAACACGCACCATTTGTAGGTGTCTTCGCATCCAGAAACAATGGAAAAGCAGGTATAGCTGTCGCAATAAGCGATGATGTAATTTCTGAAAAAGGATTAAAAGCCGGAGATATTGTGAAAGAATTGGCCGGTTATATCCGAGGAGGTGGCGGAGGCCAACCAATGTTTGCCTCTGCCGGAGGAACCTATCCAGAAGGCATAAAAGAAGCCCTCAGCAAGGCTGGAGGGCTCGTATAAAGTACAAGTTCATTCGTGTAATCTGAATGAAAGGGACAAAAGAGACACGCCGTTAAGCGAGATTCATGTCTTCTGTCGCGCTCAATGTGTTATTGGATTTTAACGCTAATCGTTTGTAAGCAGGACCCACATACTCTTCCTCCGGAGAAAGACCTAAATTCAAGATATAGAATACATTAAAGACCAGTGCCAAAATATAGTCTGACAGCGTATGCTTCCCAAAACTTTGCGCAATTTCCAAAATCGTTTTTGGGAAAAGGTAAATTACAGCAGGTGTGAAGAATAAAAACGCATGCCACGTGGGACGTCCAATCAACTTCATTCCAGTCATAATGTTGTAAAATGGTATAAATACTGACCACCAAGGCAAATCCGCTTTTACAAAAAGAAGGATGTTTGCGACCACACTAATGATGGCAATAAATACCAAAGCCAACTGTATAGAACCGGAAAGTTCAAAACCAAGTAATGTAAAAGGATTCATTTTAATTCATCTTATTGATTTGTTATCCAACAAGATAGACGGGACACAACAGTCATGGTTGCCTCTTAAATATTGATTCCTAACAGTTTACAGTTAAGAAGCCGTCAAATGTGCGTATTTACTGACTATTTCACTTGAAATAGAAGTGCCTGAAGGAGTGAGAATTAACAATCTCTCCATCACGTTCCTTAATTCACGCACATTGCCTGTCCAATCCGCTTGACAGATAAGACGCAACGCATCTTTATCTACCTTAGGGATGGCTTGACCATGATCTTCTGCCAAAATCGCAAGGAAATGTGTCACAAGCAAGGGAATATCTTCTCTTCTGTCATTGAGTGAGGGTACATGGAGTGGGATAACTGCAAGACGGTGAAAAAGGTCCTCGCGAAAGTTTCCTTTCGATATCTCTTCTTTAAGATCTTTATTTGTGGCCGATACAATTCTTACATCCACCTGGATGTCTTTGTCACCACCCACACGCGTAATTTTATTTTCCTGGAGTGCCCTTAAAACTTTTGCTTGAGCCTCAGACCCCATGTCCCCTACTTCATCAAGGAACAATGTCCCGCCATTTGCAAGTTCAAATTTACCTTTCCTTTGTTTGAATGCACTTGTAAATGATCCTTTTTCATGACCAAACAACTCACTCTCAATTAATTCAGAAGGAATAGCTGCACAATTTACTTCAATGAATGGATTGGATTTCCTGTCACTTCCGTTGTGCAGTTGACGTGCAACGAGCTCCTTTCCAGACCCGTTTCCGCCCGTAATTAATACGCGTGCATCAGTCGCTGACACCCTATCAACCATTTCAAGAAGATCTTTTATTGCCGATGATTCACCCACAATTGGATAAGATTTATTGTGGTGGACTTTTCGGCGCAGTCGCTTTGTTTCCTTTTCGAGTTCATCTTTATCTAACGCATGCTTCAGTGTTAGTAGAATTCGATTCAAGTCAAGTGGCTTTTGAATGAAATCGAAGGCCCCCTTTTTAAGAGATTGAACAGCTGTTTCAACCGTACCATGACCCGAGATCATAATGACTGGAGTAAGAATATTCTTCTTCTTGAACATATCTAACACATCAATACCATCCATTTTAGGCATCTTGATGTCACAAAACACCACATCAAATTGCTTTTTCTGAGCTGCAATAACGCCATCGGCGCCATCTTCTGCCTCATCAATGGTATGTCCCTCGTATTCGAGAATCTCCCTCAGGCTTGCGCGTATCGGCTGTTCGTCATCAATTATAAGGATATGTGCCATGATTTTTTACTTGCTTAAAGTTACACTCAGAATATCTTAAACCAAACTTGATGTCAAACCTGGAATCACATTATCTCCCCCAACAATTCTACTCAGAACACCTTCCCTGACAGCATATTTCGATCTGTAGAAATGTTTGATCTCGGTTTCGTTTTGAATCCACTTGACTATGGCAGAGGCATATGGAATCAAATCAGCTCTGTCAGGAGGCATGCCGCGCATATTTAATCTATCCTTGAGTGAATTTCTGATTAGAATTTCCGCCAAATCATCGAATTTTTTAACATCGATGACATCCGCACTTGGATGACATATAAACTTTTGTTTTGAATCATCCCGATTCTTATCCTTCCCCGCATGCAAAACGTTTTTAGATTCAGATTTAGTCAGCGCATAAAAAGTATCAAATGACCCACTCGAACCTAGAATAACAGAAGGGTTTGTGTTTGAGAGTGAAAGCGCAAGTGGCGCGAGCATGTCGTCAAGATAGGGCTTCATTTTTTCATAAGCGTCTTCGCCAAACCTGTCAGAAAATTTAAATAGCGCCTGCAATCGCGCAACACCAACATTAAAGCTCCGCGCCCAAACCACCTTCTGACTATCCCAAATGACACATTCCGTACTCCCCCCCCCGATATCCAATGTTAAGACTGTTTCTCCTTCTGGAGGAGCATATGTGAGCTTAATGCCTTCTTGAATCAGCGATGCTTCAGAGGCGCCAGAAATAATATGTACCTGATAACCGTAAAGGTTTTCTACACTTTCCGTGAAAACCTTGCTGTTGGATGCATCTCGTAAAGCGCTCGTCGCAATCACAAACACTTCATCGGTTTGGTAATTGCGAATGGTTTCTCTCATGACACCAATGGCATCAAGTCCTCGCGCAATCCTGTCAGGCCTAATCACACCCTTATCTATCCCTCCTTTGCCTAATCTGACTGGTAATCTAAGACTGAACACCTTGGCCCATGGCCGTAACCCCTCTTCTAGACCTGGAATAACATCTACTATTCTTAAATTAAATGTGTTTGTTCCGCAATCAATCACGGCGACCCTTTTATACTTCACCTTCTTATGTGGATTTTTCGTGGGGTGCATTACGAATTTTTATACATAAGCCAGCGCGCCATCTCTCTTAAACTTGGTTTTTTGCCATACATTAAAATGCCAGTTCTATATATTTTACCTGCCAACTTCACCATCAGAAGAACCGTGAGGATCAAAACAATAGCGCTAATTGCAACATGCCACCACGGAACGCCGACACTCAACTTCACCATCATTGTAATCGGAGATGTGAAAGGGAAGAAAGAACAAAATGTGGCAAGCATACTGTCTGGAGATTCAATGATAAAAACGTTCACAACGTAGCTAAACATCAAAGGGATCATTGCAGGCATAAGTAGATATTGGGCATCGGATTCTTGCTCAACTGCAGCGCCTATTGCTGCGAACAGTGATGCGTAAAGGGCAAACCCCGCCAAGTAAAAAAATGCGCACCATCCAAGCATCATTCCCCAATTCACTTGAAGTAAAACCCCCAATTTCTCATTCGACTGAATAAAAGTCATAAAATCAGTTGATGCAACTTGTGAGCCCTGTTCACCCATCAGATCTATGAGCATCCCTGATGTTTCAGCATAAACACCGAATCCCAAAAACAGAAGCCAAGACAGAAGTGACCAAACTGCAATTTGAGTCAGCCCCACAAGACCTATCCCAACAATTTTGGCGCCCATCAGATGCTCGGGTTTCACGACACTGATCACCACTTCTACAATTCTATTGCTCTTCTCTTCAATCACCCCTCGCATGACATGCATGCCATATATCATAATGAACATAAACATGAAGACAGAAAAGACAAATCCGATGGCACTCTTGTTCTCAACATTGCGATCTTCTGTCACAATATTCTGAGTGACAAGGCCTATTCTTACTTTCAGCTTTTTATAGGTGTCATAATCAAGTGTGGATTCTGATTTCACTCTCAAGCGTTCTATCGCCTCTCCCAAATCTCTTTTAACTGCTGACTGCACTTTCATCGGCGCAGCAGATTCATATTTCAAAAGTGCTTTTGCACTCTGCATAATCCCATCGTCAAGCTCAACCATCGCTGTAAACTCACTCTCAAGAAACGATTCTGTATCTAAAGCGTTGCTGGAAAATCTATATTCCAAAAAGCGCCTTTCTGGGAAACACTCGGGGCAACTGGGCAACAAAATGTCACCCTCACCTGGCATCGAATAAGTCAGTATTTTATTGTGATCGACGATCAGAACCTTTGAATTCATCTCAGTGGATGACAACCCAATAAAGACAATTGCGGCAATAACGCCGACCATTAACAAAGGTCCCAGAAGTGTAGAAATAATAAATGCGCGCTTTCTTACGCGTGTCTTATACTCTCTGCCTAAAACGATTAACCAACGATTCATGATGAAACTGTATTTGAAACCGCTTGAACTGCATGTAAGAAAACCTCATCCATACTCACTGATTTCGGTGTACAAGAAAGCACATCAACTTCTGAAGTTGCCCATTTCAGAAACTTTTCAATAGGAATAGACGGGGGAAGCCCCAGAACGACATCGTGCATGTTGTCTCCAAGGCTTGATGCCTCATGTAAAACAGCTCCAGCGCCTAATGCAGCAGTAAAGCCTATGAGATTTCCCCGGAATTTCAATTCTATTCTTCCCGCTCTTGCCTTCTCCCTGAGCGAACTTACTGGCCCCTCAAGGATTTTCTTTCCGTTGTTAATCAATGCGACATGATCGCATAACTCATCGACACTAGACATATCATGTGTTGAAAGGAGGATTGTTGTGCCAAACTCATCTCTAAGCCTATTTATTTCTGCACGTATTCTTGACGCGTTTATGGGATCAAAACCGCTCAAAGGCTCGTCGAGTATGAGGAATTTGGGTTTATGAAGTACGGCAACGATAAATTGAATCTTCTGTGCCATGCCCTTACTCAAATCAGCCACCTCTTTGTCCCACCATCCATTTACTTCCAAACGGTCAAACCAGTCCACCAATTCTCTCTCAGCTTCTTTTTTTCCCATGCCTCTAAGCCTGGCAAAATACATGGCTTGTTCTCCGACACGCATGTTTTTATACAATCCCCTTTCTTCTGGCAGATATCCCAATGAACTGACATGCTCAGATGACATCGGCTGGCCGAAATAAGAAATAGAACCTTGGTCAGGTCCAGTAATTCCTGCTACCATGCGAATGAGTGTCGTCTTACCGGCTCCGTTGGGCCCCAACAAACCAAAAATACTCCCTTGAGGTACTTCTAAACTAACGCCATCTAATGCGATGTGAGTTCCATATCGTTTCGATACGTCAAATAATTCAAGAGAATGAGAATCGTTCATGAGAATAAATCGGTGACTTTGTCAAAAAACCCACGTTCACCATGGCCTGTTTCGGGTTGGAAGTTCGCTGATTTCTTAAGATCCTCCAAAGTCTTACGCTCTTCTTTTGTGAGGGTCTTGGGGGTCCAAATATTTATATTCACTAACAAATCCCCATTTCCATAAGATTCTACAGAAGGAAGTCCTTTCCCCCTGAGCCTGACAAGCTTACCACTTTGAGTTCCCGCTTCGATTTTAATCTTCGCTTTCCCAGTCAGCAAAGGGACTTCTGTTGAAGAACCCAAACAGGCATCAATAAAACTGATGTATAAATCGTGGTGTAGATTTTTACCGTTTCTTTGAAACTCCTTGTGCGAAATCTCTTCGACAACGACCAACAAATCTCCAGCGACACCACCTATTGGAGCGCCGTTACCTTCTCCACGTACATTAAGCTGCATGCCATTTTCAACACCACTTGGAATATCAATAGTAACAACTTCCTCTTCCCTCTTCATCCCCCACTCATCTGTGCCAGAAGGTTTTGATGAAATCGAAAACCCTGATCCATTGCATGAAGGACAGGTAGACGACGTTTGCATTGCACCTAAGATTGTATTTGTCACTCTGCGTATCTGTCCTGTGCCATTGCACTGTGAACAGTCTGTGTGTTCTACGCCAGGTGCCTGTATTTGCTTTGCAACTTTGATTTTCTTCTTGACACCTGTCGCAATCTCCTCTAAAGTAAGCTTGACCTTGATTCTCAAATCGGCGCCCTTCATCCTTCTTCGTCTTCCGCCACCTCCGCCACCGAAGCCGCCGAAACCACCACCACCCCCGCCGAAAATATCTCCAAACTGACTGAAGATATCCTCCATGTTCATATGCTGTCCGCCACCTCCGCCTGCACCTCTCATCCCAGCATGTCCAAACCTGTCGTATTGCTGCTTTTTAGTATCATCACTAAGAACTTCGTAAGCTTCAGCTGCCTCCTTAAACTTATCCTCTGCAACCTTATCATCCGGATTTTTATCAGGGTGATACTTAAGGGCAAGCTTTCTGTAAGCTTTTTTAACTTCTGAAGCAGACGCTGATTTACTCAGCCCCAAAATGTCATAATAATCTCGTTTTGCCATTTTTTCTAGTACAAATTATTCACCTATCACCACTTTTGCATACCTCAACACCTTGTCACCCAAGATGTATCCATTCTCAACCACATCCACTATTTTACCTTTCAACTTTGGAGAAGGAGCGGGGATATTTGTTATTGCTTCATGAAAATCGACGTTAAAATCATCGCCTGATTTAACTTCCATAAGTTTCAGTCCTTTAGACGAAAGGGTCGATTCTAGTTTTGTATGAATCAACGCCATGCCTTCCTTCATTGCTTGAAGATCGTCGTTCTCATTGTCCTTAGCTCTTGTAAAATCATCAAGGAGAGGCAACATTGTCACGATGACATCTTGGGATGCAGTTCTAATTAAATCTACTCTTTCACGCATCGTTCTTTTTCGAAAATTATCGAATTCAGCATACAGCCTCAGATACTTTTCTTGATAATCGACAACCTCTTCTTCTGGCTCAGACTCTGCCTTGTCGTTTTCTAATTTAGGTTCAGAATCAGGACCAAATGTGGCATCTTCTGAACAAGACTCTGCTGTCGCATTTTGTTCGTCCACCTTTTTTTCTGAGGTTTTATTTTGATCGTTCATAGTCCTTATTTGTTTGGAAAAAGACTTTGCAAAGTAAGTGCCAATTTGGTGAACCGCGATGAAACAGGACAGCCTGTCAGGCTGCGTGTTGCAAACCGACAGGCTGTCGTGCCAAACAATGCGCTTCCAAGTGAATTACTTTAAGCTCTTCACATGTTTGTCTATGTGACGATGAAGCTCAAACCCGCGTAGATTTTTCGCGACAATGACGCCATCCTCATCCACAAGAAAACTCATCGGAATGGAACTTACGCCATACATAGCAGCAGCTTCATTGTTCCACTTTTTTAAATCGCTCACGTGATAGTCCCATGATAGATTGTCTTTTTTGATCGCAGCCTCCCATGAAGGAATTTTACTATCTAAAGACACCGAATAAATTTCAAATCCATCTGCGTTCTTAAACTTTGCTTTTCGATACTTCTCGTAAGCCTTCACCACGTTTACATTCTCTCTTCTACATGGACCGCACCAAGAAGCCCAAAAGTCTATCAAGACAATACTACCTCTCAAGTCGCTTAATTTCAGCTCTTTACCCTTGGGGTTATTCATGATGATGTTTGGAGCCTCATCACCAATATTCACACCCACAAGACCTGTTGGAACGACCTCAAAAGATCCATTCATCTCCGAATTGCTTGCAGATGTAGAGAAAGAAGAAGCACCTAAAACGCCGGTGAATGCGACAGCGACAACGCCTACAACTATTATTGCTGATTTAAAGATCATAATGCTTTTCTTTCGTGGATTCATTTTCGTTGATTTCAAAGATATTCAAAGGTTAATCAATTCGTGTAATATGTGCTCCCAATTTTCTTAAACGGGTATCTATATTTTGATATCCTCTGTCAATTTGACCAATGTTATGAATGGTGGAAGTGCCCTCTGCTGAAAGCGCTGCGATAAGCAGTGACACCCCAGCACGTATGTCTGGAGACGTCATTGTCACAGCGCGAAGTGGGCTTGTGTGATCCAATCCGTTAACTGTTGCACGGTGAGGATCGCAAAGGATGATCTGGGCTCCCATATCTATGAGTTTGTCCACAAAAAAGAGTCGGCTTTCAAACATCTTCTGATGAATTAAAACCGAGCCCTTGGCCTGTGTCGCCATCACGAGGACAATACTCAATAAGTCTGGCGTAAACCCGGGCCATGGCGCATCCGAAACAGTTAAAATAGACCCGTCAATGAATTTATCTATTTCATACGAGTCTTGAGCAGGTATGAAGATGTCATCTCCTCTCCTTTCAAGTTTCACACCCATTCTTTTGAAGATTCTCGGAATCACTCCAAGCTCATCGTATTTCACATCTTTAATCGTAAGCTCTGACTTTGTCATCGCTGCCATACCTATAAAGCTCCCAACTTCGATCATGTCAGGCAGACATCTGTGGGTCGCACCGCCCAATTCTGTCACACCTTCAATCGTCAAAAGATTCGAGCCGACCCCCGTAATCTTTCCTCCCATCTTATTGATAATCTTACACAGTTGTTGCAAGTATGGTTCGCACGCTGCATTGTAAATCGTCGTTGTGCCTTCAGCCATGACTGCAGCCATCACCACATTTGCCGTACCCGTGACCGATGCTTCATCTAAAAGCATGCGCTTTCCTTTGAGCTTTCCCC
>CAJQPF010000057.1 GCA_905480095.1 uncultured Flavobacteriales bacterium
CTCAAACCCAGATCAACCACATTAATCCCCAAAGCATTCAACGTAGAAGAAATTAAATCACTGACCATTTGACCCGACATCCTGGCATCTCTGCCCAGAACAACCGTTGGAATATGGGCAGGCTCCACCTCAATCTTAGTAAGAATCCATGCACCATAGCCTGTTGCAAAACGAACGATATCTGGTGGCGTAAGACATTCTCCTACAGACCCGCCAATTGTTCCTCGAATACCTGAAATAGATTTAATAAGCATAAACACAAAGTAAAGGCGCACATTCCATGTCTGAACATCCACTTTCACGCGCAATAATATAGTTTTCCCCTATTGTTGTTAAAAACCCTCTTGAATTAATGCTAAGTTTAAGACATTTGTATGGTAGTTTTGATAAGGATGGTTGAAGAAGAAAATCACATGAACAGCGAAAGCCAAATAGATGATTTAGTCAAGCGATACGAGCTCATGGTAGATAAGGGTGAAAACCGTTATTTCGATGTGGAGGAGTTCGAAATGTTGATTGGGCATTACCTGAGCTTTGGTGAAGTTGAGAGTGCACAGTTGGTGCTTCATTATGCGAGCAATTTGTTCCCAGAAAGCATCAATCTTCAATTGCGAGAAGCACAAATACTGGCCGGACTGGGTAAGCATATTAAAGCCATTCCCCGTCTACAAAATCTACTTGCTTTTGAACCTCAAAATGAAGAAATTCATTTAACCCTTGCGTCTATTTACAGCAAGATGGAAGAGCATATAAAAGCAATTGACCATTTCAAAAATGCCTTCAACAATTCTGACAAAGAATTAAAATCAGAAATTAGACTTGACATTGCGCTTGAATATGAAAATTTAGGTGACTGGAAAAAAGCCATTTTTGTCCTTGAAGAAGCGCTTACGCATGACGCTACTAACGAGGCCGCCTTGTATGAACTGGCTTTTTGTTATGACAAAATCAATGACCTTAAAAATGCCATTAAATTTTTCAATCAATTTCTGGACGAAAATCCCTACAGCAATATAGGCTGGTACAACCTAGGAAACGCTTACCACAGGATAGGATCCATTAAAAAAGCGCTTGATGCCTACGATTTCGCAATCGCAATTGACGACAAGTTCATACAGGCATATCAACAAAAAGCGGAAGCGTTTGGATGCAATGACAATTTCTCTGATGCGTTAGAAACATATCTCGAGATTTTAGAAATTGAAAAGGCAACACCACACACGCTTTGCTCTATTGGAGAATGTTATGAAAGACTCCACAAATATTCTGAAGCGGAGACCTATTATAAAAAGTGCTTGGATCTCAATGAGGGATACCCAGACGCTTTCATAGGACTTGGTGTTCTAGGTGACATTCAGTCTGATGATGCTTTGGCAGTCACGTGTTTCGAACACGCTGTCATGCTGGCGCCTGAAAACGCTGACTATCGATTGCTTCTTGCAACCGCGTTAATGAAGCTAGCTAAGCCTCAAGAAGCTGAAGCACAATTTGTAAAAATCCTAGAAAGAGAGCCGAAAAACATAGAGGCGTGGGAAGGTCGCGTTGACAATCTACAACGTCTCAATGCGCATGAAGCAGCTTTAGAATTGCTCGAAGAGGGACTCAAAACAGTTCCTGAAACAACGCATCTTAGATATCAAGAGTTTGTGAGCATCTTCTTTAGCGGAGAAGAAGCAAAAGCACTTGACGTATTAGAAACACTTCTTATCAATCATTACGACAACGCGCGTAGAATTTTCAAATCATTCCCTGACTTGCTCAATGACAACAGGATTGCGGATAGATATAACCGCCTTAAACCCTGAATAAATGAATGCTAAATTATCCTACATCCCTAAAAGAACCGAGAAACCCAGAGAATCTGGACTGAATATGGTGATGGACAAAGGGCTTAGCCTCAGACAAACTGAAGATTTCATCGAACTTAATGCCGACAGGACGGATTTGCTGAAGCTTGGCTTTGGGACATCTCTCATTACGCCCAAGCTTAAAGAAAAGGTCAAACTTTACTTGGATGCGGGAATCGAGGTTTACTGTGGAGGCACGTTATTCGAAGCGTTTTACATTCGTAAATCTGTGGATGACTATTTGAGATTTATTGATGACTTGGGAATTGGTTGCCTCGAGGTGAGCGATGGATCCATGGTTATAAAAGGAGCAGAAAAATGTGAAATGATCCGCAAGTTGTCTGCAAACTATAAAGTTTTAAGTGAAGTGGGATCCAAGGAAGCTGGGATTTTAATCAGTCCAAACAAATGGACTGAGATGATGAGCAACGAACTGGAAGCAGGCAGCTGGAAAGTAATCGCCGAAGCTCGCGAAAGCGGAAACGTTGGTATATACAGACCAAATGGAACTGCACACACCGCGCTTATTCGTAAAATTTTAGCCAAGGTTAATCTGGAGGACATCCTTTGGGAAACACCAAAGAAAACTCAACAAGCTTGGTTTATTCAGCAATTCGGTGCAAACATCAATCTTGGAAACATCGGACCATGGGATGTCATTCCTTTAGAGACCCTTAGATTGGGACTTAGGGGAGATACCTTTTTCGATTTCTTACCAGAGTCTATGTCCACTGGATTACGCCAGGAAATAGATCCAGAAAGTTAAAAATGTGAAGAGTATAGAAGTAACAACGCTCAAGAAATGGCGTGAAGACAAACAAGAACATCAACTTATTGACGTTCGTGAACCCTGGGAGGTCGAAGTCGGAAACATCAATGGCTTTCATATCCCTATGCATGAACTCCTCGACTCAATTGAAAAAATCCGTAGGGATATCCCAGTAGTGATTCACTGTAGATCTGGTGTCCGTTCAGCTGCTGTCGTGCATCATCTTACACTCCAACTCGGTTATGAGGATGTGCATAATCTACAAGGGGGAATAGAGGCTTGGTCGCAAAAAATAGATGGCAATATAGAAGTCGCGTGAGATCTGGAACAGACTGGATAAAACTCTCTGCAAAAGGCTTTGCGATGGGTGCCGCAGATCTAGTCCCTGGTGTGAGTGGTGGAACCATCGCCTTTATCTCCGGTATTTATAATGAATTAATTTCTACAATTGCAGGGTTAGGGATAGGGACTTTGAGAGACTTGTTTAAAGTCGGCCCCTTTGAAGTTTGGAAAAAGTATAACCTAAGCTTTTTGGGTGTATTGGTCTTGGGGCTCATGTTTGCCGTCTTCACACTCGCGGGACCGATACATTGGATTCAAACCTACCATCCATCTGAACTCCGAGCTTTTTTCTTTGGACTCGTTCTTGCTTCGGCGCCAATCATCTCAAGGGAACTTCGTCCCTATAAGCTCACGGATATTGTATGGGGCACTTTGGGCATCGTGATTGCCTTTATGGTGACAAATATTCCACCTGCATTTCACTCTGATTCACCTATTTTCATTGCAATATGTGGCGCAATTGCTATTTGTGCAATGCTCCTTCCAGGAATCAGCGGTAGTTTCATTTTAGTGATCTTGGGGGCTTACAATTCTATTATCTCTGCACTCGCAAACTTTGACATCTTAAGGATTGGCGCATTTTGTTTGGGTGCACTCATAGGACTACTCAGTTTCAGCAGAATGCTCAAAAAGATTCTACATGATTTCAAGTCACAGACGCTTGCGATTCTGACAGGCTTTATGCTAGGAGCGCTTCATGTGCTTTGGCCATGGAAGGGGAAAGATCCTGAGGTTCTTTTTACGCATCGTGATGGCAGGGAAGAATTCTTGTTACATAACATCCTTCCTGATTTCCAACCTTTGGAAATCAGTTGCATGATTCTATTAGCAGGACTAGGCGTAGCTATCGTCATGGTGTTAGATAAACTTTCGAAAACCACATGAAAAAGTTGGGGCTTATAGGACATCCTGTGTCTCACTCGATGTCACCTAAACTGTTTACTGATCAATTTTCGAAAGCTGGACGGCTTGATTTAGAATATCTCACCTACGACCTGCCTGCAATTTCAGATTTCAAAACATTTACCGCAAACAACCCTGACATTGTTGCGCTCAATGTAACGATACCTCACAAAGAGAGCATCCTTCCTTATTTGTCAGAAATAGATGAAGAAGCACAAGCCATAGGGGCTGTCAATACGCTTTTTAAAGAAAAAGGCAAATGGATCGGGTACAATACGGATGGTTGGGGATTCCGAAGATCAATGCAACCCTTCCTAAGGGGACGTCACGAAAGAGCGCTTATTTTCGGGACTGGTGGGGCCGCAAAAGCTGTTGCATACTCTCTGAAATTATTAGGAATCACCTGTTACTTTGTGAGTAGAACGCCTGAGAAACATCATGACATTTCAAATGTCATTGGCTATCATGAGTTGACACAAGAAGCGATAAAACACCACCTTTTATTAATTAATTGCACCCCTTTAGGAATGGAGCCCGATGCAGATGGATGTGTTCAAATCCCCTGGCAAGGTGTCGGAAAAGATCATCTCATTGTTGATCTGGTTTATAATCCTGATGTAACTACATTTATGAACAGAGCTTTAGAGAAGGGTGCGGAGGTGATGAATGGATGCGACATGTTGAGACTACAGGCAGAGAAATCCTGGGATATTTGGTTAAAGAATGGATTATAAAAAACAATGAGTAAGGCGACACCCCCTACAGAACAAACTGGCAAATACGCCGACCTCCACGAGATGAGTGTCGGCGCATTGATATCTGCCATGCATGAAATAGATTTCGAAGCCCTGGAGGCCGTGGGAAGAGTGAAGAGTGAAATTGAAGATTTCGTGGTGCCATTGGTGGCAAGAATGGAGAAAGGTGGAAGGTTATTCTATATGGGCGCTGGAACGAGTGGTCGATTGGGTGTTGTAGATGCCAGCGAATGCCCTCCTACGTTTGGTGTAGAAGATGGAAGAGTGGTGGGATTAATTGCAGGAGGAGATTCCGCAATCAGAAAAGCGGTAGAAGGCGCCGAGGATGATGTCCATCAAGGATGGCACGATTTATCGAAACATAACGTCACGGAACGAGATACAGTCGTGGGAATTGCCGCAAGCGGAAGAACCCCCTATGTCATCGGAGCGATAGTGGAAGCACGTAAAATAGGAATGCTCACCGCTTGCATTACATGCAATCCTGAAAGTAAACTTGCACGAGAATCCGAATTTCCCATCGAAGCAATATCAGGCCCTGAATTTGTGACCGGATCGACACGTTTAAAAGCGGGAACAGCCACTAAACTTATTCTCAATATGATCACGACCATCACCATGATTCAACTTGGGCATGTAAAAGGCAGCCAAATGGTCGACATGAAGTTGTCAAATAAAAAACTCATCGAACGGGGCACAAAAATGGTGGCCGAAACAACAGGACTGGGCAACGATGAGGCGAAGGCACTTTTGCTGGATCATGGAAGTGTCCGAGAAGCTGTGGCAAGTTTTAATTCAAGTACAGGAACGGCTAATTAGATGCATCTGATTGAACCCTATTACAACTGGCGTAACCACTACGTGGCAAGCAATGATCCTCGAAGTCCTTTCTTTGAGAGAACGTATAATGAAATGTCTTACCATATCAAGTTGTATGACCATTTCATCCACCCTCAGTGGGATACATTTGGATCAAACACACTCTACCTCAAGATCCTCTTTGTTGAGTATGAGGATGGGTATGCCATCTTAGAACTCATGGGAGAATGGAATGACTGTTTGCACAACGACATCATGCAACTCAAGCGAGACATCATAGAATCCTTGCAGGAGGAAGGCATCTCAAAGTTCATATTAATCGGAGAGAATGTACTTAACTTCCATTACAGTGACGATTCATATTATGAAGAATGGTTTGATGAACTGGTCGAATTGGATGGATGGATTGCCTTACTTAATTTCAGCAATCACGTACTTGAGGATATGAAGACGATAGATTTAGACAGCTACTTTGTCATGGGAGGTGCGCTCAATGAAATCGGATGGAGAACGTACAATCCTGACCAACTGTTTAATAAAATCCAAGAAAGTGTTGAGAACAGAATTGGGGTCATTCACTAACTCAGTCTTAAAACCCTTCAATCGCACCCAATCCGAAGAGTGCAAAATCAAATTTTACTGGATCAACAGCGTCGAAACGTCTCAGCGAGGCGTCCAATTCTTCGACAGATTTCCAATCGTTTTGCGTGCGATTCAATAAGCCCAGGGCTCTTCCAACATTGGATGTATGAACATCTAAAGGGATGCTCAAAACTCCAGGTGGAATCTGATCCCAAATCCCAAAATCCACCCCCCTGTCGGCTGACCGCACCATCCATCTCAAGTACATATTCAATCGCTTGGCCGCAGATCCCTTTGCAGGGTTTGCAACATGTTTGCGTGTTCGGTCGGGATGTGGTTGGTTGAAGAACAGTGTGTGAAACTTACTTATGACGTCTTTTAGATTGTTTGGTCTACCAGATGCTTCCCATTCTGAAGTAAAAACGGTCTCTAAAGATCCATAATCACGAATAATTCTTTGTAATGCCCGCACAAAACATACCGCATCCTCAGGTTGAAATGTTCTGTGAACAAACCCATCAAACACTTTTTCGTCGGACTTTTCAAAATTTAAAACGAAGTCAAACGGAGAAAAATCCATCCGCTCCATGAAGCTATGTGCATTCTTCAAAATTGACTTCCTTTGGCCCCAAGCTATTGTAGCTGCAAGGAATCCTGCTATTTCTATATCGGCTTTATTTGAAAACAAATGAGGGATAGAGATCGGGTCATCAGGAATAAATTCTCGCGTTTCAAATAGCTGATGTTTTTCGTGCAAAAACGCACCGAGATCTTTTTGAGAGAGCCTCTTTAATTTTTTAATTCCCATAACAGATATAATAATGGTGTAAAGGTCGTAAAAGCAATTAACTTTGCAGCAGAAATGGAGTGGGTCAGACCAGAAATACTTTGGGGATTAGCAGCGCTAATCATTCCCGTATTAATCCATTTACTTCATTTGCGAAAATTCAGAAAAGTGTCGTTTTCAAATGTGTCGTTTTTAGCGAACATCAAAAAAGAAAGCCGATCAAAGCACAGACTTCGCAACCTATTGATTTTGGCGTTGAGACTGACAGCGATAGGTGCAATCGTTTGCGCATTTGCTGACCCATATATTCCGTATTCAGAGACTTCTCAAGATGCGTCTAGGGTAGGAAATGCGGTCTCTATATACATCGACACCAGCCCATCCATTGATGCCATTGGTGAGGAGGGGCCACTTTTGCAGGTGTGTAAAACGCGCGCTTCAGAAATAGTTGAGCGGTACGCGGAGACGGATAAATTTAATATCCTCACCAATTCGTTTGCTGGAAGCTATGCGCATTTTTACAGCAAAGACGAAACTTTAGAAAGGATTGCAGGCATTCGTACTGAACCATTTGTAAGAAATGTAGAAGCTGTAATCTCTCGCTCCACTGACCTTTTACAAAAAGAAAATGACCGCGTAAAATCCATTTATTACTTAAGTGATCTCCAAAAAAGTTCACACGTCCTTTCAGATCCATTTCTTCCTGACTCAAACATTTCTATTTACTTTCTTCCTAGTCTTGCGAATGAAAGACCAAACGTTTGGATTGATTCCGCCTGGTTTAATGCGCCGATTGCAACCGCAGGAAAGCCTGCTGAATTACACGTACGAATCAAACACAATGCACTTCAAAGCGTAGATGGATTGGGGGTTCAGCTCCATATTGATGGTGAACGAAAGGCAATTGCCAATTTCAATCTCATTCCTGGCTTAGAAACAGACACAGTTCTCAGGTTCAGTCATGGACAACCTGGACTAAATCATGCCGTGTTATCAATCGATGATTCTCCAATTCAATTTGATGACACATACTTTCTAGGGTATGAGGTTGTAGACCAAATCAACATCTTACATCTCACCCAAGATGCCTTTTCTAAAGAAACGAAAAGTTTAAATCGCGTGTATGAATCCAGCAGCGCATCTGTCAATATAGAGACCTCTGAATCTATTCCTGACCCCCAAACATTGTCCTCGTTTGATTTAATCATCACAAATGGATTAGAAAACCCTACAAATGGGCTCACAAAAACACTGGTAGAATTTGCGTCATTAGGTGGAACGGTAGTTGTCATACCCGATTCATCAAACAGTGCTGTGAGAGCAAATTATTTACGCACTCAATTGGGTTTCGGTTCTGGATCTCAGTGGAATCTATCTGAGTCTCCGGTGTCGATTGGGAATTTAAATGTTGACCATCCGTTATTCGACGGGGTGTTTTCATCGACTCCAAAACGTATGGACTTGCCATCTACAGACAGATGTATCTCGAGGAACATTTCTCCAGACGAAGAAATTCTCGGCACGATGTCTTCTGGATTGGTTTTTTTATCTCGGATTCCTGTAAATAACGGTGCGGCATTTCTTTTCGGATCTCCACTAGAAAAAGAAACGGGGAATATGGTCAATCATGCACTTTTCGTTCCTATTCTTTTGAGAATATCTGAAGTTTCTCGATCGGCAAGGGTAAACGCGTTCACACTCGGATTGGACGATGCCCTGACTTTAAATATCGAATCAAACGAAGAAGATGAGATCCGTATTTCCTCATTAGACAGCGCAAGTGTGACTCTTCCTGAAACCAGATCAGCATACGGATCTACAAATTTACGCCTCGGCCCAGAGCTAGATACACCTGGAAATTACTTCGTGGAAATAGATCAAGTTCAGGTTCTTGCATTTGGCCTCAACGCAGACAGAACTGAAAGTAATCCTTCTGCATGGGACATCCCTACATTTCGACAACAACTGTCATCTTTTGGATGGGGTAATGCTTCCGTTCTGAATGTCACAAACGAAACTATTTCCTCTGTCGTGGGGAATCTCGATACTGGAAGCCACTTTTGGTGGTATTTAATTCTTGTCGTAATTATCGCATTAGCAGGTGAAACAATTCTTCAAAAAAGATGGAACCGCACATACTCATAAAGAACGTAAGAGTCGTCGACACAGGCGGTTCTTTCAATGGTAAGAAAATTGATCTCCGGATTAAGAAAGGAGTAATCACAGAAATCGGCACAGATTTAGAAAACAAATCTGCCCTTATTTTGGATAAAAAGGGCAGTTACATTAGTCCGGGCTGGATGGATGGACAGGCTCATTTTCGGGATCCTGGATTGGAACTGAAAGAAGGACTCGAAAGAGGACTTCATGCATGCGCAGCTGGCGGCTTCACGGATGTCGCTGTGCTTCCTTCAACCACACCCCCAGTGGACAACAAATCGGCGGTCTCTTATCTTCTCACACGTGGTGCGGAATACAACACGCCATGTGACCCACACCCGCTTGGATGTGTTTCAGAAGGAAGGCAAGGAAAACAACTGGCTGAGCTTTATGACATGAGTAACGCAGGCGCCATCGGATTTTATGATGACAAACCCATTGACAGAGTGGGGCTACTCAAGATGGCCTTAGAATACCTCTCTCCATCTGGAGATGTTGTCTTGTCGGACGCAAATGAAGAAGACCTTAATCCAGGTGCCTCAATGCATGAAGGGGAGACGAGTACTGCACTGGGGCTCACTGGATCTCCTTCTGAATCTGAGACAATCAGACTTCAACGAGACATTGAAATTCTCTCATACACGGGAGGCCGATTACATATCCCTGTTGTATCTACTCAAGGTGCAGTCAAACTTATCAAACAAGCAAAAAAACGCGGGCTTGCAATAACGGCATCGACCACCCCCCATCACTTGACGTTTATTGATGAAGACTTGCTGTCCTTTGACGGAACATTTAGGGTCAACCCTCCTTTGAGATCAAAATCTGACAGAAAGGCTTTGCGGACGGCATTGGCAGAAGGAGTTATTAATTCTGTCGTCTCTGACCACAGACCTGAAAGCATCGAAAGTCATGATGTTGAGTTCGCTTTAAGCCCAAACGGAATTTCAGGAATTGAATCCGTCTTTGCAGCATTGCATACAGCGTGTCCTGATTTAGATTTGGCCCGTTTGGTGGATTCGATCTCAAATGCGACACGTCGAATCTATCAACTCCCAGAGCTGCACATTGAATTAAATGCACCTGCAAAAATTACATGGTTCTCACCCAAGCAGAAGTTCTTGTCACCAGAAATATCTGGTGGCGTGAATAATCCTTGGAAAAATCAGGAGCTCAATGGCGTTGTATATGGTACCATTAATGGTGAGAGAATACACTTAAACGCGTAACGCCCACATCAAACCTTACGCTTCCCCTTGTGGACCTCCGAATGCCAAAGGCATGGTCTCTTCAGGTCCGCTAATTTCAGATATCACACCATGTGTATCTTCATATCGCTTGATATTTCCAGCCAAAGCCTTGAGCAATCGCTTGGCATGTTGCGGAGTCATGATGACTCTAGAACGAACTTTCGCCTTGGGCATGCCTGGCATGATTTGAATAAAATCTGTGACAAACTCCGTCGGACTGTGGGTTATGACTGCCAAGTTTGAGTAAATACCCTCACTAATTTCTTCTGGAAGCTCGATGTTCAGCTTGTTCTTTTTTTCTTCTTTTGCCATTTCACTAAGGTAATACACCAAACCTTCTTTATCCTATTTTCTCAAGGGAAGGTCTAAAATTGATATTAAATCGACCACTTCGTGAAGAACAATTTCATTGTGGGGAATCGACTGTGGGTTATAATACACCTGTCCCCACCCTGCTTCTCTTGCACCTATGATATCTGCCGCCAAACTGTCCCCCAACATGATGGCGTCTTCTCGCTTCGAGTCTGTTGCCTTTAAAGCCAAATTAAAGATCTCTCGGTGGGGTTTCTTCACCCCAAGGGCGTCGCTTGTCAAGACAGTTTCAAAAAAGGGTTCTAACCCACATTGTTTGACTTTAATGTGCTGTACTTCCTCAAAACCATTTGTGAGCATAATTAATCTGTGTCCACGGTCATATAAATCTGTCACCACTTTCAAAGCATCTTTGACAAGATGGGTTTTATAGGGGGAGGTTTCAACATAATGCGACCCCAAGCGAGCTCCCAAAACAGCATCATTTCCTAACCCCCAATATTCAAGGGTCATGGAAAACCGACGCCATCGCAATTCCGCTTTATCCATTCGGCCAGCTTGATACTCTGCCCAGCACCACGCATTGGCTTTTTTGTACTTCGATATATATTCTTCAACGCTTTCAATTCCGAAGGAAGAAAGTGAAATCTGATCAAAACCTTCTCTTAAAGCCTCCATAGAATTCCTTTCAAAATCCCAAAGCGTGTGATCCAAATCAAAAAATAAATCTTTCATATCATTTACATGTCATTATTAAACCCATCCCGATTTAATACGCCAACTTAAAAAGGTGAGCACACAACCCCACACAAAAAATGCAGCAATTAAGTACATGGGCGTATTGCGATTGTGCGAAAAGTATTTGGCACCAAGGACAGCGGTTATAGGCACGGAAATAAAAACGGAAATGAGCATCAATCCCACTAGACCATACTGTCTTTTAAATTGAATAAACTGCCTTTTTCTTTTCGTGACAAAGCGTTTTTTTTTGTTTGCCTTGTTGTTTAAAGAAGAAGCCTTCACCTTTTTCCACCATGAAAAAATAGACTTGCCTACGTTATAAAATAGCAGGATTCCTATTGTTGCTCCTAAAGTGCATGTGACCATCACTTCAATCCAGTTATTACCAGCAGCAATCATAAGCGATGGTGTGAGTAAGAACTTCAGGATAGACATCAACATCCAGCCCACGTAAGCCACAATATCAGAAATCAAACCTTCCCCCATCGCTGTTATGATCGTGTTTTGGGGCCATATGACAAATCTCAAGCATCTCCTAAGCCTGGAACAATATAATCGTTCTGATCTAAGCCTTCATCTATCGCCCCAATCCAAAAAGCAGTTCCTTCCGGCAATTCTTGTTGCGCATATCTTACCCCTTCAGGACTCGCAATCGCACAAATGACATGAAGCTGTTTGGGCGTCCCATCTGAGCAAAGCGCTTTATATGCCGCAACCATTGATGCGCCAGTGGCAAGCATTGGGTCCACCAATACAAGAATGCGACCCTCACAAGAAGGTGCTCCGAGATACTCTATTTCGATGTCAAATCCTCCATTAGAATTGTGCTTCCGATATGCAGATACAAATGCACAATCAGCACCATCCCACACGTCCAAAACACCGGCATGCATAGGTAATCCTGCACGCATTACGGTGGCCAGTACTGGCTGTTCTGAAGGAATACTGCATCGGGCTATACCCAAACCGGTATTCACCTCTACTTCTTTCATGGGCCAAACCTCCGCCAGTGCATTTCCCAACATCCATCCCAAACGTTGGAGATTGTGACGGAATACTGCACGATGGCTTTGGGCTTGAGGATGACGTAAACTGAAAAGCAAACTTCCTGCCAGTCCTTTCTTTTGACTAAAGTCGTGAATCAAATTCTCATTCATACGAGCTAAGGTAGGCACCTTCTTACAACATCTTCATAAAGAGTTTGCCAACCTTTCCAAATCCCATGATTTGAGACTGAAGTGTTGTGCCAAACAGTCACCATCACACCTCCTACTTCTCTCACTGCATCTGAAAGTTCAGACACAAGATCAAGGGACTGTTGACAATCAAGTTTCAAGTATGATTTCAATGTTGAATCCATCACAGCGAGTGGATGAATCACAAGTTCAAGGGGCGAGTCATTTTCAATGTCATATGCGGGAAACGGACGACTCATCCCCGCTCTGAACCCAGGCTGATCTGCGTATCCCATGGAGTAATCATGCTGGATTGACGCATCTTGAAATGCGGCCCACATTGAAGACTGACCTCTTAAAAAGTGCGTTCTTATCTCAGATGTATTTCCCACTTCTTCAAACGTCCTTTTTTCATTTAAAAAAGGTTGACCACGATGTGAAATTGCATGGTAGCTCGGATGCCAGTTTACAGTGGCATGAGAAGATAATTTATCTATTAAAGGCATTAATACTGACTTCGAGACGCCCAGGTCATAGGGTCTTTTATAATCGGCAAAATGCACAAAACATTTTGTCGTCAGATGTGAATGGGCGTGGAGATTTAGGAAAAAATCGTAAGAGTCGTATGGGTCTTGGGCATGATTTAAGAGGACGTTCATTCTTTCACGTACGCGCCTCCACCTTAACATCACAAAATCTCTTGTACCTGCAGCAAAATTGTGAAGGTGCGATCGCCCCTGATAAGCAAACGCTATATCAATGTCAATCGTGGGTTGATATTCATAATCTTGTCGTGAGATTTCGGGGGTAATGCCCAACTCTTTCGCAAAGATATGTGCGAGGTTTTCAATGAGGGGTGTCCGCAACATCCCCTCCTTATAGGCCGAACTGGAAACGCCGCGAAAACGTCCATGAGTGTCTCTCATCACTGTATTTACTTCACCATTTGAAGGGAGTTCTTCCCACCGTGAACAACAAAAAAATGCGGCAGCCAATGGATCAAACATGACATCTGTAACGCCCAAGACTTCAGCTGGGAATTTAAAACCCTTCCATTCAACCCAAGTGACACCCGAAGATCGAGTTGTTTCATCGTCGCCAAAGCTCAATGAATGGATTGGACATTGTATCGACTTGGAAGAAGCGATAATTGTATAAAAGTGACTGCCCTCATTGTCAAGGTCAACATTTTCTATCCATTCAACTTCAACACCCAGACATGTTCTAAATAAGATGTCAGCACCGTACCTCATTCGTTCAGTCGGCGAGTTGTGGGATATTGAAATCTTATTCATGACAACGTCTCACTTAAGATCCTAAGAATATCAAAAGCGGCCTCGCCGTCACCATACAGCGCATCATCACCATTTATTGTTCGTCCAAATTGTGAATTCGCACACCCACTAAGATCCTTGGGTTCAAAGCATAAAACAGTATGACCTGCCTTCACTAGCTCAACCCATTCTGTATTTCGACGTATGACGACAGAGGGTGTTTCACAACTGTAGGCCTCCTTTTGAATCCCTCCTGAGTCTGTAATCACTAGGCTACTTGTTTTAATTAACCGAAGAAGATCAATATATCCGACTGGATCAATCGCATGAATGTTTTTTTCCAAAAGCACGTGAGACCAAACTTCACCATACAATGCGACCAGAGATTTTTTTGTACGAGGATGCACCGGAAAAGTCGCATCGACATGATGAAGCGCACACCAATCCCCGATAGCATCAATCCAAGACTGTAGACGCGGAAGATCATCAACATTGGAAGGTCTATGCATTGTAAGAAGGACCGATTTAGATTCAAGGGCACGCATCTCTTTTGTGAAATACAATGCGTTATCATGCATGATATCTCCCGTTAGAAAAGCGCCAAAAATTCCTTCCTTATTTAGGTTCTCGATGGCCGTAGTTGTGGGCGCAATTAAAATGGATGATATTTTATCTGTTGCAATCCGATTGACCTCCTCTGGCATGTCAAGATCGAAAGACCGAAGACCTGCCTCGATATGAATAATCGGGATTCCTAACGCATCAGCAGCCTGAGCGCCTGCCAATGTTGAATCAGTATCTCCGTATACCAAGACCGCATCTGGCACGCATTCTTTTATTGCGCGCGTTATGCCACTTTTCATCTCATTCATTCTGGCCGCTCTTTCGCTACTTACTAGCTGAAGCGTATAGTTTGGTCTTGGCAGATTTAATTCCTTAAAGAAAATATCAGAAAGCTTGGCATCGTAATGTTGCCCAGTATGTATAATTGATTGGCTCCAGCCCAAATCAACTTTATTGGCAATAGCTCTAGTCAAAGCCGCTGCTTTAATAAACTGAGGTCTGGCCCCTAATATGGTGAGTAACAAAGGCATTTTCAGATGAGTCCTTCGTCTGCAAAGCTAACATACTGCTTGCCTGCTACGATGATGTGATCCAATACAGGTAAATCTAAAAAAATTCCGGCTTCTCTCATATTGTTTGTGAGGGATTTATCCGTGGAACTCGGCCTGGGGTTACCCGAGGGATGATTGTGAATTAAAACGATTGCCGAAGCCCTTAACGCAAGTGCCCTTCCAAAAATGATCTTTGGGTCTGCTACAGTCCCTGACACCCCCCCTGATGAAATTTTAATCTCTGCAAGAACATGGTTAGATCTGCGAAGAAGTAAAATCCAAAACTCTTCATGTGGAAGATCCGACAACCTATCTACAAATCTTAAAAAGACGTCTCTGGAAGATACGATTTGGATGGTGACTGGCCTCATACTTGCCATCCTGCGGCGACCAATCTCCATCGCAGCACTAATTACAGAGGCCCTCGCATATCCTATACCCGAAATTGACGCATACCCTTCAGGAAGTAATTTACCTAACTCATGTAAATTGTCCCCCGCCAAATCTAAAAGATCAATCGCAACATCATGAGCTGTCTTACCGCTGGAACCATTGCCTATTAAAATCGCCAATAATTCAGAATCTTTTAAAGCACCTGCACCTTGAATGAGCATCCTTTCCCTCGGTTTCAAATCATTCTCCATATTACATCATCTCGAAAATTATTCAAAAAAAAACCCCCCGACTTAATGTCGAGGGGTCAAATATGATAATAGTCTTGACTTAAGCGAGGCTCGATGCATGAACGGCGAGGCTTGATTTAAGGTTGGACGCTTTATTCTTGTGGATGACATTCGTTTTTGCAAGCTTGTCTAACATAGACGAAACCTTGGGCAGCATAGCAGCTGCTTCTTTTGCGTCTGTTGACGCACGCATGTTACGAATTGCGTTACGAGTGGTCTTGTGCTGGTAACGATTACGATCGCGCTTCTTTTCGTCTGAACGAACACGCTTTAATGCTGACTTGTGATTTGCCATTTTTAATTTAAATTCAGGGGTGCAAATATAGTTCGGAATCCAACGTATCCAACAAAAAAAACAAATTTAACTGCCGCATTCCCATTTTAAGATCAAATCCAGCTCTAAAAAGCCACCTTGCACAGTCTCTCGACCGTTGCGTTGGAGCAGAAAATCACTCGGAACGAACGTCACATTACCAATTGGATCTTCAGTGGTAGCTATATCTTCATCAAAAATTAATATTTCGATCGGGATATTCATCTCTTCGCCAATAAACAGAAAAGATTCTAAATCAATGGAAGCAGGCAATCCTTGACTGTAAGAAACCTCAGATGTAAAATCGTTGACACCATTTATGCGAACGATGGCATACAGCTCTGGGAACCCTTCATCTACATCATCTTCAAAGTAATCTTCGTCAAATGCATTGACATCAATAGATTCAATAATGATATAATCTTGTGCCGATTCATCACAACACCCTGTGAGAATATAAACAAAGAAAATAATGGCTGTATAAATGAACGTTTGTTTCATGGTTGCAAGTACGGGTAAATAAAAAGATAAGGAAAAATAAAAAAAGAGCGCTCTTTAAGCGCTCTTTTTATCCTAACAATCTACTTGTATTCATTCAAGAAGGGCTCATTCACTTCCCTTAATGATAAATAATACGCTATAAAAGTAGTTGAGTCTCTGTATAATAAAAAATTATTATATAGGTATTTTAAGATTAAACGATATTTAAAATGATTTAATCGAATATATTCGATGCTGCATCGAATATTATAAGTCACGCCAACACATCTCCAACAGGGATATAACGATATCATCAACATACTCCAACAATGAGACAAAACCCAAGCGCACCAGGGTCAAAATTAAAGAGTGTCCTGTCGTTCTTATGATTGGTTAATGTAAATATCTATATCGTATTTTGCCACGTGAAAAAATTCCTTCTGAATCTTCTTCTTTTGTGTGTCGTATTTACAAACGTTACATACGCTCAAACAGCTCTAGGTCTTCAAGGCAATTGGCAATGTCTTGACTCAGTAGAAATAAACGTGCCTGGAAGGCTGCCTGGCAGCCTTTACAATGCGCTGTTAAACGATGGGGTTATTGCAGATCCATTTGTGGGAACAAATGAAGATTCCATACAATGGGTAAGTCACATGGATTGGTCCTTTACTTCTCATGCATTTGATTTATCTGAGCTGGACTTGAATTCGGAATTTTTGGAAATAGGTCAAGTATTAACGTATTCTGTGTGGTCTCTCAATGGCGTGAACATTGGCACAACTAACAACGCTTTCCACATGTGGAAGTTCGATTTTAAATCCTTATTAAAACCGACCGGAAACATCATAGAAATCATTTTCAAGTCTCCTCATAAACGCGCAGAAACATTCATTTCAAACGCTTCGCATCCACTTCCTGGCGACGCCCAAAGAGCGGTTCATCGATCTCCTCAATTTGCGTTCGGATGGGATTGGGCAATGTCACTGGTTGACAACTCCGTCGGTTCAATTAACATCCTGCAATCAAACACAAAACATCCACTTCAAATAAAACAATTAGATGTCATTACAGACCGCATTGAGTTAGGTACGGCAACAGGTAGAGTCAGGTGGGTCATCGAAGGTGAGTCAGATGAAAAACTAGTGTTAAGATGGGCATTAACGAATCCTGAAGGACAAATGGTCGCAGCTGGCAAGCTAAATCATGGAAAAGGAATGGTTGAAGTCCGTTTTGACATCAAGAATGCCGACCTGTGGTGGACACACGACCTGGGAACACCCTCCCTGCATACACTAGAGGTTGTGGCTGTGGGACAGGGAAAACTAATGGCAAGAGAAAAAATTAATGTGGGACTGCGTACACTTCAACTTGACACATCAGAGGATGAAAGAGGTGCGACCTTCAGATGGATCTTAAACAATGTTCCAATATTTGCAGGAGGAGCCAATGTTGTCCCTGCAGATCTTATTCTACATCGGATTCGTAACTCAGAAGAAGTCCGATTGGTAGAAAATGCTGTTGCAGCTAATATGAATACACTTAGAGTGTGGGGAGGAGGAAGTTATGCATCTGACACGTTTATGAATGCGTGTGATGAATTGGGTGTATTGGTTTGGCATGACTTCATGTTTGCTTGTGCCATGTATCCTGGTGATGATGAATTTATAAATTCTGTTACTGAAGAAGCCTTATACCAAACACAACGACTGCGGCACCATCCTTCTTTGGCAATGTGGTGTGGCAACAATGAGGTGAGCGAAGGATGGGCGAGATGGGGATGGAAGGACGGCCTTACAAGTGATGAAATTGCAAACATTCAATCCTCCTACGACAACGTTTTTGAGGATCTTTTACCTTCGATTGTTGCTGAGTTTGATGACGCACCCTACTGGTCATCCTCACCATCTTTAGGCCGAGGGGATGCGGACTTTGTGAAGTGGGGAGACGCACACGACTGGGGGATATGGCACGACGGATATGCTTTCGATTCACTCTGGACCAGGGTCCCGAGGTTTATGAGCGAGTTCGGATTTCAGAGCTTTCCCGAGAAATCCACCTGGGAGACGGTGGTGTCTGACGCGGACTTTAACCGCGAGTCAGAAGCGGTCATTGCACATGAAAAACATGCGCGGGGATTTGATATTATCGATTCTTATCTTAACAAAACCCACGGAAACGGTTTTGATTCACTACCCTACGAGCAGTGGTCATATCTCACGCAAGTGATTCAAGCCAATGGGATTTCGGAAGGTGTCAAAGCTGCACGACTGAATCAAGACTTTTGTTCGGGGTCGTTGGTTTGGCAACTAAATGACTGCTGGCCTGTGGCCTCATGGTCTTCGATTGATGCGCATGGGAAATGGAAACTACTCCATCATTCACTCAAGACTGCCTTCGCGCCTACGCTTCTCTTCGGCAGATGGAATACCGACGGTCGAAAACCCATCCTCGAAGTGGGGCTTGTCTCAAATCCAACCAGAGAAAAATTCAAAGAAATTCAGGGGATGTTACACGTGTCTGTTGTGGGATTCAATGGTGAGGAAATCTCAGTGAGTGAACATCCTTTCAACCTTACCCCTGGCAAGCCAGCGTGGACAGAACTCGAAAACATTCTCAGCAGGAAAGTCGACCCCACACAATCCTTTATTCAACTCTCGTGGAAAGACGTCGCGTGTGAGGACACATCGAATTGCCAACAATCAGCGAGCGCTGTGGTATGGGCAGTATTGCCGAAAGACCTCAACCTCGAAAAAACCGAAATCACTGTGCGAAACGGACCGGAAATGTATTCCGAAAACAACAGCACTCAGTACATCATAGAATCTCCGGTCTTCGCAAAAGACGTTCAACTTACATGTAACGCTTCAGGGAATTTCAACATCAATGGCTTCGATCTTCTCCCTGGCGAAAAGAAAACCGTCATATTCACACCTCACAAACTAGAAACCTGGGCGCCAGAATTTTCAAAGAGTGGAACTTCTCAGTTACCTCATTCTCGATTTTTGATTCAAGCGATAAGCCTTAACACAATACTTGGGGAGTAGTTGCCGAGATCTTTTACTTGGACCTTACCACAAGCTCGTCACAAAAAAGCCATGTAGGCTCCGTAGCTGCAGCGTGCCAGTCAGGACACAGACCAGAGTTCACAGCCCGCATTTTGACATACTGTGCTTTGACATTTTTCAATGCCCCAGTACTGATTGTCACTATATCTTGCGCATCATTCTTGTCTAGGGATGTGTTAAAAACAAGGTCAGAAATCACCTCGAAATTCTTCCCATCTGAGGAAACCGAAAACTCAACAGAACTTGGCGGGAAAATCCAAGCATCTTGATATCGATAGAAATTCGCAGACAAAGAATCGAGTACCAACTCCTTTTCTAGATTCACAGTCAGCAAGATATCCTCATTTTGTAGTGCTTGCCATACCCCATCGTGAAATCCAATTGAGCCTATTCTTCCGTCTACCAATGCCATTTCTCCTCCTCCAGAATAATATTTGCTTGGTACAAATCCAAGTTCAACGGGTCGGTACAATCCCGCATGCGCATCAAGCATAAACGCTTCATGATTCTCAAGTCTTTTCCCTCTATAAACAATGGAGGCACTTAACACCCCTGGACCATCAATCACCATCGATTGACCTAACACAACACTGTCTCCTTTAAAATGAGAATACCCTTGGATATAATCACCCTCGGGCGCGAGAATTGCATACAACCGTTCCTCCTTGACAGCGAGAGACAAAGAGACTGGAATGGCCTCCATGCCATAATCCACACCGAGCAGTGAAAGCCTTGAAAAATGAGGCGCTAAGCGATTTATAAAATGTGCGTACGCACCGGTTGCACCAGTGATCTCTGTACCAGACCAAAGCACCTCTGCAAGTCCGATCGCTCTCGGAAAAACTTTAGACTCCACCAACTCTTGGGGCGCTCTTTCAGTCCACATGTTGCACTCCCCGCCTAAGATTCTACCTGGCCCCTCCGAAGTGCCTTCCGGGCGTGGCTGGAAGCTATAAACTTCTTCAAGATTCGTCGAGCTTAAAGGGTAATCTAAATAGCAATGACTTGTGGGAGAAACAATGACGTCCGTTCCAATGGCGACCGCTTCAATCGCCCCTTCCATTCCGCGCCAGCTTTGGACCATCGCTCCCTCCGGCAAACCACCCTCCAAAATCTCATCCCATCCGATGATTCGCTTGCCTTTGCCTTCCAAAAATTTACCTATTCTTTCAATAAACCAAGTTTGTAACTCATACTCGTCTTTTAAATCATTCTCCTTTATTCTTTTCTGACATTTCTCACAACCGTGCCACCTCACTTTCGGCGCCTCATCCCCGCCAATATGAATCCTGTCAGAAGGGAAAAGATCACATACCTCTTCCAAAACGGTTTCTAAAAAGGCAATCGTACTGTCATTTCCTGCACAATAAATATCCTTGAAAACGCCCCACTTATTTGCGACTTCCAATTGATCTCCTGTGCAACCTAACCAGGGATAGGAAGCAAGTGCCGCCTGACTGTGACCAGGCAACTCAATCTCAGGGATAATCTCAACATGCCTTTTTTGTGCATATTGAATCACCGCTTTGATCTCATCCTTTGAATAATATCCACCATGCTGTGTTCCATCCAACTCGGTTCTCCATGCACCGACTTCGGTAAGAAGAGGGTAGGTATCGATCTCAATACGCCAGCCCTGATCTTCGGTCAAATGCCAATGCAACACATTCATCTTGTGCAGCGCTAGGTTATCGATCGTTTTTTTGATGAACGCGACATCCATAAAATGTCGACAACAATCCAACAGCAACCCCCGATGTTCAAAATCAGGTGAATCTTGAATGGTGATTTCTGGTAGAAAAAACCCATGCTTACATCCGCCGTATTCACAAGCGCTGGGCATCATCAACCTGAGCGTCGTAAATCCCCGAAACAATCCCACCTCACTATTTGCTGACACATGAATGACATCATCCACGATGGTCAAATCATAAAACTCCTCTCCCTCTCCCTCCTTTTCAACAATCTCAAAGATCAAATTTGCATGTATCGGAAAATCCGTTTTTACTTCAACCCCCACACCCATTAGCCAAGCCTCAACCACATCTGCCGAGTTCCCCAAATGTTCAAAACCTTGAACCCTTAAATCCTTACCCGAAAAAAACGGCTTAACATCCGCCCCATCGCCGATGAAAGACATCAACTTAGGCAACGGTATAAGTGAGTCCACCCCTCCCGTTGGGATATTGTGAGGCAATCGTGGGCCACAAGAAAGAAGCGCAACAATTGTCACCATCATCAGGAGACGGACATTAAAATGCTTAAGATTCATTTTTATTCCATTTGAGCACTCCATCACTGAGGAGAAGTGCCTTGTCAAAATCCACAGGATAGGTGCTTAAATCAAACAAACTGTCATCGATGTTATTCAATGTATTTGGGAGCGTTTTTAATCTACAAGACGCATGAACCGCTTCAACTCCCGCTTCGCCTAGCGCTGTGATATCCTCTAATCTCACACCTCCTCCAGCGACCACCTCCATGCCAAGTTTTGAAAGATCACCAAGTAAGCCCAAGCCCAAACCCGCAGCTGGAGCCCCTCCACTTGACAATACTTTGTTAATTCCGAAATCTTGTAAAATGCTTGCAGACTCTAAAGGATGTGTTGACAAATCGAGCGCTCTGTGAAACACCATAATTTCAGCGGAAATACGTTCGCAAAGCATCTCAATGAGATTCTCATCCACATGTCCAAATTCATCCAATCCACCGACCACCACCATCTCTGCCCCTGCATCTAAACAATCCAATGCTTCAGCGATGATTAATTGTTTTTCAGAAGCATTGTAGACAAAACTCCCCGCTCTAGGCCGTATCAATGCCCTCACTGGAATCCCTATGGTTGTACTCGCTCTAACAGATGCGGGGGTTGGCGTCAGGCCTCCACACTCCCAATGCCCACAAAGTTCAACTCTATCCGCACCTGCTTCTTGTGCCAAAGCAACATCCACAGGCGAACTTACACAGATCTCAAAATTCATCTTTTGCTTGAACAAGGTTAATTTGGACACGGTTCTCCGAATACCGACAGCACAGATAGGACATCCGAAACAGTGACAGCGCCATCCGCATCAACATCTGCAAAACAATTCACATCACACCCAAATTGTCCCAGAATCTCAAGTACATCTGCAACAGTAATGAGGCCGTCCGATACGATATCTGCTGGACACGTATTTTCAATTGGAGGGGGCGCATCCACATCGTACCATCCACACAACGGAGGATATAAAGGACACACTTGTCTGCTCGTAAAACCGACCGTAACGGCCCTCGTGGTGTCATAATATTGTGTAGAAGACTGATGGGGGGTATGCCCCGCTCCAGGAAAGACATGGAAACAGTTGTCCAATCCTAACAAATCAGCTTGGTTGTGAACTGTCTCGCTGCCATCTACAATCGTCACAGGGATTCCAGACAATTGAACATAACCAGTACCAAAGGGAACGGTGCCATCACTGGTGCCATGCACACTTACCAATGGCTTGTTTCCTGATGACATCCAGTCTACATCTCCTATCGCACCAGAAATACTAAATATAGAGAGTATGTCTGAGGAATAGCCCGGAGATCCTGAATCACCTTCGATGCCCCCTGACAAACCATTCGCATTCAAATCTACAGACGAAGGGATCTCTGACAAATCATCAACATAGGCTGTGTGAAGCGCAATAAAAGCACCTGCGGAAGACCCTCCCAAAACAATGCGTTCTGGATCTATGCCCCAAGTATTGCCATCTTCTGCATGTGTTTTACGTAGATATCGCACCGCAGCTTTTGCATCTTGAACACCACGAACCACAGCCTCTTGAAGTGAGGATTCGAGGGCAAAGAAATTGGAGATCCCCAATCTATAGCTGATCGATACGGCAACATATCCCATTCTTGCCAAGTCTTGACAAAGTGGCACCACATCTGAACCATCATTAGACCCCCCTAAAAAGAATCCCCCATGTGCAACAACAACGACTGGCCTATTTGTGACCACATCTCCTTCAGGCTGATAGATATCCATCTCCAATGAGACATTGCTCCCTGTTGATTCAATGTTGTTGCCATAAACGACGTTATAATCAACTGTGAATTCTTCAAAAATGCGATATCTATATCGTGCGCCGTCACAACCTATACCGGTTTGGGCAGGAAGATTTATTGAAAACATAGTTGTTAAAATAATACAGAAGAATAGTCTCATCTTGTTTGTTTAAAATGCTCTTTCGAACCAGTGATTTAGCTCCCTTTCCAGTTCGGGAATACTATCTAAAATATAATACTCGTTTTGGATAATATCCGCCTGAAAGGGCGTTGACATGACTTCAGCGAGATTGAAACTTTTTAAGTGATGACGTGATTCCCACGCGTGGGTCGTTTCTCCAAATGAAGACATGATCCCCGCACCGAATAGCTTGGCTTCACCCGCCTCTCTTATAAATCCAAATTCAACAAAGTACCAATACAACCTCTGAAGTTGAGTGACCTGAAATGCACGCCCATCATTTGAAAGCGCCGTTCCAACTTCTCCAAATCTGTGCATAAAACTTCCGAAATCTGTATTCATTAAAGGCGGAATATGACCAAATGTATCGTGAAACATATCTGGCTCTTCGATGTAATCGACTTGGTCTTTGCGACGCACCCATGTAGATGTACAAAATTTTTTTTGCGACAACAGTTTAAAAAACGCGGAGGGTGATATGAGTCCGGGCACAATCTCAATAGACCATCCCGTTGTTTTCTTCAATTGACATGCCATATCCTCCACCATAGGGATAGTCGTGCTGGTCAAAGTATCAGACATTGCACCAAGCGTATCTAAATAAAGCTGACTGGCTTTCCCCTGAAGATGCGCTTTCTGTCTATCATATAGAAAACGCCAAGTGGCGTGATGCTCTTCGCTATAATCTTCAAACTTCTGTGAGTGAATCATTGTATGCAAAAGGTACACACAATTTTCTCATGAAACGACTATTGAACTACAACTTGCATCGACCTGTTTAATTTCTCAGAGCGCAAGACATAAATACCACGCTCTAATCCACTAACATCTAATGAAGTACGTACGGAATTCACATTCAAGACTTCGATCAATCGTCCGTTTATATCTGAAAGTAAAAACGCCGTACCGACATACGCATTTGACACTTCAACATAAAGCACATCTGAAGTTGGATTAGGAAACGCAGTCATGACAAAATCGCCATTCTCGTCTTCTATTGAGCTGATGACACCCATAGAAATTAACAGACCCCTGAATTCTTGATAGTAGAGGTTTGAAACTCTTGCATCGTGAACCACCACCGTATTCTCATCGTTTATGTTCTCGGCTGTAGAGGACCAGTTGTGAGATCCCGTCACAACAGTCGGATCAGAAAGGGGTTCGCTGTAGTCAATCACCGCATATTTGTGGTGAAGAGATCCGGCGATGCCTTGGTGAGAATGCACATCTATTCCGGCAGCAGTCAGATTGTCAAATTCAGCACCCGTTCCGCCGATTTGTTCGATTGCACCCTGAGGGCTGACAAAGAAACTTGACCCATCAATAATCGCATCAGCAAGATCGTCACGTGTAAAGGACAAGAGCGCAAACGCCATATCGTAATCCATGGTTTCAATGGTTTCACGAATCGCCGAAGTCGTTCCATCTGTAGGAGAGAAATAAACCTCAACTGGTGAACCTCCCACAATGTATTTCAATGGCGTGTTAACCGATTTTGCTGGTCCAAACTTGGCGTTTGCTATATCAGGAACCATAGAGTCACTGCCCCACATTTCATTGAATTCGAGGCGATATCCTCTGGCGATACTTTGGTCTTGAAAAACAATCACATTGTTCTTGTCAGTATTGAGATTCGCTGTGGTCATATTTGTGGAGCCTGTCAAAACA
>CAJQPF010000058.1 GCA_905480095.1 uncultured Flavobacteriales bacterium
GTCGCAATCACATTCTCCCTCTGGGATACCTGATCCGCCACATGTACCACACTCATCGAGGACGTTTCCGTCACAGTCACAGTCTCCCTCTGGGATACCTGCTCCGCCACATATGCCACACTCGTCGAGGACGTTTCCGTCGCAGTCACAGTCTCCCTCTGGAATATCAGAACATCCACACTCGTAGATGGCACCTGCTCCGCCACATGTGCCACACTCATCGAGGACGTTTCCGTCGCAATCACATTCTCCATCTGGGATGTAGGAACAAGATGCATCATCGTATTCTGCATCTGGATTGTAGTTACATGCAATTGGGTCAGTACAGCCGATCACATTGCAAGAAGTGAATTCACATGATTCATCATCTATTGAAGCAGTTGAATCAAAGTTACACGCAGATGGGTCTGTACATCCGAAACAATCATATGAACAAGATCCGTCGTCGTCCGTAGCACCTGAAGAATAGTTGCAAGCAGAAGCGTCAGTACATCCGAACGTTTCAAATTCATCACATACGCCGTCGTTATTGTTGTCATTTATACAGCTTCCATCACAGTTATAGGGGAAGTTTGCGTATGTACACGAGCCGTTGTCATAATCCGCAAGTGGGTCATAATTACAAGCGTTGGAGTCAGTACATCCAAATGCGATGCATGAAGTAAAGTCACATGAACCATCATCAATAGAAGCACTGGTGTCATAGTTGCAAGCGAAAGGTGAAGTACATCCCAGACAAGAGGTGGTGTCGCAAGATCCGTCATCCTCAGTCGCACCGGAAGCATAGTTACATGCGTTGCTGTCAGTGCATCCCGGAATTTCATACTCATTACAAATCCCATCGCCGTCGGTGTCATTAATACAACTTCCGTCACAGTCGTAAGGAGGCGTAGGGTAGGTACATGAT
Source organism: uncultured Flavobacteriales bacterium (assembly GCA_905480095.1). GTDB lineage: Bacteria > Bacteroidota > Bacteroidia > Flavobacteriales_D > Sanyastnellaceae > UBA974. The sequence continues at coordinate 908 of CAJQPF010000058.1, forward strand.
CCGTCGTCGTAATCTGCAAGTGGGTCATAGTTACAGGCAGTTACGTCTGTACACGCAAAGACCAAACAAGACACAAATTCACACGTTCCATCATCATACTGAGCCAAAGGATCGTAATTGCATGCTACAATAGCGGTACACCCACAAGCGTTGCCAGTCGAGCCACTTTCCATTGAGAAGGTGAAATCGACACGGTTGTCAGATGTAGAATCGCCATGTGGGAAGATTTGGACTGAGAAAGAACCTGAAATATCACCGTCCGAAGTGAGCTGAGCAAATAGAATACGCTGATTCGCATCGGCAATTCCATTTGATGCATTTGGAAGGATATACCATCCTGATCCAACACCGTCATTGACTGTAAAATTATTTCCACTTTCAAAATCAGTAGCCCATGTTCCTAGAAGTAAACTGGCATTTGACTCACCAGATCCAGCGGGGCCGTCAAGACCTATCGTTACCCAAGAATCATATGCGAGATCAGGAATGAAGTTAAGCGCGGCACCTGAAATGTTTGAAGGAGTTGCTCCGCCAAATATGGTCTCTTGGAAAAAGCTTGATGTAGTATTAAGAGATAATGGAAATATGTCGTTGCCCGTGAAAGAAGTGGCCTGATCATCCGCAAATTCCATATTTAGGTACAGACGATACGTTGTCATTCCTGTTAGAGCGCCAGAAGTGTGTGTTGTGATTGGCTCAATTTCAATGCCGTATTGAGCATGCGTTGTAGTAAAGGTCAACCCACCATCATCACTGCCACCACAAGAACAGAAGTCACAAGAACCATCGTCGATTGTAAATAAAGGGTCATAGTTACACGCTGCGGGGTCGGTGCATCCAGTTTCATCCAGATCGCAAATTCCGTTCGTGTTTGTGTCAAGGGTGCAAACACCTGAACAGTCATAATTTTCTGGTGCATAAACACAATTTTCAGGATCTCCAAATCCACACGCGTCCTCTAGATTGACGAGTGTTCGTATTTCGTTTTCAGAGTCTCCGTGTATGAAAATCTGCATGTATATTTGACCTGAAAGTGTGCCTGAGGTGGTGAATTGTCCTACAAGAACTTCATTGTCAGCACCTGAAATTGTATTGCTGTCATCTGCAAAGGCATACCAACCACCTCCTTCGGCGCTAGAAATATCTAGGTTGTTTCCAGCTTCAAATGGAGCTATCCAAGGATATGCACTGTCTTCAATAACACTTATGCTTCCTTCATCGCCTTCCGGGGCTTGATCTATGCCTATTGTGACCCAACTGTCAAATTCAAGAGATGGTGCGAATGTAAAGAAATCTGAATTTAGCGCGCTTGGTGTTGCGGCTCCCAACGGATCTTGAAAAAAGGAGGTGCTCGAATTGAAAAACGTGTTGTATTCAATGTCTCCAATGATGGCGCTTAGCACATCGTCCGTGTTTTCGAGAACAGCATACACTCTGTAGGTAGTCATACCTGTTAAGTCCTCTGACCCTACCATTCCTGAGTGAGATGCAATGGCTTCAACCCTTATACACTGTGTTACAGGTTGGCTGAAGTTGCAAGCTTCCGGATCATCACACAGTGTTTGGGCTTGTATTGGTGAAATCTGGCACGCAAGAAAAAATGAGAAAATCGACATCAATTTTAAGATTGAAGTACGACATCGAGTTAGCTGAGTTGTAATGGGAGACGTCATGGAAAGCTATTATATATCGATTTAAATTAGAAGTCGCGCCCTATAACGCGCATGCAAGGCGTTAAAGTAGTGAAAAACATCGATTAAACCGAATTTTTTAGCGTTAAAGAGCTCGTGTAAACCCATGAACGTTGTTTCTTTCATAAAAGTTACATCATTTAAACTTTTTGTATATTAGTCTCAAATGTCAATGAAGAAAAACAAAGCACGTGATCTTGTAGCACTTGATATCATCAGTTATTTTTCAAAAAGTCTCTTCAAAGAAAATTCATCTGAAGATATTGTTTGGGATATAGCAGAAAAATGCATTGATTCTTTGGGGTTCAATGACTGTGTGATTTATCTAAAAGACAAACCAAATAAAATTTGGGCTCAAATTGCTGCTTACGGATCTAAGAAGCTTAATTACAGGGAGATACATAATCCGATTAACATCCCTTTTGGAAAAGGAATTGTCGGCTCTGTCGGTGATTCCGGGGTGGCTGAAGTCGTGAAAGACACATTGGTTGATGAGCGGTATATTGCTGATGATTCGATCAGGTGTTCAGAAATTACAGTTCCCATATGGTGCGACAATGAAGTTATTGGCATTATTGACAGTGAGCATGAAGAAAAAGACTTTTTCACCTCCGAACATCTTCGGATTCTTCAAAGTGTTGCAAACATTTGTGGACAAAAAATTGGACGTGCTCTAAGTGAGAAAAGAACAGCATCTTATGCGAAGTTTTATGAGATAAATCCCAATGCAGTATTTAGAATTAATCAAGATGGGGTCGTTCTCATGGCCAATGAGGCGACCTATAATGTGTTTGGAAATTCAATTAGAATTGGTCACATCATAGGGATTCCTGAACTTTCAAAGGAATTCCTGGATACAATTACAGCTGAGAAAGAGCAATTGCTTATTTCTTCTGGAAATGCACATTATTTATTAGATGTTTGTCCCAATAAGTCGCAATCATACTTCAATATATACACAAAAGAGGTGACCGAATTAATGGAGGAGAAGGAAAGGGTGAAAAGGGCAGAAAATGCGAAGTCTGACTTCTTATCTACCATGAGTCATGAAATTAGGACGCCTCTAAATGCAATCATAGGATTAAATTATTTGATGCTTAATCAAAAATTATCTCACGAAGAGTGTCGTAAGTATATGCTTTCCATTGAGTTTTCTGGAAAACAGCTCCATGGTTTGGTGACAGATATTCTAGATTTAAATAGACTTCAGGAAGGGAAAACATTACTCAAGCGCACTGTTTTTAATCTTCACAAACTGTGTAAACTGATCTTAAAGAGCTTCAACCAACAGGCTCAAAGTAAATCGAATGAACTCTCAATCAAGATTGATAAATCTACACCTGTTTGGGTGAGGGGAGATGTGGGAAAAGTAACTCAGGTGTTAAATAATTTAATCAATAATGCATTAAAATTCACTAACAATGGTCGCGTGATATTAAGCCTGTCAGCTCACGATAAGATCGGTAAAGTCAAATTTGAGGTTCAAGATACTGGCAGGGGGATTTCTGAAGAAAACATCGAAAAAATATTTGAGGTTTTTGTTCAATCAGACGATCAAGAAGTGAATGTGGGAGATCCCGGTTCTGGACTGGGATTGGCTATTTCAAAGCAAATCGCAGAATTACATGGTGGCAGCTTGTCTGTAAAGAGTGAGGTAAAAGTGGGGTCCACTTTCACCCTCGAATTGGCATTTGATGAAGGAGAAAAACCCCAATCTATATCACCATCTACAAGCAGCCCCAAAAAAGTCATTCATTTTGAGGCGCCAGTTTTAATCGTTGATGACAATCCTTTAAACTCCTTTGTCGTTTGTGAAATGGTGAAAAGATTAGGCTTTAATGCCGTTACCGAGATAGATAGCATGAAAGTGCTAAATGTTGTCGAGGATGTGAATCCATTCTTAATTTTTATGGATATACAAATGCCAAATATTGATGGTTATCAAGCAACCAGAATGCTGCGTGGCAAAGAGAAATTATTTGGAGGCGTTAAAATACCTGTGATAGCTCTAACCGCAGATGCTGAGCCTACGACCAAACATAAAGCAATCAATGCAGGGATGGATGATTTAATCGTAAAACCATTTGCTCCAGCACATTTAGAGCTGTTGGTCAATAGGTATGCCTCCTTGTTTCAGTCAAACATTTAACTTACCCTGTGATGAACCACTTTAAACGTCTGTTTTCATTTCTGATCATATTTAGTTCTCTTCTTTCTATATCCAGTCAGGTTATCATTGTGATGCCCTGTGATGATATGGCTGAGGTGGATTTTGGGGAGTGTGACATGTATATGGGTGTGGGGATTGTCAATGGTGTTTGTACAAACATAAGTGGATGTGGCTGGGACGTAAATGGCGTGGACTATAGCCCCGCTTTTTATATGTCTTTTGAAGACTGTGTTTCTGCATGTAACAGTCCCATTGAATGTGTGGACCCATCTCTAATAAATCCCGACGCTGCATGTTATGCCCTCTGGGAGCCAGTGTGTGGATGTAATGGCGTCACTTATTCTAATGATTGTTATGCGCTCAATTACGGGGGTGTAACGTCGTGGACATCTGGACCTTGTGACATGAATTTGTTGGGATGTACTTACATGCAAGCACTTAATTACCAGGCTGATGCGTCTTTAGACGATGGTTCGTGTTTGTTTGCGCCGTGTAACAATGGGTGCGAAGGAGACATCGATGGTGATTCTAGCGTGACGATAAATGATATTCTCTTGCTTTTAAGTAACTTTGGAAATATCTGTCAATAGTCACTCAATTTAGACCAAATGAATCACAAACTGCTCGCATCAATTTTAATAAGTTCATTTTTTTTGAGCTGTTCAGGAGACGCCACTGTAAAAAATGGTTTGTCACTTGAAAAACGCAAAAAAGTATTTCAGGAACTTAGAATCTCCCAAAAAAAAGCCAGCAAAGAGGCATTGACCAATTATCCACAACCGGGGACACCTGGAGGTGGAGGTGTTGAGTTTCGAGTGAAGTTAAAAGAACTTCAAGACACATACTGGCAAGAGGTGCTAGACTCTAATTATGTCAAATCAAATCTTGGAGATTCTATTTTTACAGAAGGGTTGAAAGAAAAATGGGCGCAAGAGGCACGCAACAAGCCAAAGAATTAAATAACAATATATTGAGGCAGTAAGTGTTAACTTGCTACCATGAAAAATATAGTATCAGTTGTCTTTGTCTACTTGGTCTTTCTAAGTTTTGTTTTTGCATCAAATGACGTCGGTGGCGATCAATACGAGGTGCGTTTGGTGTCTAAGTCTTCTTTTGTGAATGAGGACAGTCAGGCCATGTTAAGAATGTCTTCGGAATGGATGAGCTGGGAAGCTGATCACGAAGGGTGGATGGCGCTGATGGATGACAAGACGGGATTGCCACACCGTGCATGGGGTGCTGGCATTGATGTCAATGGCGCAGATCTTGATCAAAGACACACAACCTTTGTTGAACAGGGATTAAGTATGTTCGGAGTGAAATCTGAACATCTTGCTGAAGCGCGTATCTCAGATAAAATGAGAGAAAATAGCCACGCGCGTGTCTTTCAATCTCAAAGGGTAAATGGCTATGATGTTTTACTTAGCCAAATCCAAACAAAATGGAAGGATGGGAAACTCGTGATGTGGGGTCTTGATTGGTGGTCAGATGCATATGTTCCCGAGGGCGAAATTCTAGATGACGGCGCGCTTTTATCATCTGCGATAGATGGGGTTCCGTTTTCTAGCACATCTGTTTCCTGGGATGGATGGGGCATATTGCCAGATGATTATGCTGAAGGTGAATTTCGTTTGGTGCGGATTTTACATGTCAAAGGCAAAGTGGATGGACTCTTGAGAAACGATCTCATTTGGATCGACGCAATGACAGGAAGGGTTTGGCTTAGGAACAATGAAGTGGTCCATCACCTCGGAGAGCATACAACACGCAACATGGGCTTTACAGCGCGACCTAAGGTGAAATCTTCCGAACCGATTCCTCCCGTGACGTCACTGAATGAGAACAATTTGGTTGTGGTGTCTGGACAAACAAATGCGCAAGCACATGCGATGTACCCTTTTGAAGCAGAAGAAACATTGGGTATGGGCCATTTAAAACTCGACCTTGGAGCCAATACCTATTTCACCGATGAGACTGGCGGATTTGTCACAAATGAGACTGGCGGTTTTTCTTCAGTCAACATTCCGCTTGAAGGCAGGTGGAGTACTGTGTATACAAATGGACAAATACCTTCGGTTTCTCTTGATTTACAGGAAGGGTATAACATTCTTGATGTCTCTGATAATGTGAAAGAGGCAAGTGCCTACAGGAGTG
>CAJQPF010000059.1 GCA_905480095.1 uncultured Flavobacteriales bacterium
CAAACTGTTGTCTTACTTGTGCCAACAACGAGAGCGCCTCCTCATCTCCTATTCCAGTAAAACTGTCCATTCGTGAGCGATTGGCTTTCCGATAAGACGCCTTGAAAATAACAGGCAAACCTAAATCTCTACAGGTCCCTATGACACGCTCAGCAACTTCAAACAATGGCTTTTCTCCTTCAACCACACACGGACCAGCAATAACAAGAAGCTTCCCGCCTGAAACATCATCAAACGCCTGCTTTTGAGCTTCTGTTTGCTTATTTGGAAATGCCTGTGAATCCATCTTATTCATAAATTACTGTTGTTGATATCACCGTGTCATTTAGCGCTTACACGTTGATTTGAAACGCCCCCCTCTCGCATCCCATCCATCTCCTGCAAGTCTTTCCAATCGGATCGTCACCCCTCTATTGTATGTGAAATCTGATGACTCATTCCCTATCAATAATCCCATTGGATCTTCTATTTCTAAGACCAACATCCTTCTACAACTGTACTTTAATTGTGCCCAAACAACAGGTCTCATCCTGCCCCATCCACCATATTTGGCCTGAACACCAAACGCAAGTCTGTCGAAAGGTGTCCACCCCACTCCAGCAGTATAAAGGGGTTCTGGCATCCATCCCCCAGTCTCAACACCCAATTCAATCATCACATCAGGCGAAGGCTCGTAAATAAAATGAGCTGACAAACGGTAAGGAAGGAGTGTCATCCGCTTAACAGAACTTCCCGTTAACAATAGCGAATCAGTACTGATGTCACCCTCTATGACTGATTCCCAGGTCAGAGAATCTCCAAAAACGGGTAAACCTGTTGTTGCAATCCCCTCCTGAAACCAAGCGACAGATGATCCTTTTGGCTCAAATAAAATTCCGAAATCAGAAAAATTGATGTCGAATCGGATCGGCAATGTTTCAGAGGCCAATGGCAGGCTTCCAGAAAGTCCAATGCCATAAGCGGGAAGAAAGCCAAAAGGCAAATCAAGAGAATCCCCAAAAGGCATATTCATTGTAGATGGCCCATCGAGCGCATGGAGTCTTGCTTCAGTTTGAAGATATGTATCCAGTGAGTCAGCATTCTCCGAAACGGAGAAGTAACCATAAGGGATACTCCATTCAAAACCTGTAAGCCTCTGTACAAGAGATACTTCAAACCTCTGCCTGGTTTTTGTGTTCTCAAAACCCAAACCAAATCTATTGAATTCAGCCATGCGTATTCCTGTACCACTTAGCACATCCACTCTCCCCGTATGCCCCCCATTGCCATAAAAAATCAACTCAAACAGATCTGAGGTCCAACGGGAATCGTAAAGTATTTCGCTGCCCATCGACCCACATAAGGCCCATTTGCCGCCTTTAAAAGGCTTTGCAGCCCACTTCTTCTCCCAGCCAACACTTCCCCCAAAAAAACCCATACCCCCTTTATGTGCATCTAATACGGGGTCAAGAATATCGTGCCCTATAAATCCGCCATGTGCCAATGAGCTTAGAAATCCGGTGGACAACACATTTCCGCTTTGGTTCGCCCAAACAGAAAAAGAGGCGTCTCCACTCCGTTTCACCTTCGTAGAATCACTTGGATTCAAAGAGGCTGAAGCCGCGATGGAGGATGTGAACAGCAGGCTCACAATGAAAATAGAGACTTTGGTTTGAAATTGCATCATTACTCTATTTCGATTAATTGCGTCCCTTCAATTCTCACTTGAACACGAATGTTTTCATACCCGGTAAAGGTTTGGGCGCCATCAGTCCTCACTGTGAGACGCACATACACATTCCCGCCTGGCTCGATGACAGCTTGATTCAAAGGTATTATTAATAAAGCTTGTGCAGGCATTTCCGGAAAGCTGCTGCCTGCTTCAAGTTCAGTATTTACAGCAACGACGGTACCGATTGTATCGTTGACAACATAATCAACATCCGCAATGACCTCCACAGGGAATGTGCTTGTCAGATCGATTAACAGGCGACCATCAAACTGAGGGAATTCCAACGGATCTAGCGTATATACTTCCTCTAAAACAACGCCATCTAAACCCATGCGAAATGGAATTTCAATTTCCAGTTCGAGCTCGGGGATATAATCTGTGTCTGCATAATCATTTCCAAATGATATATCGCCATACGGATTTATCTGAGCACTTCCAGCCATCCTAAACCTCTCAGGAAAGTTCTCCATGAGGTCAAATATATTTGATCCCGATTCACCCAAATCAATTTCTAGAGTGGTGTAGTCAAGAAGATTCCCATCAATCCATTGTGCCCTGGGGATATCGTGAGCGCCATATAATGTCGGGTGAATCACAGACTGTCCGTCCACCAATAGCGTGTCAAAATTTAATCTTAAATCTGCGCCTATCGTATTCTCTATGCGTAATTTAGCTACAGCACCTTCAAGATCTAGTATAGGGTTAGGAACCGGGACTGTATCAATGAGGGTGACCTCATTACCGAAGTCTAACTCGACATCTCCGAAGTAACCTTTCGCCTTATCAATCTTCATGTCTTGCATGACTAGCTTGACGGTAAGACTGTCCAGATTTGAAATAAAGAAAACATCTTCATTGAGAGGTGAATTCATGGCTGTAAAGAACGAAGAAATACTGTTGTAAGAACTCCCATCTTCTCCTGACATGTCAAACACCGCACCGGTTAAATCGATATTTACTGTTGACACACCATTCACTCCGCCAACTGCAGGCGGCACATTAAATTCAATTTCCACAACCTCTCCACCTATTGTCATGCTTGTCAGTGCATAATTTAAATCGAGAATCCCATCTACCGTGCTCTCAACGGAAAATTCCATCGTGCCGCCACTAAGTACAAGTTCGCGCAAATACATGCCCGAATTGGCACTCAAATTGGTGATCTGCATGTCACTGGTGATTTCCATGAAAGGAATATCAACAGGCGCAGGAACCTCTACTGTAAGTATGTTTCCCATTGAAAAAGTGTTCAACAAAGTGGTATCCGGAAGTACCGGAATATCCTCAGCGTTAAAGGCTTCAAACGGGCCTTTGTAGACAAGTCGTGCTGGGTCTCCACCCTCACCTAGGACAAGCAATGAATCTGGCACAAATGATGACCACGTCACATTGTCGTCCACAAGGGGGAGAAAAATCTCTGACTCCCAGCTCAAAGCCTCCCTATCCTTACAGCTGTAGAGTGCAGTAAGAAAGATGAGAGAGACAAATGCTATTTTGATTTTTCCTGACATGATTCAATAATTTTATAAACGTGTACTCGCGGGAATACATCTCAAAGGTGCTACTGCCAAAAATACGGCGAGAGCGGCACACCACAACGAAAGAGATGTAAATTGGGGCAACAACCATGGACTCAGAAGCAAATATGCAGCGATAACAATGGTTGCAGCAGCAATTGCCTTATGCTTCATGCGCAAACTTCGAGGAAGAAAAACCGCACATGCTGGCAAGGTCCACATGAGATTGTAGTTTCCCCAAGTATCGGAATGATCTGTAAGCATCCACATCAACACAAGCAGAATCCCCAGAGTCGTTGCGGCGCTTGCAATAAAAAACCGAACCACATTGTACATGGTGTGACTTGCATGGTCTGACTTACCAGCTTTCACTGCCTTATTCATTTTAAGAAAACCCATGAGTCCCAAAAAAACAAGCGTCACAAAAAGAGGAAAGTGACGTTTCGTATCGCCTACCGGCAACCCCGAAAACCACATGCCCTTAACAATCAAATGGTCTTCCCTGTCTTTTTCACTTGTCAGAGGGACATCATTCACCGTCATTCTCATTAACGCTTCAGCCAAATCATCAGGGATAAAAGAGGCACCACACTCAGTCATGACCGCATCCGCTCTGGGTCCCAAAATGAAATCCATACCTAACGAAGTCCATGGTGAACCTTCGATATAGGGCCCAAGTCCATCTCTAAAGGTTCTGCCATCAGCAACACAGTGTGTGTTAAGCTTGTCGCCCAAAGCAGCTTCTAGCACCACGATCACACGAGACGCACAGTTGTCTCTAAAGAACTCATATCTGTATACCGCATTTTCTTCCTGAAGATTCCAAGACAAATACCTGGCGACATCTCTCACTTCGCTGGCATTCAAGTTGAGACGTTGTTCAAACATGCCACGTCCAGATTCGACATACGCACCTTTAAACAAATAAAAAGGAGCCGCAGTCAGCTTATAATTCAGTCTGCCCCTCATGAAGTTCAAATAGAACCCATCTTCAAATGAAAATGTGCCATAATTAAATACCCAGTCTACCACAGGGACTTCCAACGGGTCGTAAATTCTAATCGCAGTATGACCAAACGCAGCATATGTATCCTGTCCCGGACTTAACGTAATGACACTCACAATCGCTTCATCACTCAGGTTTTCATACCACTGTGCGTGACTTGAAAACGGTGACATCCCCAACATCAAAAGAAACACGGTCACCACTTTTAAAATTCCTCTGACCATTTCGCTTGCCTTTCCGCTGAGCCAAACACCATTGAAACCTCCTTTTGACGGTTCAAACCGCACAAACAAGTCTCCACCTGGCATCTTTATTTTGCGCTGTGTTTCGCCGCCATGCAATGTGAAATGCACCAACGCAGCTGCGACTGCACCTGTACCACACGCTTTGGTTTCACCCTCCACCCCTCTTTCATAAGTTCGCAATAACAGTGCTTCCCCAAGATCACATAATACATTGACATTGGTCCCATCAGGAGCATATCGATTGTGATGCCTCACTCGTCTTCCAAATGTGTCAAGATCAAATTCATCCAGTGTCTTTGTGTCATGTACAACATGAATGTGATGAGGTGATCCGGTATCGACAAAGAAATCACCTCTGAAATCGTCATGATCAATGTCCACAGGACTACTCAGGGGCATAAATTTCACGCTCGGCAAATCTAAATCTTTATTCAGCTTGACTTTATGAAGTCCGTCACAGGCCTCAAATATGGCTTCATCAACGATCCAACCCTGCATTTTTGCGTATAAAAACGACGCGCGGGTGCCATTTCCACAAAACGATCGAGAACCATCAGCGTTTCTATAATCACATTTAAGATCGACATGGGGCAATTCCGATGCTTCTAACACGATGACTCCATCCGTATTTTCTTGCTCACAAATCCGAGTAATAACCTTACTATCAAGTGATTGCAAGTCAAACCCTGCATATTTAAATCCATCAATAATCACAAAGGTATTGCCAGTACCCTCCCACTTTTGAAATTCGATTTGCAACGCTTCACTCATGCTTCGAAGGTAACGTACCTTTGTTTCGATGTCCCAACACTCATCTACTTCAATATCAACAGACAGATTCATCTCTGCATACCGAACGATGCGGACTGCCAGAAGCATGTCTGATCTGTATGAGGAACATGCAAAGCTCACATCCAAATACGTTCACGCATGCTCAAATGGCCACGAAGCGATACAGGTCGCTGCAGGGTCCCTTCTTAAAAAGCAGGATTGGCTGAGTTGCTACTACC
>CAJQPF010000060.1 GCA_905480095.1 uncultured Flavobacteriales bacterium
CACTTCCCAGTAATTTGTCTTGCCACCACTTCTGCGAATTGCCTTATTTACATTTCCGCCCCCAGCGTTGTATGCCGCAAGTGCAAGGTACCAATCATCGTAAATTCCATAGAGTTTCTTCAGGTGATTGCAGGCTGCTTCTGTGCTGCGTTTGGGGTCCTTTCTTTCATCAATATAGCTGTCGATCCTCAACCCTTCAGCCTTAGCTGTATAGTACATGAATTGCCACAGACCGCGGGCGCCTGCTGGAGATCTCGCCTCAGGATTCAGTGCGCTTTCTACGATGGGCAAATACTTTAACTCTAAAGGAAGCTCTGCCCGGTCTAGCATCTCTTCAAAAAGAGGAAAAAATGCGGGAGCCCTCCCCAACATTGTGCTCAGGCCTCTTTTACGTTTGCTCACATAAAGCGCGACCCGGTTGTGCGAAACGATGTTCCATTGTAAATCTAGCGCCGACGACATATCTAGTATCGCCATTCTTGATCTCATGACTGCCGTATCAAGCTCTAAATCCGGCGCTCCCATAATATTCCAAAGCGCCGTATCTGAGCTAACACAAGTCTGAGAGTCACACCAAATTGACCACTCCTCTTCCCAGGAAAAAGGCGCAATCGTGTTGTTATGCGTTACAACAGTATCGACCTCGTTTATATCTTCCTGTCCAAAAACCAAGACGTTTGTTGTCAAGAAAAAACACGAAACAATTAAATTTGTAAGCCTACGACTCACTTAGATTTTTTGTCGTCTGAAGCCTTGTCAGACTTGTTGTCGTCATCTTTGTTGGTGGCGTCCTTAAACTCCTTCATGCCCTGACCAAGGCCACGCATAAGTTCTGGAATTTTACGCCCACCGAAGAGCAATAGTACCACAAGGAGAATTAATGCAATTCCTCCTCCTCCAATATTTTGGATAAACAGAATATGGTTTAATGTCAAAAATTCTAATAACATGATTTCTTATTTGATCCAAAGTTCCGAAAAAGTGGTTAACCTACAACCTCTATTTCAATGTTGTCGATAAGTCTTACGCCATCGACGTTTGCGGCCACGACAATGTGGCTCCAATCTAAGGGGTCGTCTTCAGGAGAAAACGTTTGACAATTAACCCCATTAAAATACTCCAAATCTATTCCTTCAGATTCATTTAGCTCTTTCCTGGCAGTGTCTACAGCCGTTTTTAAAGATAACCCTGCTGAAGTCTTCTCCACCACATTAGAGAGCGCAAACGAGAGTTTTAGCGCCCGCTTTATACCTTGATTTGTCAGTCTTATATTTCTTGAACTTAGTGCCAAACCTTTTGAGTCTCTAATCAAATCGCAGCTCACAATCTCAATATTTGGATGCCTGATCTGTGACATTTTTTGCACGACCGCAACTTGCTGCAAGTCTTTTGCGCCGAAGTACGCTTTATTTGGTTGTATGACACCAAACAGTTTGTCGACCACTGCGATGACGCCGTCAAAATGACCTGGCCTGCATTTCCCTTCGAACGAATGTGTTAGGCTTCCCCAATTAATTTGTGCTGCTTTTGGTTTGCCCCCATATAAATCTTCTGCTGTGGGTGCAAAAATCACATTGCAGCCTGCTGCTTTGGCAATTTCGGCATCAGCGGCCATTGTTCTTGGGTAGGCGTCTAAATCATCTTTTGCGTTAAATTGGGTAGGGTTTACTAGGATACTTACAACCACCAAATCACATTCTTTTGATGCGTTTTCAATCAAAGAAGCATGGCCCTGATGTAAAGCACCCATCGTTGGAACCAGTCCAAGCGATTTGTTGATTTGAATATTATGTTCGTTAAACCAGTGGTTTAGCTCGACCGATGTGCGTATAATTTTCATTTTTTAGGAGGCTTGTCGCCCTGTATCCTATGTAATTACTTGGATTTACGCGTAAAATTAGCTATATTTGGTGTCCGTCTAACCAGAAGAGAGCACAAACTATGAGCAAAGCACGAATCCTATACGTATCCCAACACCTGGTTCCCTTCCTTCCTGAAACACCGATGAGTTATATTTCTCGTCATCTTCCGCAAGGAACGCACGATAAGGGACGTGAGATACGTGTTTTCATGCCGAGGTTTGGTAAAATTAATGAGCGTCGTCATCAGTTGCATGAGGTTATTCGACTTTCTGGGATGAATCTAAACATCGATGATGTCGATCACCCGTTAATCATTAAAGTGGCTTCAATACCTACAGCGAGAATGCAGGTCTACTTCATCGACAATGATGATCTTTTCAAGCGCAAAGCTGTTTTATACGATGCGCAAGACAAACTCTTTGCGGACAATGATGTACGCGCTATTTTCTTTGTAAGAGGTGTTTTGGAAACCGTGAGGAAGCTTGGATGGGCCCCTGATGTCATTCATTGTCACGGGTGGATGGCAAATCTGCTGCCGCTGTATCTGAAAAACAATTACGCGGATGACCCCTACTTCGCAAACAGTAAAGTCGTTTGTAGCATCTATGATGAAGGCTTTGAGGGTTCATTAGACGCGCGTCTTTCTGAGAAGGTCTCTCTTGATGGAATTGATGCTGAGAAGGTTCAGACCATTAAAAACGCGACGTTCAACAACATGAATGCCATCGCAATTGAAAATGCAGACGCACTCATCACTGCATCCGAAGATCTGGATGAAGAAACAACATCTAAAATGGCCGCTGCTGGCGTTCCTGTTCTCCCGTTCCCTGGTGAAAAAGGATATCTTGCAGAAATTAACCAATTTTACGATGAAGTTCTTGAGGGAAAGTTTGAGGCTGTCGAGGAATAATAGATATATTCGCGCCCTATGATGAAGCAAAAAGCTAACATCCCTTGGGCAGCCTTCTGGATTTTATGGTGCCTTATTCTATTTGTTGGCTGTCAAAAGCCAGACTCCTCTATCGGACTAGGCCTTCAGCCGCAATCTGAAATGTTTGGGGTCTACACCTCTGATACTTTAACAGTCGAAATGGTGACGGTGCGGGAGGATTCTCTTTCTACAGCGAGACTGAGCGCTGCTGTCCTAGGTCGGGTTTTCACCCCTAGAATAGGTTGGACCACTGCTGGATTTGCGACGCAACTTCGTCTGAGTGCACCAGGAATAGATTTTGGCTCCAACCCCCAGGTAGACAGTCTCTTTTTAAGCCTTCGATTTACCGGTGACACCTATGGTCAGTTAAGTGACCAAAGCATGCTCGTTCAACAACTTGCTGATTCGCTCTCATACGATTCTGCGTATTACTCAAATTTCTCACCTGAGGTTACGCATGATATTTTAAACGACCTCTCTCAGGGGCAAGTTTCTATTAACCCATCACAAGACTTAATTGTCGGGGAGGATACGGTTGTGCAACAGATTCGAATAAACATGAACCCTGCGCTTGGACAAACCATTTTAGATCAGGACACCACAGTATTCCAGGACAATGAGTCGTGGTTAAATTTCTTCCCGGGTATTGTTGTCTCAACCATGGAAGATGGTGTGGGCGCAACTGGGGTTGATATTTCTTCTGGATTAAGCTTAATGCGGCTACACTATCACAACGACAATGACACTTCGTTCTACGATTTCATTATCAGCCCCTTGAGCGCGCGAGTGAATATGTTTACGCAGAATTATGTCGGGGAGTTGTCATCCCTAAACTCACCTTCTTCAGACTCGGCATTCGTGGCGGGAGATCAGTCTCTTTATGTCATGTCTGGTTCTGGACTTAAAACCCAATTGCGCTTTCCATTTTTAAATTCAATTACTGATTCTTTGGGTGATGAGCGCGCTGTACAAAAGGCTGAGTTAATCCTGCCACTTGACGAGTCCTTCTTCGATTCTCGATACCCACCACATGAGCAACTTTTTATCCTAACAGAAGACCCTGAGGGTGTTGCAATTTCAACGCCAGACCAAGTCTCTCTTGGAATTAACATTGGAGGTAATTATGACGCCTCTGCAAAAGAGTATCGTTTTAATATAAGCCGAACGATGCAACAGCTTCTTAACAGGGAAGCTGGATTCGCGTATGGTAACTTCTCTCCCGAAGACCCTGTTCCACCATTGTATATCGTGTCTAGCCGAGCTGGGATTTCTATCCAAGGGGTTGTTATTAGGGGTACTGGTGTTGATTTAAATCGCGCCAAACTGGTTCTTACTTGTAGTCACTGAATTAACTTCGAAGCATGTGTGGAATTGTTGCATATCTAGGACCCAAACCTGCTTTCCCCATTCTTATTGATGGATTAAAACGTTTGGAGTACCGTGGTTACGATAGCGCCGGTGTTGCAGTTATCGAATCAACAAAAACCGAGCCTGCGAAGCTTGTGATTAGAAAAAAGAAGGGGAAGGTGAAAGATCTTCTCTCGCACGTTGGAAAAGAAAAGCTTACGGGCCATGTGGGAATTGGACACACAAGGTGGGCAACCCATGGTCCTCCGAATGACGTCAATGCACATCCACATAAAGCGAGCAAAGGGCGGATTGCAATCATACACAATGGCATCATTGAAAATTATGCTGCACTACGTGAAACTTTAGACCAAAGGGGCCACGCCCTTTTGAGCGACACAGATTCGGAGGTTCTTGTACACCTCATTGAGGAAATCATGTTGGGGTCAGAATTAAGTTTATTTGACGCAGTAAGGTCTGCGCTGAAGCAAGTGGTGGGCGCGTATGCCATTGTGGTGATTGACCGAGAGCATCCTGACAGGCTAATCGCGGCAAGGAAATCCAGCCCACTGGTGATCGGAATGGGTGAAGATGGCGCTTTTTACGTCGCTTCAGACGCTACGCCAATCATCCCCTACACTAAGAATGTTGTGTACCTGGAAGATGAAGAGGTCGCTGCTCTAGATATAAATGAAGGTCTTCGGATTCGAACCATTTCTAATGTAGCGATTGCACCTGAGGTCCACGCATTGGAAATTGAACTCGAGGCCATTGAAAAAGCTGGATACGAGCATTTTATGCTGAAAGAGATTTTTGAGCAACCAAGGTCTATTCGTGATTCGATTAGGGGGCGTATAAATCTTCAGTTGGGGGAAATTAAAATGGGGGGCATTGACGACCATTGGGACA
>CAJQPF010000061.1 GCA_905480095.1 uncultured Flavobacteriales bacterium
GTATCATGGTCGTTCAACCTCATTCTTCACGTTGATGATGAAAGATATAGATCCGAAAGAGGTGGTCTTCAAGATAGTTTGAGTCACGAGTTGGCTCATGGATCGATCCCGCAAAATAATCTGCTTCGTCTGTCCTTATTCGTGAATTGTCTCTCGGCATGCCCTCGCGATATACTCGCGATATACTCGCGATATAACCGTTATCGCGAAACTGGCGATCGCGAGATTGGCGCGCGAATCTCGCGATTCAGTCGTGAAAGGACTCAATACCGACCGCTCCAGGAGACGAGCGATAACGTATCGCTCGCATCGCTTGCGTCTGTCATGCGACCTGAAACAAATGGACTCTCATCTCAGAACTCAGAACCTCTCCTCAAACCAGACACCCGACACCCGACACCCGACCCAAAGCAACACGAAGCACGGCGCACGGCGGCGCCGATGGCGATGATCGATGATCTCTGATCGTCGACGATCGAACGGAAACGCTCAAACAGAGAAAGCCCAAAGCCAGTTATAGACATAGTTCGCACTTGCTCATCTGTTTATTTTTGGATATACCTATACCGAACTCACTTACTTTGTATCGACGATTGACTGACTGGTTTTCCATCATGTCCTCCCCTTTTCAAATTCAAAATCTGGTCGTTGTCAATGAAGCCAAAGCAGGAGTTCCAATCCACTCTGGGATTGGCTATTTTGATCACATGTTGGATCAATTCAATTCTCATGCACAAGTGGGGGTTGGTTTGGAGGTGATTTTTTCCAAAGATGATGATGATGATGATGATGTGACAGACCGCAATCGATTGGCAAACAACAATCAAGTCGATTTATGTGGTGCCGTCGGAAAAAAATTGGGAGAAGCAATGCAAAAATTGTTCCAACTTGAGCCGTCGTCGGCGAGTCGATTCTGCTGTCCTCTGGATGAAGCCTTGGTGGAATGCAGTATCTCTCCCAGCAGCAGTGATGTGGGTTCCTTGGTAGAATTTACGTTGCCTCCCTATGGAATTTACCCGAAAGGAAAGGGCCGTTCGAAAATTGGACAATTGGAAACCTTTGCCATTGAGAGTTTTTGGAAAGCTGTCGCTGAAAGTGCCAAGTTGGATGTTCGATTTTGTAAGATTCGTGGAGACAATGGACATCACATTGTAGAGTCATCATTCAAGGCATTTTCGAGAGCGCTGAGGAATTATTTGGACCAAGTGTGTCCAAGCTTATGGGAACGAAATAGTGCCAACGATCAAGCCAGTGTGGCTTTGGAGCGACAAGCCAAGGTAGAACGATCGACTAAGGAAACTTCTATTTCGGTTCATTTATTGATGAATGGAAAAAGTGAGGATACTACAGTAGACACAGGAATTCCAGTTTTGGATGAATTCTATACTCTGTTGGCGCGGGAAGCCCAAATAACATTGAAAATCAAGTGCAAGGGGGACTTGTGGGTCGATGACCATCACACCGCGGAGGATGTATCCATTGCGGTCGGCCAATGTTTGGATCAAGCTTTGGGGACCAAGGCAGGATTAAATCGTATGTGGTTGGCGGAAGCTCAGATTGGCAAAGCCAAAGTGGAAGTGACAATGGACTTGAGTAATCGGCCATACTTGGGTCACAACTTGCATGATTCACTAGGACAACAAGAATATGTCGACAACGAAGGGGGGGACGCAAGTAGCCCGTTGAGTTGCGAGATGCTGGATCATGTTTTGGATTCTTTGGTAACGAATGGTCGTATGACGGTGCATGTCGTGGAAAAGGAAGCAGGATCTACCTTGAAAGACACAGTGATGTGCACAGCCAAGGCATTTGGTCAGGCTTTGAGGGTTTGTGCCATGGTGGATGAACGACGAGCAGGACAAACAGCCAGTAGCAAAGGAACGCTGTCAGTATAAGTACACTAGTATAGCGAAAACCAGTTCTCACTATTGTAGAAGAAAAAACATGTTGCAAACTAACTTAAGTTGTTGAAAGCCATTCTCAAATAAAAGCTAGCTTGCTATTTCTATGCTAATCCTATCTAATCAAATGCAAATTGCTTATCAGTTGGTTATTGCAATAAAATAGACCATGGTACTACTAGTCTACGATCTCGGGCCCAAAAAAACTTCTCTTGATCCCCGCCTACGCCCACCGACCAGCGGAAAGAGTTAGAGTTATGTATAATATATACTAGATCCTAAGGCTTTCAATTTGTTTGAAACTCAAGATTTTAAGCATTGGATTACTGAAACGTTTGCACAAAAGGATAACAACCGGGACTCAGGTTATTTGCAACTGGTCGGCTCACCAGATCTAACAGACGCTCGTTTGTTCGTGTCGATGAAGACCGATACACGGCAGTACCAGTCACTCCAGTCAATCCCGGATGGTATCCAAGACAGGAGCATGACTTTCAACGACAAACAGCATATGTCCGATACGACATAGATACTTTGTGCGGCTGGTCATATGCTGCTTAGATGCAAGGATGAGGGCACCGTTGTTGTCTTCAAACACCGTGCAGCGAATAGCGGAAACAACATCAAGTTTCACCTTCAACGTAACAAGAATCTCCAAAAGCATCAAGCGAATTCGGATGAGCGATTGCATCGCGTGAGACACCAGTTCACTACTAGATTCCGCATTATCTAGCATCTTCAATTCATCCCCATCATTTGCATTTGGATTGTCTAACATTGACAATACCTCTCCATCGTTGGGATTGCCGCTGTCTGTAATTGTCATCACTTCCCCATTGACGCCCACGGATAGAACTGTGTCACCGATCGCTTGCCCATCGATGCCCGCGGATACAAGTTTGTCACCAATTTCCGTCGTCGAAGCCTCCTCTTGTTGAGCGTCTTAAAAATGTAATTACAGTGTGGTAAGTCCAGATTGCTTTACAACTAGTGTTTGAAACTAAAATAAATTAATCGAACAAGACCGAACGGTCTTGATTAGTAATTAGCGACCTCCCAGCTTGCTATTGATGTAATGTTTCATGTTTCAGTGTTTCATTTAAACAAATATGCAGAAGCCAAGGTCATTACTATCGCTTCAGTGTCCTAAACATAGATAGATAGATAGATAGATATATAGATAGACAAGACAACGGCTATGTTGTGGATGTCATCATCGTGGACAAATATAATTCCTAATCCCAAATCGAAGGAGTGACTGAGTCTGGCACATCCAATGTGCTTTTTTGTCATTTTAATGTGGCGTGTCATCTGGTGGTGGTGTATGAGACACTCCGGATGTTGCTACACCAAACCCATCTGTTGTAGGTAATGCACGTCTCTTGGGAAGCGCAGTGGCCGACATGGAGGCAACACTGGCTGTGGCAGAACCTCGAATGGTAGCAACTGTAGGAGGAGGGAACTGGGAACCTACGGAACCAACGGAACCTACGGACAGATCTCGAGCTTGTTGTTCACGACGATGAGCGAACGCTTTGGTGGCAGCATGGCTAAGCTGCATCCCTAATACGTATCTTCGGTTGCTGCAGATGAATTCGATATCGACGTCGACCTATCTCATGGTGAGTGGTGGTGTGGTGGTGATGTTGGGTTAAACAAAACAGATGG
>CAJQPF010000062.1 GCA_905480095.1 uncultured Flavobacteriales bacterium
TTTACCATTCTTACGCCACGATAAATAAAACCTTCATTGTAGAAGTGAATAAAAGTATCTATTACGCCTTCGTAATAACCTTCATCCATCGTAAACCTTGTCCTATCCCAATCACAACTGGCACCTAGTTTTTTGAGTTGGTCGAGAATAATACCTCCGTGCTTATGTGTCCAATCCCATGCATGACCTAAAAATTCATCACGACTTAAATCACTTTTCTTAACGCCTTCTTTACGCAGTTTGTGTACCACCTTTGCTTCTGTAGCTATTGAAGCATGGTCCGTACCAGGCACCCAACACGCATTTTTACCTAGCATCCTGGCTCTTCTTACAAGAACATCTTGAATGGTGTTGTTCAGCATATGCCCCATATGAAGAACTCCAGTAACATTTGGCGGTGGTATGACAACTGTGTATGGTTCTCTCTGGTCTGGAGTAGATTTAAAATATCCGTTTTCAAGCCAGTAGCTATACCATTTGTCTTCCGTCTTGCGGGGATCGTATTGAGCAGGAATTTCCATAAGCGCAAAAATAATTCATTAAACAACAAAGCCGCCATAACAGGCGGCTTTGAAATATTGTTTTTTGAACCTTTAAATATTCAAATTAGTTATTTGTCGGTGCGCCAGTAGCAGGCTGCTTTACAGGAACGCCACTTGGGGCACCTAAATCAGCTGCTTCTACGCGACCTTTAATACGAATAACCTTTGTAGGTTCATTCGAAGAATTAGAGGTAATCGTTACAGATTTATTAATCGGTCCGATACGCTTTGTGTCGTACTTCACACTAATTGCAGAAGTCGCTCCAGGCATAATAGGATCCTTATCGCATACAGGTACTGTACAACCACAAGATCCTTTGCATCTTGAAATAATTAAAGGCTCTGAACCTGTATTTGTGACCGTAAACTCACAAGCTCCGTTCCCACCTTGGGTGATTGTTCCGTAATCGTGCGTCGTTTTATCTAATGAGATTAAAGGACCATTTGCGACTTCTTGTGCCGAAATGAAAGCAATTAAACCGAAAGCAAGAATAAATGTTGATAAAAGTCTTTTCATAATGAAGTTAATTAGTGCTCAAAATTTGTGAGAGCATAAAGATACTAAAAAAAAATACATATCACATAAACCAATAAACATGCCAAAAAACAGAAAAAAAAAGGCCACCCGTCTGGGTGGCCTTTCTTAAATCTGTTAAAGTTGATTTAGTTACATGTAGATCCGAAGACCGACAAGAATAACAGAAGGTCAGCAGTAGCAGCAACACCGTCACCGTCTAGATCACCAAGACAATCAGATCCGCCAGAGAATGTACAAGAACCATCGTCATCATTCGCCAACGAATTGTAGTTCTCAGCAGCCTCATATGTGCAACCTAGGATGATACAAGAACCATCGTCAGTATTCGCGGTGTCATCATAGTTTGACGCAGTCGCATCTGTACAACCCGTTACAACATCAATACAAGATCCATCATCCGTGTCAGCATCTGCATCGTAGTTGAATGCAGTCGCATCTGTACAACCTAAATAGAAACAAGAACCGTCGTCAGATCCTGCAGTAGCATCGTAGTTAGAAGCATTCTCATCTGTACATCCCGGGAAAACACACGCAACACTTAACTCACATGGTGCGTAGTTAACAGCTGTTGGCTGCCCACATCCCAATGGGAAGTTCAACATCGGTGCCGCCCATAGGAATTGTCCAGCTCCGGTCGTCGGATCTGAAGATACAGGAATCGGAGAGATCCAGAAAGTGCCATTGCCTACCATCGGAATGTTGTTTCCAAGCGCAGCCACTGTCATAGCAGATCCACAAATTGAAAACTGTACCGTAGATGCAAGCGCAGCAAGCTCACCAAGAAGTCCAGTTGGATCAGAAATTCCAGCCATTGAAAGTGGTGTAGCACCATCTCCAACGATAACACCATTGATGCTTACGTCTGGGTTAACACCACCAGAAGCTTCACAGCCACCAGCAAGTGCTTCAAAAGGCGTGCCCGTTAATGTTAAACCTACCAACCAAACCACCTCAGATCCAGTAGGGATTTCTGTTCCTTCGTAGTAATCACACGTTGCATTATCAACAGTAGCCGCTTCGTCGTAGTTACATGCAATAGCGTCAGTACAACCCTCAAGGTTCAAAGAAGTGCCTTCACAGTCGTATCCAGGAGTAGCATATGTACAAGATCCATCGTCAGACGTCGCAAGTGCGTTGAAGTTACACGCTGAAGCATCTGAACAACCAGGTCCTGCAGAAACCACACCCATTGCAAGTGCCAAACGTGGCGCTGTGTAGTCCTGAATAGCATCAATCCACATGTTTGCCTCTGTTGGGCCCATATCTGGGTTTAATGTCATTTGAGTCGCCCAAATTGTTGTTCCGTTTGCTGCATCATAAGCTTGAGCCGCCGCTTCATCCCACCACTGCCATGGAGAACCATCAAAAGGCTGAGTTGGCGTTCCATCTACGTAGTTGTTTAATACTGGAAACAACCCATCAGATCCGCCATTTGCGATAGCCTCTAAAGAAAGAGGATCGCTTAGACCTGCTGATTGGAAAACTTCGTTGTTATTCGGTGCAGGGTAACCATTAATCTCAGCATGAACGTCAAACGCTCCACTTACTTCGATAATTTGGTTTCCTGTAGTAGGAACGATAAGTACACCTGTTGTGTAAGGCGCAAATGGATCGTGAGGCGTTTGGAATGAAACCATCGGAACATCTCCTTGGTCTAACCAATTAAGATCTCCCAAAGCACCTCCCATATTCATTGAAAAATTTACGTCAGAAGAATAGTCAGGGTAGTGACCGATACACAGTTTACCCATAATTGGGTTACCGTCTCCATCCACGCCAAGAGGAATGTCTATTCCGTCAGTTGTCGCATCTGGATTTCCATTTACCGCTTCAATGACCATAGGTATTTCAGCAGTTGATGGGTCACCATCATTGTCATACCAGAACTTAGAAATAGGAACGCCGGCATCATCTACAATAATATCGTTGTAATCAGATATTGTCGCAGCTGCATAAGCAACGTATCCACCAGTACCTTCTCCGAAGTAACCTACTTTCGTTGGGTCAATTCCGAACGTGTTCCCTTGAACATCAGCGTCCATACGGAAGTAACGCACAGCTGTACGCGCATCCTGAACACCACGATAAGCAGCTCCGATCAACTGAGTACTACGCTCAATTTGAGTTGCTGCAAGTGGGTTCCAACCTAAACGGTAATCAATAGAAGCCACGACGTATCCCATACGAGCAAATCGAGAACAAATCTCAACTGCACAGTTGTCATCTCTGTCACCTGTAGCACCTCCATTGAGGTACGTAGGTAGAAAGTTTCCCGTGTGGAGGTAAATAATAAGTGGTCGATTCGTTTCTGTATCACCTGATGGTGTGTAAACATCCATGTTTTGTGGCAAAGCCATCGGAAGCATACCCTGAAGCGTTGTAATGACAGTCACGTTGGCTGCATATGTAATGTCTGAAGTTACCGTCACATCGGAAAAAATTTCATCCACATAACGCACGCCTTGAGCGCTGATTGAGCTCACAAAGAGCAGTGCAATAATTAACGTATAAAAATGTCTCATAAGATTTTTTTTGTTTTTAAGAAAGATGGTACAATTTACGTCTAAAATTTGATAAACACACATAAACTACAGAAAAAAACACACGAAACTGTCTTTTTCTACGATAAACAAACGAGCCACAAGTATTTATTTCGTGAAATCGTATAGGATGCTGACATAAGCAAGCCTTCCTACTGAGGGACCTCCATAGGTTTCAATATGTAAATTAGAAAGCAGGTTAGAGCCGCCGACCTTGAAGGTCGTATTAATTTGATCAACATAAAAGTTGAGCTGTGCATCAACAAGATCGTATTGAGGGATCGCCCCTGTAAATTGCGGGGAGCCCTCAAAGACAAATTGCTGTACCCAACGGTAATTGACACCGAATCCCCAGCTGTTTTTATTCCCAGCATCAAGACCACGGGCAGTGATCCCTAAATTAAACTTATGTTCTGGTGTGTTAAAAGCAGGAATGATGGGGTCATCTTCATTTGTTTTTACCAATTTATTCCAACTGTAGTTACCAGTAAGTGAAAAGTTTTCGTCTAAATAATATTGTAGCCCCATTGAGGCACCTTGTGTTTTAACCTCATTGATCGAATTCGCGGCATAACGATAAACATCAATGCCTTGTACCGCTGTTGATTGGGGAGCAAATGCAATATCAAGCCCTATATTATATCCTATAAAATCCGTGTAGGTACTGAAATAGCAACCAGCATCTATATATAGCTTGTCTCCTATTGTCGTTCGATAGCCTGCTTCAAAAGTCCGAACCTGCTCAGGTCTGATTGGTGCGATATCGAAATATTCTAAATACGCCGGGTCCATACTTATAGATCCTTGAGGAATTGTTTGCGCTCGGTAATCAATAAAACTTTGGATGGTCACTAAATCTTGAACGCCATTTAAATTACCTACCAATGTTGCGGGTCCTACATCAAGAAAAAGGTATTGATCGGCAAGTGTCGGATTCCTGAGTGCTGAACTGTATGAAATTCGAGCAAAATCCTTGGTGTTGGGTGACCAAACCAATGATATGGCGGGAGAAACCATAAGCGGAAAGTTCTCGTTTTTATCCAATCTTACTGTTCCTGTGACGATCATATCGTCTTCTAAAAAACGCTTTTTTACACCCAAATAGGCACCTGCTTCCGCATTTGTAATGACGACACCAGAGGTATCGCTAAAGATCGTTCCTTCGCTAACAGGCGTGTATTGTCTAAAATTTCCGCCCACTCTTATTTCTTCAAGAAACCATGGCTCAAATTTGTATTCCCCATGAACATGTAACAATGACGATAAATCGTGGAATCTGGTACCTCCTTCACCTTCGTTGTTCTTGCTCGTGATTAATCGGTTAAACAGCGTATTAAAATCATCTGAACCAGGGACGAGATGACCGACAGGATCAATGGCTACTGCTGATAAATTCGCATATCCTTCGTTTGTCCACTGTTCAACTTGACTGTGCCAATATGTGAGATTTTCCTGGTTTTCGACAAACCACTGATCTTCTGCCCCTTCAGGAATCCCTGCAATGGGGACTACATAGAGAAATGTACCATCCGCACTGAAGACGCTATCTTCTCCCAATAGTTCTAATTCAGGATAGGTGTCTGAGATGGATGGTGCGATAGAATCCACCCAGTACTCTTCATATACTCTCGCCCAATTGTTGTGGTTCCTAGTTGAATCCTGTAGCTTGAGCGCCGTCGCATAGGGATCATATGAATCTCCCGCATCTTCATTCGTCCTGTATGCCCTTATGAACCATTTGTTTTTCTTCCTTAACTCTAAGCGATGTTGGTAGAATTCGATGTTTTTTAAGCTAAATCTATTGTCACCTTGGTAAACGGTCGTCCCCTTGCCCATGTTAAATCCATAAATCAACTCTGGACTCTCATACGTTTTCTCAGGTTGCAATCGCCAATGACCGCTCACACTCACCTTCGTATTGTTTGTATTGTAATCTACCAAATCCACCTCTTTATATCCAGTACGGTAAATGGTACCTAAACCCCTGTAGGCATTGCCGGGAGGAGGAGTATAGTCAAAGCGAGGCTGGAATTCGTCTCCATAGATATTCACCGCATCAAAGCGTCCAGGATTTAAAGCTGAAACAGATGAACCATCGATGGGATTGTAGTTCGTCGCCTCCCAATCATAGGCTTCGAATCTGAAAAAATTAATCTTGTATGCGAAAAAAGGGTCTCCCTCATCATTTTCTATCACGTCAGCCCATCGAAAACCGGTTTCAAAAAGGGGGCGCTCGCCTTTTTTTGTTGTTTCTCCTAACTTGGTAGAGACGCTTAACCCAGGAAATATAAAGGGGTCCTTTGTTTCCATATTGATCACACCGTTAAAGGCGCCAGGGCCAAAGAATGCTGAACTCGCACCCGCTATAATTTCTACTGATTTAACGTCGAGGTCTGGTGCCCCTAGAAAATTTCCCAATGAGAAATTAAGTCCAGGACTTTGGTTATCTACACCATCAATAAGTTGCAATGAACGCACCGGAGACGTCGAGTTAAATCCCCGCGTATTGATAATTTTAAAACCGAGAGAAGCAGAGGTAATGTCAACACCCTTCAGATTGCCCAGTCCTTCATAAAAATTTCCTGAGGGAGCTTCCTTAATTGCGATTAAGTCCATCGTCTCAACGGTGAGTGGCGCTTGTTTCTGCTTTTCCGAAATCCTCGAGCCTACGACTTCTGCTGCCCCGATTAAGATTTGATCTGGAATGAGCTTGACTTCTAACTTCTCCTGTGTCGAACTTACAGTGATTGATTTTATTCCATATCCGATGAAAGAGACTTGAAGAACGACGGGCAACCTTGCAACTTCGAGTCGAAAAAGCCCATCAAAATCAGTCGTAACACCTTGCCCGGTCTCAGGCACTACCACACTTGCAGAAAACATTGGCTCACCAGTATCCCCATCAATTACGTGGCCACGCACAACGGATTGAGCGGACGCACCCAAGCTGAAAATCGAACAAACTAAAATTAAAATTACGTGTACCTTACTCATATCTATATTTTCGAAAGTGAAAGATGCTAAATATTATGCGGATTTCGACGAAATCAACGCTTAATTATGCAGACTTTATTCGTTTCATCAAAGACAACGATGTCTCCATCCCGAAGTTTTCTCCGCTTTCTTAATTCAATTTCATTATTCACAAATACCAGACCTTCTGTCACAAGCATCTTTGCTTCTCCACCTGACATGGCAAGTCCTGTGGCTTTTAAGAGCTGCGAAAGGTCAATGTATTCAGTTTTAAGGATGAAGTCTTGGCTTTCCATAAAAAATCAAGTGTGTTGTCAAATAATAGGGAACCTTGAAGGGTCTGTTTCACTCATGTAGGCATAAGCAGACTCAACGATATCGTCCACTGATGGTTTAGAGAAGTAATCTCCATCAGAAGTATACGCAGGGAGATGAGGTTGGGCTGTGAGCGTTTTCGGCTGACTATCAAGATAAGTCCACGCGCCTTGTCTATTGAGAACATCATCCAGAAGATAAGCAGTCGCACCGCCTGGAACATCCTCATCGACGATGAGAAGGCGATTGGTTCGCGACACAGATTCCGCCGTGACACCATGGATATCAAAAGGCAAGAGTGTCTGAGCATCAACGAGCTCTACCTCAATGCCCAGTTCTGAGAGTCGGTCCGCAGCATTTGTGCAGAGATTAAATGTTGATCCGTAGCTCAGAATTGTCATATCTGCTCCCGAACGTGTGATTTCTGGTTTTCCAAGCGGCACAGTAAACGCACCGCAATTCGAAGGCATAAATTCTTTTTTGCGGTATCCGTTAAGACACTCGATCACCACTGCGGGCTCTTCAGCACGCAACAAAGTATTGTACATCCCCGCTGCTTGAACCATGTTTCTAGGCACGCATACATGCATTCCTCTCAAGCTAGAGATGATTGCGCCCATTGGAGATCCGCTATGCCAAATTCCTTCCAGCCTGTGACCTCGGGTCCGAACGATAAGGGGTGCTTTTTGGCCTCCTGCTGTGCGATAACGAACAGTCGCAAGATCGTCACGAAGAATTTGCAACGCATAGTATAAGTAATCCAGATACTGAATCTCAGCGATAGGTCGCAATCCTCTAAGCGCCATTCCTATGCCGGAACCGATGATGGTACACTCGCGAATGCCCGTATCTGAAACGCGCACCTCCCCAAATTGTTCCTGCATGCCTTCCATGACCTGATTCACCCCTCCGATTCCGCCCACGTCTTCCCCAAACGTCAGTACGTTAGGATATCGTGAGAAAATCTCTTGAAAGTTTTTCTGTAGCACAAGACGACCGTCCACCTGTTCATCCGAAAAAACAGCTGGAATTTCTGGGACATTTAATGCGCTGTCTGAATCATCCGAATAAAGATGGTTGTTGTACTTCTCTTTTGAAATAGAGCGCGCCGCAGAAAGCCAATTGCTAAGGGCGGTTCTCCCTATAGAATTTGATCCAGCAGAATCAATCAATGCACGGCGAACTTCCGAGAAAATCTCTGCCCTACCTGGCTCCAGGGTCTTTTCAAGTCTGGACGCTCTCTCGGAATTGTCACCTTCTACCCCCCGCATCAATGCCACGGCTGATTTTACATCTCCATCTATGTCAAGTCTGTATTGCCTCCACGCTTCTTTTTGATGTAAACGAACTTCCTTTTTTGCTTCTTTTCTGATGTCATCAAGTTCATCTTGGGTCGCAGCACCCTCTAAAATGAGGAATTTCTCCATCTGCGAAATACAATCATATTCGGTAGCCCACTCAAGTCGTTCCTTAGTCTTGTAACGCTCATGCGAACCCGAAGTTGAGTGACCTTGTGGTTGTGTTAATTCTTCTACATGAACCAAAACTGGAAGATGGTCTTCCCGACAAACCCGCTCTGCAGCTTCATAAGTCGCTACAAGTGCAGGGTAATCCCATCCATTGACTCTGAAAATAGTAAGCCCATTTGTGCCCTCTGATTTTTGAAACCCGCCCAGAGCAATCGAAATACTCTCCTTCGTGGTTTGGTATTGCTTCGGAACTGAAATGCCATAGCCATCATCCCAAACCGACATCAACATCGGTACCTCCAACACACAAGCCGCATTTATTGTCTCCCAAAATGCGCCCTGAGAAGTGCTCGCATCGCCAATGGTGCCGATCGCAATTTCGTTTCCATCACTTGTAAACTTCGACGATAATTTGGCCAAATCAGGCATCGATTTATAAATCTTGCTGGCTTGAGCTAGTCCGAGCAAACGTGGCATCTGGCCACCTGTAGGACTTATGTCTGACGAACTATTTACATCTGCCATTTGATCCAACCAGTCTCCCTCATCGTTTAAGATCCGCGTTGCAAAGTGCCCCCCCATTTGGCGTCCAGCTGAGAAGGGCTCATGCTTGACATCTGCATGGCCGTATAGGGCTGCAAAATACTGTTGAACATTGAGGAGCCCTCTGGACATCATAAACGTTTGATCTCTGTAGTAACCACTCCTCCAATCTCCAGGCCTTACAACCTTTGCAAGTGCAATCTGACACATTTCCTTGCCATCCCCGAAAATTCCAAATTTGGCTTTGCCTGTGAGCACTTCCTTCCTTCCTAGTAAAGACACCTCACGACTGACGCACGCCAATCGAAAATCCGTCAACAGTAATTTACGGAAATCAACTTCTATTTCGGGTGCATTTCTCTCTACTGACATTAGCGCGAAGATACAAATTCAAAGACTGAATCAGACGCGCTTGGCGAACGCATAAGCAATCTTTGCGCCGAGTCTCGCATTATTCTCAACGAGCGCCACATTTGCTACCAAACTGTCTCCTCCGGTCACTTCAGACACGTGCGAAAGAATGAAGGGAGTGATTTCCTTACCGGCAACACCCGCTTCATTTGCACGCAGCAAAGCGTTTTCAATGGCTGCATTAATCACCTTAGGGTCCGCCTCAAACGCTTTGGGGATTGGGTTGGCGATCAGGATTGATCCGCCGATGCATAAATCCCATTTTGACTTCATGATGCTTACAATATCGTCTACAGTGTCCGCTTTTGCGACCAACTTAAGGCCACTCTTCCTTGTATAAAATGCAGGCAACTCGTCTGTCTTGTATCCCACCACAGGCACGCCTTTGGTTTCTAAAATCTCAAGCGTTTTCGGCAAATCTAATATCGCCTTGACGCCAGCACTGACGACGGCCACATCACGAATGGCGAGTTCCTCAAGGTCGGAACTGACATCCATCGACGTTTCCGCCCCCCTGTGGGCACCACCTATCCCACCTGTCACAAACACTTTAATTCCAGCTGCATGCGCAATGACCAAGGTTCCACTTACAGTTGTTGCACCCAACGCTTTGGATGCGATTGCAATCGGTATATCCCGTCTACTCACTTTCAGAACGTCCTTTTCCTTTGCAATTCGCTCCAACAAGGCATCATCAATTCCTACGCATACTTTGCCCCCTGATATTGCAATGATGGCAGGAACACAACCTGCATCCCTGATGATGCTTCCAAGTCGCTTTGCGGTATTGACATTTTCCGGATAAGGCATTCCATGCGCAATAATTGTAGACTCTAGGGCGACAACAGGCACACCACAACGCATTGCCTCACGGACCTCTTCGTTATATGCAATCAGCGCTTTCACAACTACTTAACCAGCGGTGGAGGGAGTGGCGAAAAGGGGCCCTTAGAGAGTCCTGTATCAGGATTTGCATCTTCTATGGCAGCCATAATTTGGTCTTTTAAGGTGTCCAAATTTTTGTGGGCCATTGCACTGAAAAACAAGGGGTTCAAATTCGGTGCTTCTTGCTGCAGCAGAGACCTCATTTCTTCCTCCAATTCTTCATCGAGAAGATCAGATTTTGAAATCGCTAAAATCCGCTGCTTGTCAAGCATTTGAGGATTGTACTTTTCTAACTCTCCGAGCAATGTTCGATACGCAGCAACAATATCATCCTCATCGGCAGGAACCAAAAAGAGCAGTACAGGATTGCGTTCTATGTGCCTTAAAAACCTTACTCCCAAACCTTTACCATCCGCAGCGCCTTCAATAATCCCTGGGATATCGGCCATCACAAAGGATCGATCATCTCTGTAGGCTACAATCCCCAAATTTGGTCGTAACGTCGTAAACGGATAATCTGCAATCTCAGGTTTGGCAGCACTCACGACTGAAAGCAAAGTCGATTTTCCTGCGTTGGGGAAACCGACCAAGCCTACATCTCCGAGCAACTTCAACTCTAAAACTTTCCACTCTTCCAAACCATCTTGACCTGGTTGTGCATATTCAGGGCTTTGGTTTGTTGAAGATTTAAAGTGGTCATTTCCTCTTCCTCCCAGTCCACCTCTCGTTACCACCACGGTTTGGCCTTCTTCTGTGATCTCACATACCACCTTATCAGATTCAACATCACGAATAATTGTACCAAGAGGCACATCGATGATTTTATCTTCACCTTCAGCGCCGTGCCTGTGGTTTCGACTTCCGCTTTCGCCGTGACCGGCTATGATGTGTTTTTGATACTTCAGGTGGAGAAGCGTCCATTTGTTGGAGCTTCCTCTCACAATCACGTGGCCTCCTCTCCCACCATCACCACCATCAGGCCCTCCTTTCGAGGTGGTTCTGTTACGCATCATATGTAACGATCCGGCCCCTCCTTTACCAGAACGGCAGCAAATTTTCACATAGTCAACGAAGTTTTGAAGCGCCATGATTATCCGATAGCCTGAACCAAACGCGTTGTAATTTCCTCCACAGATCCAAGTCCATTGATGGACTTAAATTTATCCCGAACCTTGTAAAAATCAGCGACAGGCGCAGTTTCTGCATGATACACATTGATACGTTTCTGGATCACAGACTCGTCGGCATCATCTGCCCGTCCACTTGTCACTGCTCTTGCCAAAAGTCGCTTTTTAAGCTCACCCTCCTCAACTTCTAAAGAAAGCATGGTCTCAATTGATTCTCCCCGCGACGTCAGAAACGCATCAAGCGCTTCAGCTTGGGCTGTCGTTCTTGGAAACCCATCAAAAATAAACCCTTCTGCCTCAGCGTGTTTCTCTACTTCCGCTTTAAGCATAGAGATTGTCACCTCATCAGGGACCAATTGACCTTGATCCATATAAGATTGAGCCAGGTTACCCAACGCCGTTCCAGATTTAATGTTAAATCTAAAAACATCCCCAGTACTCAGGTGTACCAGGTTATAATGGTTCACTAAAAATTCACTTTGAGTGCCTTTCCCTGCTCCTGGAGGACCAAATAAAACGAGGTTTCTCATAATTTTAATTTATTGGACAAAGGTAGCTTACAGACATACTACTACGGTGACTTAAAATAACTAACTTCGCCACATCAAAATTCCTTTAATAAGACTTAAAAAATGAAATACGACGTTATCGTTTTAGGGAGTGGTCCTGGTGGCTACGTAACAGCAATTCGTGCATCTCAACTGGGGCTTAAGACTGCCATTATAGAGAGAGAGGAACTTGGAGGCATTTGCCTGAACTGGGGATGTATCCCTACGAAGGCGCTTCTTAAAAGCGCAAACGTCTTTGAATACATCCAACATGCCGATGCTTATGGGATTAAGGTTTCATCGTCTGAAGCTGATTTCGGAGCAATGGTCGGTCGCAGCAGAGATGTGGCGGACGGAATGTCCAAGGGCGTGACTTTTCTTCTAAAGAAAAATAAAGTTGACGTTATCATGGGATCCGGAAAAGTTCTTACTGGAAAGCGTATCGAAGTCAAGGCAAATGACGGAGGAACGCAAGTCCTTGAAGCAAGTAATATCATCATTGCAACAGGGGCGCGGTCACGCGAATTGCCAAATCTCAAACAAGACGGAAAGAAAATTATCGGCTACCGTGAAGCATTAACGCTCAAAACGCAACCCAAGAAAATGGTTGTAGTAGGCTCAGGAGCGATAGGTGTAGAGTTCGCATATTTCTATAACGCGATTGGCACTGATGTTACCGTTGTTGAGTATATGGACAGTATCGTCCCTGTAGAAGACAAAGAGATCGGAAAGCAACTTGGCCGTTCTTTAAAGAAACAGGGCATCAGCATCAAAACTTCGTCGGAAGTCACCTCCGTTGACACGTCTGGTTCAGGATGTAAAGTGACTGTTAAAACAAAAAAAGGCGAAGAGGTGATCGAATGTGACATTGTACTGAGTGCCGTGGGTGTGATTGCAAACATTGAAAACATCGGACTCGAAGATGTCGGTATTGTCACTGACAACGGAAAGGTTATCGTTGACGAATACTATGGAACAAACATCCCAGGGTACTTCGCAATTGGCGATTGTGTGCCTGGCCAATCACTTGCACATGTGGCTTCTGCCGAAGGCATTATTTGCGTAGAAAAGATCTCGGGTGCACATCCAGAAGCACTTGATTATGGCAACATCCCGGGGTGTACTTACTGCTCTCCTGAAGTTGCAAGCGTAGGCATGACTGAAGCGGCCGCAAAAGAAGCCGGTTATGACATTAAAGTGGGTAAATTTCCGTTTTCCGCATCTGGAAAAGCCAGCGCTTCAGGACATAAAGACGGATTTGTAAAACTCATATTTGACGCCAAATACGGCGAACTTCTTGGCGGCCATATGATTGGCGCCAATGTCACGGAGATGGTCGCCGAGCTGGTGGCTGTTCGCAAACTGGAAACAACGGGACACGAACTCATTAAAACAGTCCACCCCCATCCTACGCTATCTGAGGCAATTATGGAAGCCGCTGCTGCAGCTTATGATGAGGTGATTCACTTATAAAACAAATAATGATGACACATTTAAATAGATTTTCACTTGCTTCTGTAATCTGCTTGACCACACTTTCTTTGAGCATATTTGCGCAAACCACAGAGGAAATAGCTTCATACAGCTCCTCTGAGATATCCGACATTGCTGGATATTTCGGCATCTCATCAAATGTGTACACCGCCGAATATGGCGTTGAAGCCTATCGCGTGACATACGAGATGCCTTATCTGGATAGCATCATTTCAGTAAGCGGCGCCTTATTTGTCCCACAAGGCATAGACAATGCATGTTCATTGCCTGTGCTTACTTACATGCATGGCACCATCTTTCAGCGAACTTCTGCACCATCATTCCTCTCCAATGAGGGGCAATTTGGATTTTTAATGTCGAGTCCTGGATTTATCGTTCTTATGCCCGATTATGTTGGCCTAGGCACTTCTGAACTGATGCACCCGTATGTGCATGCACAAAGTGAAGCCGACGCAGGCATCTACCTTATTCAAGCTGCTGAGACCCTAGGAGAAGAATTGGGATATAGCTTCAATGGAGAATTTTTTTCTACAGGGTATTCTCAGGGAGGACATGCCTCAATGGCCTTGTCTCGCGAACTTGAGACCAATTATTCAGATGTTTACCCACTCACTGCATCAGCGCCTCTAAGTGGCCCTTATGACATTTCAGGAACACAGTTTATACAAATTTTTGAAAACACCAGCTATTCTAATCCTGCATATTTGGCATACAACATCATCGGATGGAACAGCTATTATGGAAACCTTTATGAAGACCTAAGTGAGGTTTTTCAGGAACCCTATGCCACTGGTCTACCGGGAATGTTCAATGGAGAAATGTCAGCAATGGAAATTAATGACTACCTCCCATTCCTGTTAGAAGACCTGATTCAACCTGGTCTTGTTGAAGAAATCACAGGTGATCCAGACCACCCTTTTAACATTGCGGCGCAAGACAATGATGTTTACGAATGGGTCCCTCAGACGCCTCTGAAAATGTACTACTGCACGCAAGATGAGCAGGTGTTTTATCAAAATGCACTTGTTGCCGAAGCCTGGATGAATGAAAATGGCGCCTTAAATGTATCTTCTTCAAACGGAGGTCCTTTAAACCACGGAGATTGTGCTGGCGCTGCAATATTAGGAGGCATGCTTTGGATGCAAGATTTTTCAGTTGAATGTGAAACAAGTTTTGTGGGTGAAACCGCTCATGAGTCATGGACTATCGCTCCAAATCCAAGTGTGAATGGCACAACTGTCATTGCAGGGTTGCCTACAAGTGTAACATGGGAAGTTGTCGACATTACAGGCCGAACCATTCATTCAGGATCTGGTTTACAAGTGGACTTCTCCTCAAACGCTGAAGGCATCTACTTTATAAAGACGGACAATTGGGGAATGAAAAGGGTTTTAGTTCACCGTTAATAAAGTGATGTGCATACATCCACGTTCAGGGATGATAAGAATGCGCCCCTCCTTTTGATATCGAAGCAGAAGTTTTTGAATCTCGCGTGTAGGTCTGTTACAATTCGCTTTTGAGTTCGCTCTATCCATAAACGCGATGTCAAATGAAGCGCCATAACTGTGCGTTGATTTTCCACGCGTGGCATTGCTGTTGCTTCTTGTAAGCTTTTTTTGCTGATCATGTGTCCTTGTCATTGAGGTTACGCGAAACACAGTCCCTTCAGAATCAGTCCCCTCTAAAGCATCTGCATAGTCATTCCCCATGTCCTCTAACAGTGTGCGTACTTCTGGAAGAAGCATCGCTTTACTGTGTGTAAGACGACCGATTCGATACCCTCTGCCATCATAAACATTGACCAATTTGTTTTGATTGAGCCCGTAGTTTAATTCCGCTTCATTTTTGACAAAAAAACTATTTGGCAAAGATCTCGCAGCAGCCTGGTGGCGGGTATATGGATTTTTAGAAATGTGAAGGGTCTTTTTACAACAACTACATGGGGCTAGCGACCCCAACTTCGTTGAACCCTCATCTGAAGACACTACTTGGTCCGTTGAAACATCATCCGTTTTGGTAGAATTTGTAACAATGGCAAGTGTTTTATTTGGGATAATATATCCTTTGACACTTTGAAGTGGCTCAGGGTGTGACAATGACTTGGGTCTAGAAGAAACATCATCATTGTCCCCTACTAGGGCCACCATTCCACTTGAACAACACACAAACACAACCAAAATCAACCCGACCCTGTTCCACTTGAATTTACGATTTATATTTATAGTCATAGGGGGCAAAGTTCTACACAATAACATAATAGAATCGACGAAAATGATATAATTGCTCACGCACGAATGTTGAAACGACACCCCATGAAAAAGAATAATTTGGCAAGGTTAGTAATACATTTAAAATAAACAACGAACATGTTAGGAATAGGTGCAAAAATTGAACATCCAACCTTCGGTGAAGGGGTCATATTTGGAAAAGAAGGGGAATACTTTAGGGTCTATTTTAAGGACTTAGGAGAGAAGGAACTTGGGACAGATTATAATGGGTTTACAATTATTGAGCCTTCAAAGGGAGATCATCCAAAACCGGACTTAAGCGACATCATCGAAGCGGTAGAGGTTGTATTCGATGATAAATTAACTGAATTAACACGCCATTTCGAACCCCAGCCTATCCAATTGGGTGAAAAATGGCTTGGTGGGACAATGATTCTAACCCCACAAGATTCAGCATTACAAACCAAAGAGATTCCTATTGAAACATTTTTTCATAAAATAGTGATGATGCGCGATCGACTTAGAGTTCTAGAGCAACAGGTCAATGCAGAAGAAAAATTAGACAATCAAGATAAAATCAAACTTCAACAGTATATTACCCGAATCTATGGTTCGTTAACCACCTTCAATATTCTCTTTAAGTACAAAGAGGAGAGCTTTGCTGGAGAAAAGAAATAAACATGAATTACTTTTTATTAAATTTACTCAGTACTTTAAATAAAATATTGTTACCTAAATTTTATCTAAAACAAAATCTAGAAAAGCTTTCTCATCTAGAGAAGGGAATCGTGGGTTGGAAAATATTTATAACATATAAATTTCTGGACGCGGCGAAAGAAAAGGGCGCGAAAATTATATCTTGATCACCGCCAGCATCTGATCGTCCGTGGGGTCATAATTTGATTGCCAATTGTACATCCGATAAGAGATAAATGAAGATTGGTCTTTAATCGGTAGCTCAGACGCCTCTAGAATTAGTTTACGCAACCCACTTGTCATCAGCTTCTTATCCTTCAAGCCACCAAATTGGTCGGCCAGTCCGTCTGTAAAGATGTAAACCAAATCATCAGGCTTAATGGGTATCGTCGTCTCAACAAAGACATCATCTCTCCAATAATTACCCCCAATTGACCTGGGCGTTCCTTTGTATTCTAACAACGCTCCATCTCTGACAATCCAAAGGGGCCTTCTGGCGCCTGCGAACCTCAAAGATTTTCTATCATGATTAAATGCAACAACTGCCAAATCCATTCCGGCTCCTGCTCTCATTAATCTTCCTTTATCGCCCCTTAAGATGGATCTTCTAAACTTTTCATCAAGGCGGGTCAACAGATGAGCAGGTCCAATCGATTTGTCAAATGCATGCGTTAACTTCTCCCTTGCCAGAACAGTCATGAGGGCAGCACTTATACCGTGTCCGGTACAATCACAAACAGCCAAAAAAGTGAGGTCCTTCTTTTTTCGGGCAAATAGGAAATCTCCACTCAAATGCCCAAGTGGCTTATCATAAACAGCTAAATCCGGAAAGAGTTCATTTAACTCTTCATCTGTAGGGGCCAACATTCCTTGAATTGAACGCGCATATAGAATATCCTCGTTCGAAGGTAAAGCCGCTTTTTTATGATGAAACTCTTTATGTGGAAGCATGTAAATGACCTGAGGTTTACGATAACAAAGATAGGCAGACCTATATGTATAACGAACCACTTCTATTTGGGTTGCTTTATTTACTAAATATCGTAATTTCGTGCAATGAAAAATAATTTGATTATTTCTTTTTTGTGTGTCACGATTATTTCAATCGGACTCATGTCAAGTTCTAACGGTGTTGCTGAAGCGCAAAACCAAGACCGTACAGGCGCACCAGGATCTACTGAGTCTTGCGTGCTCTGTCATGCTCCCAGCTCCATAACCGCATCTACCGCTATCTCTATTTTCAACACGAACGGTGAAGAAATAACAGCTTATATACCAGGCGAGAGCTATGAGGTAAACTTTATCGTCTCAGGGAATGGCGCGGCTGGATTTGGCTTTCAAGCCACTTCAATCCTGACTGATGGTTCAAACGCAGGAGAATTTTCTAACCCTGGCGCGGCAGTTCAGCTAGAAGCTGTTGGTGATCGACACATCGTGGAGCATAGCACACCAAATACGACAGGAATATTTACAGCGACGTGGATTGCCCCTGAAGTAGGAAGTGGAGACGTGGGGTTCTTTATGTCTGGCCTCGCGGCAAACCTTCAAAATCAAAACATGGGAGATGGTCACGATGAAACCGCGCTTGCGCTTACTGAAAGCAGCATTATTGGCATTGACGACATTGTAATTATGACACAACCTGTTGCGACATCAAACGGCGTTATTTTAAACCCTAAAGTTGATGGAACAATTGCAATTTTTGACATCAGTGGACGCCAAAACTATATCAGAGAGGTCTTTTCAAATGAGACAATCAATGTCGAGACAAGTCAAATAAGTCGTGGCCTACAGATCATTCATTTCACGCCACACACTCAGAGCAATTATAAATTCGCTCCTCAAACATGGAAAGTAGTCATCCCATCATAGATAAAACTGCTGAGAAGAGAGTATTTTCTTTATACCAACTGAATAAGAGTATAAAAAATACGCTTGAGAGTAAGACGGGAAATGCGCGTTTTTGGGTGCGGGCTGAGATTGCAAAGATCACTGTCAGTCGAACAGGACATGCATATCTAGATCTAGTTGAAGAAGCAAATGGCATTCAGAAGGCTGCTATAAGAGGAAATATTTGGCGCAGTGCATTTGAAAAGATTAAAAAAGAATTGGGGGAATCATCGGCATCTGTTTTACAGGTTGGAAGTGAGATTGTCTTCAAATGCAGTGTCTCCTTTCATGAGGTACACGGACTTGGCTTGTTGATTGATTCGATTGATTTGTCCTTTATGCTTGGGGAATTGGAACGCCGAAAGGCGGAGGCCATTTTAAAAATAAAAAAAGACGGCACACACTTACTCAATGCTGCTCTCCCAATCCCCTTAGTTATTCAGAAAATTGCGCTCATCGGTTCTCCAGGAACAGCAGGGTTTAGAGATTTTGTAAAACATGTCATCGACAATGATTTTTTATTCAAATATGACATCAATGTCTACGCAGCTTCAGTTCAGGGAGTTGAAGCACCGACTCAACTGTCAAAAGCTATTCTAAAGGCAGACAAAGACAATCCAGACGTGATTGTTATTTTACGAGGCGGAGGATCTCCAATGGATCTTGATTGCTTTAACGACTACACTCTTGCTATTGATATCAGTAAACTTCAAGTCCCGGTTCTTACAGGTATCGGACATGAATCCGACTTCAGTCTGGCGGACTTGGTGGCGAATAGAGACTTTAAAACACCCACAGATGTTGGCGATTTTATCGTGGATAGGACAAATTCATTTTCTTCAACTTTAGTAGACATTGCGACAAGGGTAGGAAGCAGAAGTAAAACAGTCATACATCGAGAAGCAACAACCCTAAGTGGTGCAAGAATCATTCTTCGAGATCTGCCTATCAGAATTTTGTCGTCAAGAAAAAGATTATTCGACACATTACGACTTGATCTCAACCGAGAGTTGTTTCGGATTCTAGAGCGTAAAAGTGAAACATTACTTGGATTGGCTTCCACCATGGAATTATTGAAGCCTAGTCGAACGCTTGCAAGGGGATTCAGTATTGTAAGACATCAGAAGAAAGCGATCAGTGACACACATAAAGTCAAAAAAGGTGACACCATAGATATCGAGCTTCACTTGGGCTCGATTGAAGCCAAAGTAAAAAACATTCATCACAAAACCGAACATGGCAAAAAATAACACCCCAAAACCCGTCAAGGATCTCAAATACGACGAAGCATTGACTGAATTGCAGGAAATATTAGGTGGATTGCAGGATGAAACCCTTTCCATTGACGATTTAACGACATCTATAAAACGGGCTTCAGAACTCTTAGAAGCATGTAATTCTCGTTTACGAACGACTCAAAAGGAAGTGGAAGAAATTATCGTAAAACTGGGGTTGGGAGATTAGTTTCCCTGAGTGCCATCACGAAGTCTATCAAGAATCCCCGCTGCGCCATCAACCTTTGAATCCTTTGATTGATTTGCGAATTCGTTTTGTTCGATATCTTTCAATATGAGCGCCTGTTCTCGTACTTGAAACATCGCTTCCCTTACCTGTACAAATGAATCGCACTTAGAGATCGCTTTTGACCACGCACTGTCAGCTTCCTTCTGGCCTGTGGGAGTCATACATCCAGCCATTGCTAAGGACAGACCATCATTAAGTGATTTACTGGTAGAATATTCCTCATCAGTCATCACTTCAAGAAAAGCGTTGAGTTTAAGAAGCGCAGAGTCAATGCACTCACACGCATCTCCACGTTCAGCATTTATTTCTTCCACTGTGAGTTCCTCGGGAACATCTTGTGAAGCCTCATTGGCTGTACCCTCAGTGTCGCAACCGATGGTGGTCATGCATAAAAAAGCACAAAACACACACATACTTACATTGAATAATTTAGAATTTAATTTCATCTTCTTTTTTTTAAAATTTTTGTTGTGCTTAGCAGTTTTGGCCAAATTTCTGAAGCAGAATTAACAGGTCTGATGCACCAATTTGAGAACTGTTATCCATATCATAAGCACCTGTCCAGCCCAGACCATAAGCGGATAAGAAAAGTAAAAAGTCAGACGATCCGATGAGGCCATCGGCATTAAAATCACCCACACACACATCACTGGCGATAAATCCAGTGCCACCAAATTCCATAGCTAACTCAGGAAAAACTATGGTTTCCGCAAAATGAAACGCGTTTTTTCCCACCATCTTTCCCACATGACGCGCTGGCGCATCATCAACAGGTGGATGAATGCCACCCCAAATTCTAGACAATGCACTTTCATTTGATGCATCCATAAACGTCGCCCATTGAAGATTAAAGGACATTGAAGGACCATCTTCAAAGACAAGGAATTGATTCATGTTTGCTGGCCATTCGGCCATACCACCCGGCCAGTAAGCTGAACCTGTGAGCATTTCAAACTGTTCTGCAGCAGCTCTTGAAAACGTGCTGTGTCCACTGAAATAACCTGCAAAGGGTGGGGTCACAAAGCTTGGACGCTGATATGGCCACCAATTCTCAGCCAAAATCCAACCTACACCTGCTTGATCAATCTGAGGAATTTCAATATAATCTGGACCTTTCCAAGTATGTATAGCAATGTCCCCAACATGATCCACGCCTCCGAAATCAGCAAGCGGATGATCATCATCAATTATCTCAATTAAACCTGGAACCAATGGCAAACCTGCAGGATGATAATTTGGTAAGGATGCGTCTGTACTTTGACCTTTTTCTGCCATAAAACGAATGGCAGATACGGGTCTTAAATAATCATAATAGCCTTTGTTACTCCAGGCAGAAATGGCACAGTCGTGCATCGCTCCTCCCAAGGTCAAATATGATTTAACAACAAATTCTATATCCTCAATGATCGGACCCTGCCCCCTCCATCTGTGAGCCCCTGCATTAGGAATTAAAATAAACTCATTCAAAAGCGTAAACCAATGTCCTGGAGGCGTCTCTGAGTCTGGACCATCTGCCCAAAATTCAGCAATGACACGCCCATAATCACCCCTCGGAACGATGTTTGGCTCATATGGCAAACCTGTGTATGGGTTTGTTTGGTGTCCATTGCCACCGAATGAGCCATCTGGATTATGCCAATCCACCAATCCTCCCCGCTCCCAATCATAGAAAGCATCAAAACCCTCCACATCTGGTGTTTCACCATTGTATTTCAATGATGCTGGACTAATATCCCACATGACACCGTCAAAAGGATCGAGGTGTTCAGACCATTTAAGAACCATGCCAAATCCCCATTTGTAATCACTCTCATCAAAGTTTGATGCAACAGTGGTGTCAAGGTAAACAGGAGGCCCAGGATTGTGATAAGTGTTGTATAAACATGCATCTCGAGTCAACTGTGTCAGGTTGGAGTCCCTAAGTGCAAAGCCTTGCACATTGCCCCATTCAGGCCCTAAAAATGGTGGAACCTCAGTAATTAACTCACCACTTTGGTCGATCGCAACAGACAACTCAACAGGTTGCCAACTG
Source organism: uncultured Flavobacteriales bacterium (assembly GCA_905480095.1). Lineage (GTDB taxonomy): Bacteria > Bacteroidota > Bacteroidia > Flavobacteriales_D > Sanyastnellaceae > UBA974. The sequence goes on from CAJQPF010000062.1 coordinate 21,756, forward strand.
TTTGGATCCACAATACCCCCTGTTCCTGGATTTTCAGGCAAAATATTAGGGTTGTTAGATGTATAGCACAAGTTCCCATAATCATTGACCTCATTAGAACCGTCTTGCAAACCAAATGCAATCACTTGTTCAGCAATATAATTGCCAAGCGCAGCAGGACCATCGTTCAAATAATCCGTGGAAACCACTAATGTATCTAGCCCCTGGAAGGCCATCTGATGATTAATATTTAACATTGTAGCCACAGATTGGGGCGAGTCCATATACCTGTGCTTGATCAGTCTATAAACGCCATAGCTCATCGCAATCTCCTGAGCCATGATCTTATCCATGGAATTGGCAGGAATGTTGGGGGCAAAATTGTCGAAATCAAATTCAATGGCAAAGCCGCCAATCGAATTGCCTAAAAAATATTGCTTCGAAGATGTGGTATCGTATGCAGCCCAACAATCGTACATAATTGCGCTAGAATGAATAAGGTTACGTGCGTGAATGGTGGGTCTGGCAAAGTCGTTTCTTATCGCTTCTAAAACCTGCTCATTCCACTCTATAGCAACGTGACCTGATTGAGCAAAGCTCACAGAAAAACACGTGATCGATAAAAGAAACGTGGATAAAAGAAGCTTAAACATGGGGGGGGCTATTGTAAAGATTGAGGGTTCGAATTGAGAAGTAAATATACTGAAAAAAAAGACAGCTTATAAATTCCTCCTGGGTAAGGTTTCATTTTTTCACCTCGAAATGTATATTTATAAGGTTACTTTTACCTCAATGGAATCCGAAATCTAATTCCTAATGCTATCTAAAAAACCTCAATATGCATTTCGAGCGCTGACCACTCTTGCTCGACATGAAGGCAACGGTCCGCTTCCGATTAGTAAGATCGTGAAGGAACACCCAATGAGCGTGAAGTTTCTTGAAACGATCTTGTTAGAATTACGAAAGAATGATATTCTTGGCAGTAAGAAGGGGAAAGGGGGTGGATATTTTCTTCTAAAGCCACCAGAGGAGATTAGTTTGGCACAAATCATTCGAATTCTAGACGGCCCCATAGCTCCTTTAAAATGTGTCTCATTAAATTTCTATGAACGTTGTGATGATTGCAATGAGATCTCTTGCGGATTAAATAAACTTATGGCAGAGGTGAGAGACGCCAAACTTAAAGTGCTCACAAACAGAACTCTGAGAGATTTAATTTAAAATTTCAGATTAGCTCGTCTTTAACCCTATAGATTGTATGGGATTAAGTTATCTTTGCAGGCTATGTCTACACAATCTATTCCATTCAACCTTCACTCGGATCCTGTTTTAGCACTGACTGAACTGTGTGACCTTCACCCGCAAGGAATTGTCTTCACAACATCTCTGGGTCTTGAAGACCAAATCTTAACTGACATCATTTGCAGAAACAACCTGCCTGTCAGAATTGTCACTTTGGATACTGGAAGATTATTCCCTGAAACATATTCGCTCATTGACAAAACAGCCGCCAGATACAATGTGAAAATCGAGAGTTTTTTCCCAAATACCTCGAGCTTGGAAACGCTCGTAAATGGGCAAGGAATGAATGCGATATTCAAATCCGTTGAATCTCGAAAAAAATGCTGTGAGGTGAGGAAAGTGCAACCCCTATTAAGATCCTTGGAGGGAGCCAAGGTGTGGGTCACAGGGCTGAGAGCAGAACAATCAGAGAACAGAAACAATCTCCCCAGAATTGAACGTGATCCCCTCTCGGGACTCCTGAAATTCAACCCACTTCTCACATGGTCTAATGCTGATTTAGAAAACTACATCAAGGAAAACAACGTCCCCATAAACACGCTCCACAAAAAGGGATTCCCTTCAATCGGTTGCGAACCTTGCACACGGGCAGTGAAAGACGGCGAACATCCAAGATCAGGCAGGTGGTGGTGGGAAAAATCGTCTCAAGAGTGTGGACTGCACAAAGGCTAATCCCTACTTTTGGCGTATGGATAAGCTACGCCTTTTATTTTCAGTCTTCTGTATTTGCGTTTTTGCTTCTTGTGGCGACAACAACGATCATGTAAAAGAAACGCCTCGCTCGGTCACAATCATCCTATCCAAACAAAACAGCTCATCCTCATATCGTCATTTTATTGAGAACATTGATCCCACAATTAAAATAAATTGGATCAATGCGTATACGACTCCCCTTTCACAACTCACTGTCGAGCTTGAAGATGCGGATGGCATCATATTGACAGGTGGAGTAGACATCCACCCCGGGTTGTACGGAAACGCTTTTGACACAATACGATGTGGCACGATAGACAGCAAAAGGGATGAACTCGAAACCACACTTTTAGACCACGCCTTAGAAAGCGGAACCCCCTGCCTTGGCGTATGTAGAGGGCTTCAATTCATGAACGTTTACATGGGAGGAAGCCTCCACCCTCACCTCCCAGACACACTTAGCGATATTCACAGGGGGAAGAATGGTCAATCTACTGAACATGAGATCTATGTGACAAAAGCGCTTGGTGCAATTGATATCAATCGGGGCAACAAATCTGCAACTGTAAGCAACCATCACCAAGGCATTTCTCGTCTCGCAGAAAACTTGGAGGCTTGGGCATTTGCTCCAGACGGATTAATCGAAGGAATAAGACATTCTGACACAACATATTATCCTTTTTTTATAGGGGTACAGTGGCATCCTGAAAGAAGTAACCCCTCTGGCTCACTTGCAACCCCTATCGGAAATGGATTTTTAAAGGCTGTCTTAAATAATACAGGCATCAAAAAAAATACTGACACCTCAGAAAGCCTTCCCCGTGGAAGCGATTCTTCTAGGACGCATGACATCATGATTGATGATGCTTTGTCTCACAAAGTAGATATACAGATGCATTAAAATCAGACACATTGACCTGCGATGTGAAAACATTCTGCAACCCATAAGCAACCAAAATTAAACACATGACGTTTAGACGTTTATAGGAAATTGAGGGATTTAGCCTTGAAAGAAGTTACACTTTGGTGAATCCTCATAAATGTTGTCAGGGTTAAATTTTATAAGCGGTTATGAATAAAATTAGTAATGATTAAAACATTGAATTACACAACATTTACATTGGCCTTTTGGGGTCTCTCCTTAATTTGTTTAGGCCAAACTGAACGAACGATGGGATTATTTACAAACACAGCAGAATCCTTTAACGGGTATACATTATTCGCACCTGTCTCGAACGAAACCACGTATTTAATAGACAACTGTGGGTTTGAAATTAATAGCTGGGAGAGCACACACAGAGCTGGAATGATGGCATACCTTCTTGAAGACGGCTGCATCATGAGGTCTGGAAGGACTTCTTCTAAGATCTTCCAAGGTGGCGGAATTGGCGGAGTCATTGAGAAGTTTAGTTGGAGTGGCGAATTGCTATGGACTTTCACGATGGCAAATGACAGCGTACACCTCCATCACGACATAGAGGTTCTCCCCAATGGGAATGTGCTTGCAATCGCGTGGAAAAAGAATAGCGCAGAAGACGCAATCTCAAAAGGAAGAGATCCAAATAAAACAGGACTAAGTGTATGGAGTACCCTGATTTTAGAAATAGAACCTTCATATCCAATAGGAGGACAGATCGTATGGAGTTGGGATGCTTGGGATCATTTGGTACAAGACTTTGACCCAAGTCTACCTTCCTATGGACATCCACGAGATTTTCCCGGAAAAATCGATGTGAATTTTAACGCAGTGGGAGGAACTTCTTCTTCGGCAAGGGACTGGCTACATACAAACTCTATAGACTACAATCCCTTGAAAAATGAAATAATGGTCAGTGTAAGGGGATTTAGTGAGCTTTGGATTATTGAGAAAGAATCATCTTCGGATCTAAAATATCGTTGGGGAAATCCAATGGCATACGGAAGAGGATTGGAAGAAGATCAGGTGCTATTTGAACAACATTATTGTCATTGGATTGAACCTGGACTCCCAGGAGAAGGACATGTTTTGATCTACAACAATGGCACCAATCGACCCGATGGACAATATAGCTCCGTTGAACAAATAAAAACCCCACTCATAGTGGATGGAGAATACCCGATCAGTGAGGATGGGCCCTATGGTCCTGAGGACACTGAATGGCGCTACCCTGAAACATTAGGTGTACAGTTATTTTCTCACAACGTGAGCGGCGCACAAAGACTTCCAAATGGCAACACACTTATATGCGAAGGCGCGAGCGGTCATTTATTTGAGGTCAATGACATAGGTGATATTGTATGGGATTATATAAACCCTGTGAGCATATGGGGAGCGCTTGAACAAACGACCAGTGTTTTTGGAAATTCTGTGTTTCAAGCTCAGCGATATGCTCCGAACTATGGCGCATTTGTGGGCCGAAACCTTACACCGATGGGAGAGATTGAAATAAATCCACTGCCGAGCATGTGTGACATCACTTATGCCCCTACTTGCCCAGGTGACATGAACTATGACTATCTGATTACAGTGCAAGATCTTACCATCGCCTTGAGTGCATTTGCGTGTACAAACTGCACTTCGGATATTGATGGAGATGCGTCTTTCGGAATATCTGACTTACTGATACTGCTTTCTGCATTTGGCACATCTTGTTAAAACCTTAACATACAGGATGTCCCCATGAAATCTCATGGACATCAATATTTATATAAATAATGAGATTATAGTTGGATATTGAAAAAGACGGACTACCTTTGGCCTCCGCTTCGGCGTCAGGGTTTATGACCTGGCACATGGCTGAATCGGAACCTCATCGCGGGGTGGAGCAGTTGGTAGCTCGTCGGGCTCATAACCCGAAGGTCGTAGGTTCAAGTCCTACCCCCGCTACTAAGAAAGAGCAATCAGAAATGGTTGCTCTTTTTCTTTTACCTCCCCTTTTAAAGCTTTGTGTTTACTGGTGATTACACCCAAATCACTGTCTGCTTCGTTTAACTAAAAAGAACATATCCTCAGCTGAGTGGCTGGTTATACGGGGATGTGACAGTGTGAAGAAGTGCTTCGCACTATTCGTTTGTTTTGTGAGAATTTATAAATTTTGAATGCTCATTTAAACCCATTCTCATGTTGGAAATTAGAGAGAGGCATTCATTCGTTATGTCTATTGGTAATTTATGCTCAATAAGAAATTTTCTTCCATCATAAGAAGTTATACTATTTTCATTTGCATTAAAACAGATGTCGCAATAAAAATGATCTACTAGAATTTGGATACAGGTTAAATCATATTGATTTAGTAAAATCATAAACTCTTCTTTTGCACAGGTTGTTTGAATCTGTCTGCGATTTTCATATTTGTTATTTGGATTAATCTTATCTAGAAACATGTGATTTTCTGCTATCCAGTGTTCAACGTCAGATGTGTTTGTTTGCCCTACCATAGTCACACTCATCAAACAAGCTAAAGCAGTAATAAATAGTCTCATGTTATTCGTTTTAATACCTGTACAATCATCTTTTACGTGGTACATCCTCAATCGCTATTCAAAGTCATCGTCAGTAATGACATAAGTACACACCTGAATAGTATGTCTTTTGCCACTTAAATCTTCAATCCAGCGATATTCATCTCTAAAGTCCCCAATAAACAGATAATTGTCAAGCAAAACAACAAGTGTGTCAGTGTCAGTGATTGAACAAGGAGATGATGGCAATTCGCATGGATGATTTCCTAATTTCTGAAAAAATTCTATATCAACATATGAGTTTTGAGGTAGGGTGTAAATACTATCCATGTCATAAATACTACTGAAATAATGTACTTGAAATGAATGGGAAGATTCGTTTTGAATAAGCTTTCTGCTTGTATGCGTAGTTTCACAACTGAATAAAAGTAAACAAGCAAAAACTATAATAAAGCGTCGCATATGATTGATTTACGTCTTGTAATGTACTTCAAAGCCTCGCCATATCCTGACTTTAAGAAGAAGTTGCATTACTAAGTGACTGATTAATCGTAGAAGTTCGTCATGATGATCGCATGCGGCAAAGTAATCACTGAGATGCTAATGACGGAGAAGAGAAACAAGGATATGGGTAAAACCTGGGTTTGGATACCAATGTAAAAAAGAAAAAGAAAAATGAGCGATACGAGTGTATGTGGCAGAAGTAAAACAATAAATTTTTTCAAATTCAATGCCGGTCTTACCTCCCTGAGGTAATTATATTCTTGGGTGAGTACTTTCATTGAATGAAGAAAAATAAAATAAAGGGTAAAGCTGATCACAATAGGAAATAAATAAAAAGTCAGATGTATTAGAAACAGTTGGAACAATTCCGCTAAAAGATCTTGACTGTTGTTTTTATCTCTGTACTTTTTAAGACACAAGATGGTTATTAGCATCACATTGCTTCCATAAAATAAATAGTCTATCGAGGGATGATCAAACACATGACCAAACTGCACAGTATCTGTAAACGTTTGGCACAATATTAAAAGTTCAGATTGATTATAAAAGACCAGAGTTGAAAGCAAGCATACACCCCACAAAGTATAGATCGATTTCTTAAAGCGAGATTTGAAAGCATAATCGGAAAGTTGGGATTCGCCGAAGTGAAACGCTGAGATGAGAAAGAAAAATAGAAGCGAAAAAATGGGAAAAAAATACCAAAAACAACAGTAGACAGCAATGGTTGAGAGGTATACAGAATAAAACATTAGCTGAGGAACCTTGTGCTTCGAGAGAAAAAGCACGTTATCAATTGCGCCATGCGGTATCCCAAATAAAGACATTAACACAAGTGCAGCCTTCAATTGATGATCGATGTCAATTTCACCATTTAAAGTGTAGATCCCAAATAAAAGATAGACTATAACGAGATATGTAAAGGAATATCGATTCATAAAATGTGTCGCATAGATTTAGCGGTTTTTGATTAAATTCTGAAATGACCCAGCGTACAAGAAGTACGATTAAATGCACCCAGCCACATGCTAAACTCTTTAATTTAAATATTTAAGATTACTAAGATAGAACTTTACTGATATTCAATACCCTTAATTTATGAGGATCAAAATTGATTAAGGACAACCAGTTAAGTTTATTTAGTCTGATTCTAAATCACTGGTTTGTTGCTATTTATATTGATTCTAAACATAAAAATGACTATATTGTTATTGTAACTTTAGAAATCATGGCATTAAATAGCGTTAACTCCTGTACAAACTGCGAGAATCTTGAAAAGAGTTTCAATTGTAGCATACACAATGTGGTCGTTGATTTGAATAACACTTGTGACAATCATAATTTGAAAGTGAATATCACAAAATCGTCTTCATGCTCAAACTGTTCAAACCACAATACTTCAAGCTGCTCACATCCCAAACAAGCCACCAACGACTTGCTTTGTTTCGACTGGACTAAGGTCGGAGACGCTTAATTATTCTCGATAACCATCGCTGATTGAACGATTGCGTCAATAAATCTTAATACCATACGCTTTGACCTCTCGGTCTAGTTTTCTTGCATCTCCAGAAACGATGTCTAAGAGTTGCCAGAAATCTTTGCTGTGATTTTTCACCTTTGTGTGCACCAATTCATGAAGAATGACATAATCTACAAGGTGATCGGGCAAACGCATGAGGTGGAGGCTTAGATTGATTTTGTTGTCAAACGAACAACTTCCCCATCTGGTTTTTGAATTCTTAATGGCGACATTTTTATATTCAAAGTTGTGCGCCGCTGCCAATTCCTTTACTCTGCCGGGAAGAAGCTTCTTGGCTTCCTTTCTCCAGGCGAGTTCAATCGCTTGGCGTATTGCAAGTTGCACCTCCGAATCTTCAATGTTGCTTGAGTGAGGGATGTCAACGGCTATTGTGTTATTTCTGACGTCAGTCTTCACCGTTGCAGTTTCGGAAAACGTCATCACTAGATGATGAGATCTTGTTTCGAATTTTGTGTCCAAATGAAAGACGGTTAACAAACCCTCGGCTTTTTTCATCTTTGACAAGTGGGTCTTGATCCAACTGATGCGTTCCTCCGCAAGCGCCTTTGCCTTATTAAAACTTACAGAACGAGGCACGGAGACACGAACACCCACAAAAGGTTTAATCGTGATGTTCAAACGTTTGGCACGATGACTGCGAAAAAATATGATGTCGACACCCTGAATATTTACAACTTCATCTTCCATAAATCAATCTGAACAAGACCATAGGAGGATCAATGTGGATATTCTTCGTAAGCTAACCTCATGTGAGGACTTGCTTTATAATATTCGTAAACGCCTAGAATACAAATGTCATTTAAATCAAACTTAAGACGATCCTGGTCAATCACGCGTGGATTAATTTCAATCCAATCCACCTCACCGATCACGAGATTACACTTGTTAGGCAACTCAATGATTTTATTTAACACGAGCCCAAATCGAATGTATGACTCATCCACTGCAGGGGCCTTCCAGTTGTTGGCGTTGTAAATATTTGGTGTTAGGCCCACAGCGTCAAATTCAGAAATATGCTCAGGAAATTTTGCACTACATCGGTGAGCTTGTTTAACAATATCACTGTGAACATGAGAGATCGTATACTGCCCTGTCGCTTTTATATTCTTAAAGGTATGCGCGTATTCACCAGGCGGCCTTAAAACAATCCCCATCAAAGCAGGACTTGACCCGAGATGCATAAGAGAGCTCACGATGCTTAAATTATGCACTCCCTCACCGTTTACACTACCCACCAGAACAGGACTTTTAAACCCACTCAAAGTATTAACAAGCTCTGCTCTTGGTCGTGACTCCATTTCCTTGAGATCAGAAACGCTTATTTTATGATAGGCTGACACTTAATTTAGGATTGATTGAAACTCATCTATGGAGGATATTATTTTGACATTTTTAAACCCTTTAAGTGACATGTTTTTGATTCTGGAAACAGGTAAAATATCAGAACCTGAAAATGTTTCATCCAGATAAGAAACAACATGTTCCAGCTTATTCACAGAAGACTGAGCGATGGCGAAAAACATGATTTTATTTATTGTGAAATAATCTTTCAAAATCTCCAATGACTTCAAAGGAACAGATTGCCCCAAATAAATGACGAATTTATTATTTTCAGTGAGTATTAAACTCGCCACCAAAAGTCCAATTTCATGGTGCTCACCTTCGGGCAGAAACAACAGCCAAACTTCTTTGTCTTGCACATTTCCATGATCGACACTGTCAATCCTTGAATATAACTTTTGCTTAATTAATTCAGATAAAAAATGTTCTTGAGAAGGCAAAATATCATTCGTAAGCCACAGATATCCAATTCGATTTAGCGCTGGCAACAAAATATTTTTGTAAACATAAAGCGTGTCATAGCGATCTAAGGAATCATTTAATACTTCATGAAATAATGCTTTATTAAATGTCAGGGCTGATTCAATAACCTTATTTAACTGCTTTAAATGATAAATTTCATCATCACGTGTGACGTTCCTGACTTGGTCTTCAATGTCCTTGTTTGTATAGGAAGCGATTTTAGAAATTTTAAACCCTTTGTTCTTTAAAATTGAAACATTTAAGGCCTTGACAAGTGTTTCATCATCGTAGAACCTGATGTTTGTTGGGGTTCTTTGGGGTTCAAATAAATTATATCTATTCTCCCAAGTTCTAATAAGCAACTTACTAAATCCAGTTATGTTGGAGAGTTGTTCTATTGAATATTGTGCCATTGTGGTTGCAATTTACAATAATGTATATACTTAATCAAAAAAAGTTCTACAAAATTTTGGTTTATGGCTTTTGGTGCGCTTATGTTTGCATAACATTTACAATTAATAATTATACAAAATGAAATATTTTAACTTTAACATTCTCATAGCATCCTTATTTTGCTTGTTCTCACTGAATGCTTTTTCTCAATCCGTATTCGGAATTATTGAAAGCTCTGAAACACACACCACACTTGAAGCAGCGATAGTTGCGGCTGAGTTAGATGAGACACTCTCATCAGAAGGAACTTTCACAGTATTTGCTCCGACAGATGATGCATTCAGTTTAATTCCTGCTGATGTCCTTGAAACTTTGCTTGCAGACCCATCTGGAGATCTCACACAAATACTTTTAAATCACGTTGTATCTAGCGTTGCAATGAGTACTGATTTGTCCGATGGAATGATGATCACCACACTGCAAGGCGGTGAAGTGACAGTATCAATCACAGACGGAATGGTCATGATTGGAGATGCAAATGTGACTCTTGCAAACCTTGAGGCAGACAACGGCGTCGTTCATGTCATCGATGCAGTATTGGTCCCAGTATTTCCTACCAACACTGTTTTTGACATCATTGAAAACTCTGAGTCACATAACACACTAGAAGCAGCAATTGTTGCAGCTGGTTTAAATGAAACCCTCGCATCTGATGGACCATTTACTGTATTTGCTCCGACAGATGAGGCGTTCGGCTTAATTCCGGCTGACGTTATTGAAGCACTGCTTGCAGACCCAACTGGAGACCTCACTCAGATCCTCTTAAACCACGTTGTTTCAGGAACGACATTGAGTACTGATTTGTCTGATGGCTTGATGATAGAAACGTTGCAAGGCGGTGAAGTGGAAGTCTCAATCACAGACGGAATGGTCATGATTGGAGACGCAAACGTTATCGTCGCTAATCTTGAGGCAGACAACGGTGTCGTTCATGTGATTGATGCGGTTCTCGTACCTAATGTTGAAAACAACTCTGTGTTCGACATTATTGCAAGTTCAGACGTACACAACACATTAGAAACAGCTATTGTTGCAGCAGGATTAGACGAGACACTAACAAATGACGGTCCTTTTACTGTGTTTGCTCCTACAGATGATGCCTTTAGTTTAGTTCCTGCGAACGTTCTTGAAACATTGCTCGCAGATCCAACAGGACTGTTAACTCAAATACTATTGAACCATGTCGTTGCAGGAACTGCCTTGAGCACAGACCTTTCAGATGGAATGATGATCGAAACGTTGCAAGGAGGAGAAGTGATGGTATCGCTTAACGATGGAGTTGTGATGATTAACAATGCAGTTGTAGTGGCCGCAAATATCCAAGCATCTAATGGTGTTGTCCATGTCATCGATGCGATATTAATGCCAGAACTGCCAACCAACACTGTATTTGACATTATTGCTAATTCAGAAGTACACAATACATTAGAGGCAGCAATTGTGGCAGCAGGATTAGATGAAACACTTGCGTCTGATGGACCATTTACAGTATTTGCTCCGACAGATGATGCATTCAGCTTAATTCCAGCAAATGTCATCGAAACATTGCTCGCAGATCCAACAGGTGATCTCACGCAAATATTGTTAAACCACGTTGTTTCAGGAGCGACAATGAGTACTGATTTATCCGATGGAATGATGATTACAACATTGCAAGGAGGTGAAGTAATGGTGTCGATTACAGATGGGGTGGTCATGATTGGCAATGCAACTGTGATTATCGCAGATATCACTGCCGACAATGGTGTTGTACATGTGATTGATGCAGTCCTCGAAACGACAGTGAATAACATCGTTGAATCTAGCATGCTTATTGAAAATGACACCTACTTATACAGTGTAGACATCACAGGAAGAGAAATCAATTACAACACCACAAATACGATTGTATTCGATATCTACAAGTCTGGAAAAACGATCAAGAGGTTTGTAACAATTCAATAATTATAACGCCAACAATTCATTATGGGCTACTTCCAAATACGTGATGAGCAGGTTGTGAAGACTGATATAGATAACCTATGGAAATTTGTATCAGACCCTTCAAACCTGAAAAAGCTGACACCATCAAAACTTGGCTTTAAGATGATGACATCGACACATTCGGAGATGACAGAAGGAATGATTATCACCTATAGAATCACGCCTCTTCTTAATATCAAAGCCAAGTGGGTAACAGAAATTAGTCATGTGAAGAAAAATGAGTACTTTATCGACAAACAGGTGTATGGACCCTATAAATTATGGCATCACCAACACATCTTTAAAGTGATTGACAAACATCATGTACGCATGACTGACATCGTTACTTACGCTCTTCCATTTGGAATTATCGGTAACTTCATAAACTTGATATTTATTCGAAAAAAATTAAAGACCGTTTTCGATTACCGTAAAGTTGCTTTAAATAAAATCTATCACAAATGATCAATTTTTTTAGAAGAAAATCCAAATATGAAAAACTAAATGCTGAATATGAAAAGCTCATGAAGCAGGCATTTGTGCTCTCAACAACAAATAGAACGTTGAGTGATCAAGCAGCAGCAAAAGCAGATGATATTCAGAAATTAATGTTGGCACTGGAAACAAAAAAATAACAGCATAGGGCTCACAAAGCAAAATGAGTTAAACCCATTGTAACAATTGATTAAACGAAAGTCGATCCTTACGGATCGGCTTTTGTTCATTTACGAACTTATATAATATCTTCACCAAATGATTAAAAGACCTAGCAAACGCAGTGTACTTATAACATTACTCATCGTTTTTGTCGCAATACAAATGAAAACGACAGATAAGACACCAATCAATATCATTCCTGCATCGGATTTCCTCACAATGGAAGAAGCGCCTCAAGATGTCGCAAAACTCATTCAATCCGTCTGCTACGATTGCCATTCAAACCAAACCCAATACCCTTGGTATAGCCATGTTGCGCCAGTAAGTTGGTGGTTAGAGGGACACATCAAAAACGGCAAATCAAAAGTTAACTTTTCAATTTGGGACACCTATACACCAGCTCAGCAAGTCAGACTAAAAAACGAAAGTGCTGAACTGATTGAAAAGAAATGGATGCCCATTTTGACATATAAAATAACGCACGCAGATGCGAGACTCACCGAAGCGCAAAGGCTCATGCTGATCGATTGGCTGAAAGAGTAGCCGACACCTCGCATCGTTGTACCTTTGTAGCATAGAATATGCGCGAAGAAAAAACACAACCCGAAGGAATCGGTCTCCCAGATTTACCTCCAATGCCCGCAGGGGCAGAATATCCTGACGGACACAAAGCAGGCTTTGTGAACATTGTAGGTTCCCCCAACGTGGGGAAAAGCACACTGATGAATCGTCTTGTAGGAGAAAACATTAGCATTATCAATGCGAAAGCCCAAACGACACGACACCGTATCATGGGCATCGTCAACCAGCCCAATTGGCAAATCGTGTATAGCGACACTCCAGGGGTTCTAGATCCCGCATACAAGCTACAGGAAGGGATGATGAAGTTTGTCAAAACCGCGCTTCAAGATGCAGACATCATCATTTTCGTTACAGATGTCTATGAGGATGCCATGGCACACGAAGCTACTTTTGACAAAATCGCCAACATGGACATCCCCGTGTTTGTTTTAATTAATAAAGTAGATTTGGAGGGGCAGGAAGTGGCAATGAAAAGGGCTGATTATTGGAAAAAGAAAATACCGAGAGCACAAGTCGCTCCAATTAGTGCGCTCCACAATTTTAATGTGGACACTTTACTCGATAGCATTGTCGCACATTTACCCGAAGCCCATCCTTTCTTTCCGAAAGATGAACTGACTGACAAGCCTATGCGGTTTTTTGTGTCTGAAATTGTCAGAGAAAAGATTCTGACACATTACAAGCAAGAAATACCTTACAGCTGTGAAGTCGTCGTTGAGGAGTTTAGGGAGGAACCACATATATTTCATATTAGAGCTGAGATTAGAGTGGCCAGAGAATCTCAAAAGATGATCGTCATAGGCGCTGGCGGAAATATGATCAAGAGAGTAGGCACAGATTCCAGAAAAGAGCTTGAAGCTTTCCTAGACAAAAAAGTCTTCTTAGACTTATATGTGAGAGTGGATAAGGATTGGAGGAATGATGAAAGCAAACTGAAACGCTTTGGATACTTTGATTAATTGATTTACTTCCCTCCTGCCAAAATCAATTTGGGACTAAAAGTCCTCGACAGACGAGAAGATGGTTTTCACAATATTGAAAGTATTTTCTTACCTACCCAACTGTGTGACATTCTTGAAGTTCATATACTTGACAATGCACCAGAAGGAGAATTAAAATTTGAGTGTTCTGGCATAGAAGTGAATGGAAGCATTCACGACAACACCATCGTCAGAGCGCATCAGATATTGTCTGAAAAATTTAGACTACCAGCCTTAGAAGCAAAACTTCATAAAGTCATTCCAACAGGCGCAGGACTTGGCGGAGGGAGTTCAGATGGCACTTTTATGCTGAAGGCAATCAATGACATTTGCAGCTTGGAATTAAGCGAGGAATCCTTGGAGAAATATGCCGAGGAGTTGGGCAGTGACTGTCCTTTTTTTGTGAAAAACAGAACGTCATTTGTCACGGGCAGAGGCGAAGTCCTCACACCAATTTATGATGAAAAGGGGGCGCTTAGGTTGGATGAGATGATGATTCTCATCATACATCCAGGTGTCCATATCAACACTTCTGAAGCTTTTGCTTGGCTGAAAGAGGATAAGCGTAGGAATAAACTTCAAGCGCACCACGTACCTAAACGCACGAATAAACACAATGACATTCTCTCAAGCAATCCCGTAAAGAACTGGGGTGATTTATTCATGAACGATTTTGAAAATTCTGTAACAACCAGATTTGAGCCGGTTAAAAAAGCGCGCCAACTCATCAAGGAGGCTGGGGCTGACTATATTCAGATGACAGGAAGTGGATCCTCCGTGTACGGCATATTTGGCGGGCCATTAAATTCACTAAAAGACACTAAAGTGACTTTAAACGCTCAAAAAGTAGCTGAAAAAGCAAAAAAAGAGGGCTTTTTTGTTTATTTCGGTGCTTTGGCATAAATATAGAACCCCAGGCACAGGTAGAGCAAATTTGGCAGCCATGCAGCCAGAAATTGTATACCTCCATCACTCACAGGCAAGAAATCCGGTATGGTCATCGTGGCTGCATACACAGAAATAATGCGCGAAGTAAATACAAACGTAAAACCCACAAGTACAGCAATAAATAGATGAATGCCTATACCTCCTCTTTGCTTTCTAGCTGCAATCCCTACGCCGATTAAGGTGAGCACGAAAATGGCAAAAGGCGTTGACGTCCTTGCGTGTTTTGTTAACTCAAAAGAAGACGTATCGGCGCCACGCAATTTCACCTTCTCGATATAACTACTCAGCTCAGAAGTCGTCATACTGTTTACAATTTCGGCCCGTTGGGCAAAATCATCCATCTTCATCGGCAAAATTGTGTCAAGTTGATTGACAAACTTAAACGACTCAGTACCATTTTCATTGAACGCTCGAATACGAACATTCACAAGTCGCCACAAACCATCCGCCTCCAACCATGTTCCCTTTGCAGCACTAATACTTTGCTCCAATCTAGTGTTCCCATTATTCCATTGTTCCAATTGGAATCTATACCCCGTTTTCCTACTGTAAGTAATACTTCTGAAATATGCAATTGTTCCAGGGGAAACTTCACGATATAGGTTTTGGTCTTTGACATGAAAGTCAACATGAATCCACTCCATCTCAAAGTCTAGCTTGCTTTGATTGGCAAGAGGGACAACACAGTGTGTCAGCAAAAGAGAAAGCACCACCAAGACAGAGCCGGCTACAAAATAGGGCCTCAAGAAACGGCTGAAGGCCATACCTCCACTCAACATGGCAATGATTTCTGTTTGCTGTGCCAGTCGGCTCGTAAACCAAACAATGGTTAAGAACACAATAAACCCACTTAACAAATTGGCAAAAAAGAAACAGAAAGCAGCGTAATATTTTACCGTTTCCCAAAGCGGAGCACCATTCGTGATTAATCGACCAATATTTTCAACCAAATCAAAAACAACAGCAATGACACAGAACGCCCCCAGCATAAAGAAAAAAGTTTTTAAAAACTTACTTATGATATATCGATCAAGGCGAGTCACTGCAATGAATTACATTAAAGTTTTTGAGAAATCTGAACGACCATTTTGTTTTTCCAGGCGACAAAATCCCCTTGAATAATATGCTTTCTCGCTTCTCGAACCAAATCCAAATAAAAGCAGAGATTGTGAATACTGGTAATATACATGCCCACCAATTCATTCGCTCGAATCAAATGCCTCACGTAAGACTTGCTGTAAAGCTTATCTACGGTGGCAGAACCCAACGGATCTAGTGCAGAAAAATCATCTTCCCATTTCTTATTCTTAATATTCATAATGCCTTCCCAAGTAAATAAAGTACCGGTCCTCGCATTCCTAGTGGGCATGACACAGTCAAACATATCTACTCCCAACGCAATATTTTCTAAAATATTTGCCGGGGTTCCGACACCCATTAAATATCTGGGTTTGTCTTCAGGAAGTATCCCGCAAACCAAATCACACGTCTTGTACATCTCCTCTGTAGGCTCACCCACACTAAGACCACCAATCGCATAACCTGCCGCATCAACCCCAGAAATATACTCCGCAGATTCTTTCCTCAAATCTTCATAAGAACCTCCTTGCAAAATAGGAAATAGCTCTTGATTAAATCCGTACTTGGGTTCAGTCTCAGCCAAGCGGATCACACATCTATCTAACCAACGGTGGGTACGTTGCATGGATGTTTTGGCATACTCTTTCGAACACGGGTGTGGTGGACACTCATCAAAAGCCATAATAATATCTGCGCCAATTGTACGCTGAATATCCATCACGCTTTCCGGAGTGAATGACATTAAATCTCCATTGATGTGACTGCGAAACGTAGCCCCTTCTTCAGTTAATTTTCTATTGTTGGCCAGACTATAAACCTGAAACCCACCACTGTCTGTTAGAAGCGGCCTGTCCCAGCTCATAAATTGATGCAACCCCCCAGCCTTCTCCATCGTATCCATACCAGGCCTTAAAAAAAGGTGATATGTATTTCCCAATATGATGTCCGCATTCACCTCATTTATAAGCGCAGATTGCGGCACTGATTTCACAGAACCGACTGTGCCCACGGGCATAAAAATTGGCGTTTGGATCACGCCATGATCTGTTTCCAGAGACCCCGCACGCGCACTGGAGCCTGTATCCTTCTTTTCAAGGGTAAATTTCACCGCTTTATATCTAATTTTCACCCGCATACATTTTGAATACGGTTCCACAAATGTAACTTGGGACCGTAGAATGAAGACAACGATATGATAGGAACATTATTCAATGCTTTTGCAGTTGCTGCCGGATCGACAATAGGTCTGCTCTGCAAGAAATATATTTCTCATAAAAATCAAACGAACATACTTGTTGTATTTGGTCTATTTACTGTTGCATTAAGTGTCGACATGATCACCGGTATGCTTAAGCCCATTGATATTTTTCTCGCTTTGGTGTTAGGCACACTTCTTGGCCAAACACTTTCACTCCACGATCGTTTGTCAAAGTTTACTTCCAGATTCGACAGCGTTTCATCTGACAATCCAGACGGAAATTCGGTGACCGCCCCCTCTCTGGGCTCAGGGTTCATTAAAGCAACAATGCTGTTTTGTGTCGGGGGGTTAACATTAATCGGGTGCATGGAAGAGGGATTAAATGGGAAATCACATTTGCTTTTTATTAAAGGGACGATGGATCTGATCAGTTCTTTCTTTCTATCCGCAGTTTTGGGGAAAGGTGTTCTGTTTTCTGCATTAGGGGTTCTCCTTATTCAAGGGGGATTGACATTGTTTTTCATGGGTTTTGGCCAAAGTATTTCGCCAGAACTCATCCTGGACCTTACAGCAACCGGTGGCATTTTACTTTTGGCCCTGGGAATAGATCTCATGGAGATTAAATCATTTAAAATGATAGATTTACTCCCCTCACTGGCAATCCTCCCCATCATCCACTTCATTCACACCTTGATTTCAGGGGCATTCTAAATGGCGAAGAAAAAACATAAAAAACGTAGCGGTCAAGCAAAGAACCGTCCCAACTCTAGAATTTATCATGGATTGGGAGCTCTGTTCATTTTCGGCGCACTTTATTTCGGTTATATATACTACAACTCACATTTTGTTAATCCCTGGCAATCCTCTAGCGACAAAGCAGGATCTGCATCGGTTGTAGACAATTACGCTGAGGATGTGAAAACTGCGGCTGCGGCATTCAATTTACCCTATGAATACTTAATGGCACTTATTCAATTGGAATGCTCAGGGAGAAAACCCGCAGGCGAACGATTTGAACCACATGTTTTCCGACGTCTTCAAGCAGTCCGTGATGGCAAACGTAAAAACTACGAAAACATAACGGCATCCCACCTTGCCAATGCCTCTGACGCTGCTCTAAAGAACCTTGCGACCTCTTGGGGGCCTTTCCAACTGATGGGATACAAATGCATTTTACTCGATGTCCAAATTCGTGATATCAGGGGTGACAGAGGGGTTTATCACGGCGTAAACTGGATCAACATCACGTATGGGGATCGACTGCGGCGTGGTGAATACAAAAACTGTTTCCACATGCACAATACAGGGAGAACATACCCACGCGTTGGATTGCCAACAACCCACGATCCACAATATGTTCCACGAGGTATCGCGGGGATATCACGTTACCAATTAAACTCAGAAACAAACAATGCCCGCTAACAAATACGCTTTACTTCGTTATAGGATTATTGACCGATGTATTAGTAATACGCGAAATCCATTCCCATCCAAGGAGGATTTACGCACCGCTTGTGAGGAAGCTTTATATGGGAGTGATGGCATTAATATTAGTGAGTCAACAATAGAAAAAGACATTTGGGCGATGAGGAATGAATCCGAGTTGGGATACTACGCCCCTATTTCTTACCACAGAGACAAACGTGGATACTATTATGAAGATGAAGGATACAGCATTAACGAAATACAACTCAACGAGGACGATCTCGATGCCATTCGATTTGCGGCAAATACGCTCATTCAATTCAGAGCGCTTCCTATTTTTAAACAATTTGATTTGGCCATAGGTAAAATCGCGGACCGCCTTTCTGTAGCTCCAAACCTTGACACTTCAAGTGTCGATCGATATATGCAATTTGAATCTACGCCTTCTGCAAGAGGGTCTCAAAATTTGGCACCGCTTCTACATGCAGCTAGAAATCATTTTCCTGCACAAATAACCTATCGTAAATTTTCATCAGATGTAGAAACAACCTACGAGATTCATCCATACTTACTCAAGGAATACAGAAACAGTTGGTATTTAATCGCGTGGGACCCCGCACGTCATATCATCCGAACCTTCGGATGTGATCGAATCATAAAAATAAAATCTAACGAAAATGAGACATTCACTCAGTCGTTGGACTTTAATTCTGAAACGTATTTCAAGCATACGATCGGAATTACCGTGATTGACGATTCACCTCCAGTGGAAGTCGTCTTTGAGTGCAATCCTATACTTGCAAGATATTTGTCCTCTAAACCATTACACGAATCTCAGAAAATAACCAAATCAGACGATTCTATTCAAGTGACTTTAAATGTCATTATAACCTATGAATTAATACAGTGGATTCTCGGTTATTCATCAGAGGTGAGGGTACTGTCACCTTCTATTTTGAAAGAAAAGTTATCAGAAAACCTCAAGAAATCTCAAGAACTTAACGGTATTTCATAGATAAAAAAAACAGGAGAAAGTGCTACGTAAATACATTGAGTAGCGAGTTAATTCATTTGTAGGGTAGAGTTTAATAAACCATAACACCCACTCAAATGTCTATTCCCA
>CAJQPF010000063.1 GCA_905480095.1 uncultured Flavobacteriales bacterium
GTAGGTTGATGCACTGCCACCGTTTGTAATCCAATTCTTCGTTCCGTTGAGCAGATAGTGGTCTCCCATATCTACCGCCGTCGTTCTTTGTGATGTTGCATCAGAACCCGCCTCGGGTTCACTCAAACAAAATGCGCCAATCTTTTGTCCATTTGCCAATGGGGCTAAGAATTTCTGTTTCTGCGCCTCAGTGCCGTATTTTTCTATTCCATAACACACCAGTGAGTTGTTCACGCTCATGATAACACTCGTAGAAGCATCTATCTTGCTGATTTCTTCCATCGCCAAAACATAGCTTATGGCATCCATCCCAGACCCACCATATTTCGTGTCAACCATAATTCCTAGAAACCCAAGCTCTCCAAGCTGTTTGACTTCTTCAGCTGGGAACTTTTGTTCTCTATCACGTTCTATGACACCTGGTTTTAGCACATTTTGTGCAAAATCTCGTGCTGCATCACGTACGGCAATCTGTTCTTCTGTAAGTTCGAAATTCATAATGAGAATGAAATGGATTACGAAGATACACTAAGAGCCTCCTCTCAGGAGACTTGGGTTGTGATAGGTTTAATGAGCGGAACGTCTCTGGATGGTCTAGATGTCGCAGTATGCGAGTTTATGGCAGGCCATGATTTAACAGAATGGCGTGGACAAATTTCACGTTTTGAGTGTTTTAGATATCCACCGGAGCTTGCTTCACGCTTAAGGAGAAGTATGGAGTTGACGTCTGAAAAACTATTTAAATTGGACAGAGATTGGGCACGTTTTTCTGCGAAGTGTGTAAATACGCTCAACACAAAGGCTGATCTTTTGTCTTCTCATGGTCACACCGTTTTTCACAATCCGAATGATGGGTATACTGTTCAAATTGGTTCTGGAGCAGATCTCGCTGCGCTGACGTCTCTTCCTGTCGTGTGTGATTTACGTCGATTGGATGTTGCATATGGCGGACAGGGTGCACCCTTAGTTCCTAAGGCAGATTCTATTTTATTTTCACAATATTCAGCGTGCCTAAATCTGGGAGGATTTGCAAATATCTCTCACTTAAATTCTTCTCAGAATACAAGAGCTTGGGATATAGGCGTATGTAATAATTTGTTAAACCTGCTCGCATCTGAAAGAGGATTGGCCTATGATAACCATGGGGAAATTGCTTCTTCTGGAAAGGTCATTCCAGCATTTTTGACAGATCTCATGTCACTGTCCTATCACCATCTATCCCCACCAAAAAGTTTAGGGATAGAGTGGGTAAACGCTGAGGTTTTGCCAGTTTTGAATACGTATAAGCATATGCCTTTGGAAGATAGGCTGTCTACATCTGTTGAGTATATCGCTTTAACAATCATCAATTCTTGCGAATCCTCCGGAGAAATATTGGTCTCAGGAGGGGGCGTATTTAACACATATTTAATGTCCCGTCTTGATTTACTTTCTCGCAGTCATTCTTTTGAATTTGTCACGCCAGATGTGAATATGATTCATGGAAAAGAAGCGTATGCATTTGCCTTCTTGGGACTCCTCCGATTTTTAAACAAACCAAATACCTTACAATCTGTGACGGGAGCTTCGATTTCTTCATCAAGTGGTGCTGTTTGGTTGCCCAATAGATGATAAGATGTGGTTATATTTGCCGCTCGAAAGTCACAAGATATTTTCATGAAAGAAATCCTCAAGCATTACGAAGAACGTAAGCCAGAAATCGTTTTTAGTTGGAATGATACTGAGACTGAAGCCAAAGGTTGGGTCGTGATTAACTCATTGCGAGGTGGCGCTGCAGGAGGCGGAACACGGATGCACCTGGGTGTAAATCAAAACGAAGTGGAGTCTCTTGCAAAGACAATGGAGATCAAATTCACGGTTTCAGGACCTCAGATTGGAGGTGCAAAATCAGGCATTAATTTTGACCCAAATGATCCACGTAAACGAGGTGTTCTTGAGCGCTGGTATGCTGCAGTAACACCTCTCCTTAAACATTACTATGGTACTGGAGGTGATATGAATGTAGATGAAATACACGAAGTGATTCCAATTACAGAAGAAAATGGTGTTTGGCACCCTCAAGAGGGTGTTTTTACGGGACACTTTAAACCAAACGAAGCCCAAAAAGTTCACCGCATTGGAAATCTCCGTCAAGGCGTTTCACAGATTGTGGAGGATATCAATATCTCGCCGGACATTCACCGCAAATACAGGGTGGCTGATCTCATTACTGGATATGGTGTTTCAGAATCTGTGCGTCATTTCTATAATATTTATGGTGGCGACATCTCTGGCAAGAGAGTGATCATTCAAGGGTGGGGAAATGTAGGTGCAGCTGCAGCGTACTATCTTTCTCAAGCGGGAGCAAAAATAGTGGGTATTATCGACAGAGCAGGTGGGCTTATCAAGGCGGATGGGATGGATGCCGATCAAGTGGCCGATCTCTTTTTTGCAAAAAGAGGGAATTCACTCGTATCGGTTGATGCCCTTTCATTTGATGAAGTCAATCAATCAATTTGGGATGTAAAAGCAGATGTATTTTTACCTTGTGCAGCGTCCAGACTTGTCACACAAGATCAAGTTGAAAGGATGATTCATGCAGGTGTAACACTTATTTCATCTGGGGCAAACGTTCCGTTTGCAGACAAAGCTATTTTCTATGGCCCCATTGCAGAATATGTCGATACGAGAATTACACTAATTCCTGACTTTATTGCAAATTGTGGCATGGCAAGAGTGTTTGCATACC
The DNA here is from genome assembly GCA_905480095.1 of uncultured Flavobacteriales bacterium. GTDB lineage: Bacteria > Bacteroidota > Bacteroidia > Flavobacteriales_D > Sanyastnellaceae > UBA974. The sequence continues at coordinate 2,729 of CAJQPF010000063.1, forward strand.
TCATGAGTGACAGCAATGTCGACATGTCTGATGAGGGGATATTTAGAGACACGTCTGATGTGATAGGTCGTGCGCTTGAAGCCACACACGCAATTCAGTCTGATACGACATTGCTCACAGCCACAGCATTCGCAAAGGCACTTAAAACATTAAACTAGAAAGTATGGATTATATTTTACTTGCAGTTTTTGTCATCGGCTATGTGGGGATTGTTCTCGAGCATAATATTAAAATTGACAAAGCCGCTTCGGCGTTGTTAACGGGAACTGTCTTGTGGGGTTTGTTTGTGACAGGCTATCCAGAAGTGCCATCACACCTTGTGGAATTATTCTCGTCTTTTTCCCATGATGGACATGCGTCTTTAAGTGTGTTCTATGAGCACCGACTTCTTCACCATATGCAGGAGATCTCAAGTATTTTGTTTTTTCTTTTAGGTGCGATGACAATTGTGGAACTTGTGGATGCACACGAGGGATTCAGAGTCATTACAGATCGAATCAATACAAGCAGCAAGGTGAAGTTGATGTGGATTATTTGCATTTTAACTTTTTTCTTTTCCGCCTTACTAGATAACCTGACGACCTCCATCGTGATGATTTCGCTGTTGAGAAAGTTGATAGACGACAAAGAGACCCGTTGGCTTTTTGCTGGAATGGTCGTTGTTGCTGCAAACGCCGGTGGGGCTTGGTCTCCCATAGGAGACGTGACAACAACGATGCTGTGGATTGGTGGACAGCTGAGTACCTCTGTGATTATTGTAAATCTAATTCTACCCTCAATTGTCGCGCTTCTTGTCCCCCTCATCATTCTTACTTTCCGTCTGAAGGGCACAGTGACAAGACCCGTTATAAACCAGGATTCAAATCAAGAGCACACCACACCTTTTGAGAGAAATTTGGTGTTTGCTGTTGGTGTTTGTGGGCTCCTTTTTGTGCCCGTTTTCAAAACCGTAACCCACCTTCCACCCTTTATGGGAATGATGCTTTCATTGGGCGCAATCTGGTTGTTGACCGAACGTTTACACAATTCAAAGAATCAAGAACAGAAAAAGGATCTCTCCGTAATTGGTGTTTTGAAAAAGATTGATGTCTCTTCGGTCTTGTTTTTCCTAGGGATACTGCTCGCAGTAGCTGCATTACAGGAAGCTGGACACCTTATTTTTGCCGCTGAGTCACTTCGTTTGGCCCTGAATAATGTGTATTTAATTGATTTGTCAATAGGACTGCTTTCGGCCATTGTCGATAATGTTCCGTTGGTTGCCGCATCTATGGGCATGTATGATATTGTTCCACTTGATGCAGTGACAGATGCGTGGTCTGCAGCTTTTGTCAAGGACGGTCACTTCTGGCAGTTCCTAGCCTATTGTGCGGGTACAGGAGGTTCAGCGCTTATAATTGGTTCAGCGGCCGGTGTGGCAGTCATGGGCTTGGAGCGTATCGATTTCATTTGGTACTTGAAAAAGATTAGTTTGCTTGCTATAGCTGGTTATTTTGCGGGAGCGGGGGTCTATATCCTCATGTTTGTATAAATCAGGTTTTAAACCTGTTTGACTTGAAAACGATTGTGATTTGCTGTGATTGCGTATACGAAATAGAGGAACTTAGGCGTTTGGTTTCATTATAGCGAATACACACATGCTCCATACATTTTTATTACAAGCGAATACTGCTGATGCAGTCACAGATACCATTTCTGAAGTTGATGTGAATATTCTTGAACTCCTCATGGAAGGAGGGTGGTATATCATGTTGCCACTGGCGCTCATGAGCATCTTTGCGATGTATGTATACTTCGAAAGGTATATGGCTATTCACCGTGCGCAAAAAACATCGCCTGATTTTATGCAGCGCTTAAAAGATTACATTTCTCAAGGCCAGATCTCAAGCGCGAAGAACCTGTGTTCCGACAACGATACGCCGATGGCGCGTATGCTCGAAAAGGGAATTTCGCGAATTGGAAAGCCACTCAGTGATATTTCCACTGCCATAGAAAATGTGGGGAAGCTAGAAATTTATATTCTAGAAAAAAACATGAATATTTTGGCGACTGTAGCTGGCGCTGCGCCGATGGTAGGAATGCTTGGAACTGTCATAGGAATGGTGAACGTATTTCTGGATATGGAAGCGGCAGGCACAGTTCAGGTTTCAGATATTTCTTCAGGGACGAAACAGGCCATGGTGACAACCATCGTGGGTCTTATCGTGGGTATTTTGGCTTACATGGCCTACAATCATCTCGTGGGAAAAGTATCGAAGGTGGTGCATAAAATGGAAGCGACGTCCCTTGAGTTTATAGATATTCTTGAAGAGCCAGCAAAAAGCTAACGCACCGAGATGAATTTAAATACGCGAAATAAAATCAATGTAACAGGTGGCATGAATACCATGACTGACCTTGTGTTTCTGTTGCTCATTTTTTTCATCATTATCTCAACGCTTGTGAGCAATGGTGTGAATGTGGATCTTCCCCAGAGCAAGGGGACAACGTCAGTAACTTCAAACTTAACGTTGAGTATTCAAGCCGATGGCAGCTACCATTTGAATGGAGATTCTCGTCCCATGAGTAGAGAGGATCTAGAGCCTAAGCTTCGGTTAGAAATGGCCAAACAAGAAGAGAAGGTGGTCTACCTACAAGTAGATCAATCCGTTCCTACAGGTCAAACCGTTGAGATCATCGGACTCGCAAAGGCAAATTCTTGGAAGGTCATGTTGGGCGCCAATCCCGCAAAAAAATAAAGATGATTGAGAAAACATTGCATGACCGCAACGAAAAAAAGAACAGGATTCGCGCCGGCGTGATGACGGGGATTGTGTTTTCGGGGGTTCTATTGCTTTGTTTTTTTCTTGTCGCATTTACAATTCAAGACCCACCTCCAGGGGAACAGTATGTCGCAGTAGGCTTTGCGGATATGGGTTCTGTCGATGAGGCGGGTGGCGTGACTGAGTCAGAGGTTCCTTCGGAAGTGGTAGAGGAAGTCATCGAAGAAGCAATCACAACACCCACCGTTGAGGTTCCTGTCGTTGCAGAAGAGGTCGTCACACAAGTGCAGTCCGAAATTTCTATTCCTGTAGAGAAAACAAAGGAGGACATAGAAATTCCAGTCGTAGAAGAACCTGTGAGGACTTCTGAAGCCGCAAACCTGATCAGATCAAATTCGGCATCCAATGGAGGCGGAGGATCAGATGGGAGTTCCAGCGGAGTAGGCGATCAAGGCAATGAAGACGGAAAGATTGATGGGGCGGGTGTCGTCTCTGGAGACTTCGGAAATGCCTCTTTAAATGGCGGTTCATTGGTCAATAGACCTCAACTTAAAGAAAAGCCCAAACGTGAAGGTGAAATCCGTATGAACATTGTCGTCGACTCAAATGGCAAAGTGATTTCTGCAAAATTTGACGGTGGGTTGAACTCTACTTTTTCGGATTCAGAACATATCCGATTGGCAAAAGAGGCAGCCATGTCTGCCACTTTCACGTCAGACCCTTCACGACCCCGCAGGTCTGGGTTTATTACGATTAGATTCGAACTGGAGTGATGTTGTATGACGAGGCCATAGACACCCTCTTCACAAAACTCCCGATGTTTCAGCGGTCTGGGCCGGCAGCCTATAAACCCAACTTAGACGGAACCAAGGCAGTGTGTGATCTTTTGGGAAACCCTGAAGATAAACTGAAATTCATTCATATTGCCGGCACAAATGGCAAGGGCACAGTTGCCCATATGGTCGCTTCTGTAATGCAAACCGCGGGATATAAAACGGGCCTCTTCACTTCGCCACATCTCATTGATTTTCGTGAACGTATTCGTCTCAATGGCGAGAAGATTCCAGAGGCGTATGTCATTGATTTTGTGGAACGATTTAAGTCGAAATGGGATACGCCCTCTTTTTTTGAACTCACCTTCGGAATGGCATTGGGGTATTTTGCCGATCAAGACACTGAGATTGTTATTCTAGAAACAGGGTTGGGTGGACGTCTCGACAGCACAAACATTATCCCGACCGCCGAAGTCTGTGCGGTCACGAACATCGGTTTGGACCACATGCAGTTTCTCGGCGATGACATTCGCAGCATTGCTCGTGAAAAAGCGGGTATTTTTAAAAATCAAGTGCCAGTCGTTCTCGGAAAAATGAGGCCTGAAGCTCAATCAGTGGTGTTAGAACATGCATTAAAGATGAGCTGCGAAATGCATTTTGGAAGAGAGGTTCCTGAGTCTCTTTCAGAACTTATCACGTCCCCTTTTGCCTCGGAAAATCTTGCGACTGCGTCTAAAGTTATTGAGGTGATGCGCCTTCAAGGCTGGGATGTTTCTGCGGCATCAGAACATGAAGGGATGTTAGAATACAAAGCGATAACACATCAAAAAGGCAGGTGGCAATTCATCCCTGAATCATCTGATGCGTCTTCCATTCTACTCGACTGTGCCCACAATACCGATGGGATGAAAGTGTTGATTGACTCACTCGTGCATGAGTTTCCAAACAAGGTTCTGCATGTCGTGTTTGGAACTGTAGCAGACAAAGATCCTTCGCAGGTTCTTGCAATACTCCCAAAGAATTCTGTCATGTATTGGTGTGCCGCTGATGTCCCCCGCTCTATGGATGTTAAAGCGCTTCAACGCCATGGATTAAAAAACGGTCTCTCTGGAAGATGCTTTCCTTCTGTGCGTGATGCAGTTTCTAACGCTCGGAGATCCTGCTTCTCAGATGACCAACGCAAAGCGATTGTGTGCGGAAGTGTTTACGTTGTGGGAGACGCTCTACAACACCTTTAGAACTTGTCTCCGAAAACCTTCGTCAATATTTCCGATGTTCTCGCGTACGGATTCAATCGAATCTCTTTCTCTTGCTCGGCAATGAGGACAAACAAACCGTCAATGGCTTGATTTGTAATATAATCTTCTAAATCAGGATTGATTTTTTGAGTCAGAGGTATCGCATTGTATTTGGTCACCAATCCATTCCATTTTTGTGCCACATTAAATTGTTGCATGGAACTGATGACGATTGGTTTGAAGGATTCATACAGGTAGTCATTTGTTTCACCCTTTAAGTACTGTGTAGCGGCATTGTCTTCTCCTTTTAAAATGGAATAGGCATCTGTGATATTCATGTTTTTAATCGCAAGCCCTAAGATGTTGAGCGCTTCTTTAGACGCTACTTCAGCAGCCTCATTCATCTTTGTTTCAAAGGACTTTATCTGCTCCTCAAAGCCCATTTGTGACAATGTTGTTTCTATTTTTCTTGCTTCTGGAGGGAAAGGGATGCGGATAATGTCATTGTGATTAAATCCATTGACTGCAGATGCTTTTTTCACAGCGTATTCAGCGCCATTGCTTAAGGCGGTAGTTAATCCTTCGATCACTTCATTTTCTGAAAGCCCTCCTTCTCCATTCACTACGCCATCAATCGCTCCACCGATCAGTTTCTGGGAATTTGCTTTCGCTTTTTTAAGCAAACCAATCTGTGCAGATGCATTGCTCGATGCAATGATGCAGAAAATTGTCATTATTGTTAAGATCTGTTTCATTGAATTCTAATGGTATTTGGGAACCAATCCTTGTTTTTAAGTAAATGATATACAATACTAATATATGTCACGTTCATATTTAATGATGTGGTTTTTATTCTGGACTTCTTTGTCTATCGTTCAAACTGTTTCAATCTATTATGTAAGTTTACCTTGTGAAAAAATCATGCCTCATTTTATTTTTTGTTCCCACAATGCTAGTTGGTCAAGATGTGTTCAATAAGACCATCACAATTGAACCGCAGATGTATACCCAGAATTATGAGCATTTTAAAAGACTTGTTCTTGATTCACCGGATTCTGAAGCAGAGTATATTGATGGTTTTGATTTTGAATGGGGCTATTCCTATACCCTAAGCGTAAAAGTCAAGGACATCGGTCAATTGTCAGATGGGACGAGGTATGATTACGCTTTGTTAAGTGTAAAGTCTAAAGTAAAGGTTCCTGATTCTGTGACTTTTATGATGTCTGTAGATCCTTTAAGGTATTATGATAAAATACAAGACGACGATCTTGCGAACTACACTTTAAACCAATTAAGTGACAGCATTTATCTTTATATGGATCAAGTAGAGATTGAGGTGCCTGATGATTTGCAAGAATCATTTCAGAAAATGATTGACAATGAAGTTGATTTCCGAGGAAGCTTTAAATTTGTGACTGGAAGAAGAATTAGACTGGTACGTTTCAGATAATACAAACGCTCAGGCGTTTGAGTGGGTTCATTTTTGTTGACAAAAAGTGACGTTATGTCTCACCATTTTTCTTGATCGACGCCATTGTTGTAGATAATTATAACAAATAAGAATCATATCGTATTTTTATTCAAAGCAATATCATGAACACATTTGAAATTAAATACCAAGGAGATTTAAGAACAACGGCGACGCATTTAGATTCTGGATCTCAAATAAGTACCGATGCGCCAAAAGACAACCATGGACTTGGAGAAACATTTTCACCAACAGATATGGTATGTTCTGCTTTGGCAAGTTGCATTTTAACCATTATGGCCATTGCTGTGGAGAAAAATGATGTTGACATCAAAGGCACAAAAGCAACGGTTAAAAAAACGATGGGAACGAATCCGAGAAGAATCGAGAAGATTGACATTGATTTGATTTTTCCAAAAGAATACGATTCAAAAACGAAAACAATTTTAGAAAGAGCCGCTTATAATTGTCCAGTACATCATACATTGTCAGAAAAGGTAGAAAAAAACATCTCATTTACGTATTTAAGTGGATCTTATACCACACGCTGATCTAGAGTCTATACTTCTGATCTAAAACGCGCACGTTTTTTACAAATCCATGTATAGGAATAAAAAAAGCGGAACACTTTTCAGTATTCCGCTTGGGTGGGCGATGAGGGGCTCGAACCCCCGACCCCCTCGGTGTAAACGAGGTGCTCTGAACCAACTGAGCTAATCGCCCTAAAAGGAGGGTGCAAATATAGTAACTACTTCTCATCTTTGGCATGTGAAACGAAAAGAAATAAAAACATACTGGAGAGGGATTCATTCACCTTTTTTTTTCGATCTCGCGCGTCACCTTGAAGGTGGGGGCAGATATGTGGATGTTGTGTATGACAAACCTCTAGTAAAAGCAATTGATCAGATAGAAGGTTTGAGGCAGAATCTGCTAAGAAGTAGCGATTGCATAGAAGTGAATGATTGTGGTGCTGGAAGCAGGGTTTTTAAAAGCAAATACAGGGAAGTGAAAAAAATAACTCGCCATGTACTTCAGAGTAAGCGGGTTGCATTCTCTTTGCTCAGGGTGTTGATTTTTTGGAGACCGCCAGGGCGCAGAAAAAAGATTTTGGAGATGGGGACCTCGCTTGGTCTCACGACTGCATATCTGGCAGCTTCTGGATGGGATGTCGAAACCTGGGAAGGATGTCAACAGACTGCCAATTATGCCCGTAAGAATTGGAAAGGTTTGGGATGTGAAGATCAGATCAAGAGTAAGGTTGGGACTTTTAAGAGCCTGATGGAGGCTTCGCACGGAGGATGGGATGTTGTTTTTCTAGATGGTCATCACGACAGAGATGCGACATTGGCGTATGTTGAGTGCTTGAAAACCAAACTAAATCCAGGGGGTGCAATCTTAATAGATGATATTGATTGGTCTAAGGGGATGAAAGAAGCGTGGGAGAAACTATTAGATGATTCCCATTGGAATGCATCAATGACTTGGAGGGGGAAGGGGTGGTTATTTAACAGAGATGGTGAAATAGAACAGCATCTTAAGTTGAGAAAGTCGTATATTTCCCTTTCAAAATTTAACAAGATGAAACTATTTACAATTGTGTTTGCTGCGATTACGCTTCTAATGTCTACCCAAGTCCAAGCTCAGGGAACCAAGGAGCAAATGAAGACGAAAAGCAATGCCGAGCGTTCAACTTCTACTGCGGGTGCTTCTAAGATATTTGGGGAGATGCTTGTCTATGAAATGAATGGGAAGACAGTCGTTAAGGTGTCTTTCGATCCAGTCATGGATAGAATGGGGTCAGACAAAGTTGCGCTTGCTTCATCTCAACAAATACAAGGGTTCAATTTCCAATCTATCGGCCAAGCGCTCAATGTCCTTTCTTCTCATGGATGGATGGTGGAGCATGTTTGGACGACAATGGAGAGAAGTGGAGCAGAGCAACATTTCATCATAAGCCATGAGGTTTCTAAGTTGTCTCCCGTTTCACCTTGGCTAAGTAAAAGCAAGAATAAAGGCACCAAAGGTTAATCTACGTCTGTGCTTAAAAAAGAAATTAAAATGAAAGGGGGACGCAGAGCGCGGGCCCTTTTTCTTGTTTTGGCGACTTATGTGTTTCTTCAATTGGCATGGTGGGTGAACCTGTTGATCAGTTCAGCAGCAACACTTTTTGAAACACGTACAGCGTTTAACCCCTCCCCAGATGTTTTAGAAGCTGCGCTTCAGGATTGGGAGAAGACTGTGTTAATGGTCGCTGCTGAAGGTGTCATATTTTCACTTCTTTTCATGTTTGGACTCAGTTGGATATGGCGGGTGATGCGGGCCGATAATTATATCTTAGCAAGAGAACGGAATTTCGTGATGGCTGTGACGCACGAATTAAAAACACCTATTGCATCCACAAGGCTCGCAATTGATACTTTAAAAAGACTTGATCTTAAAGGTGCAGACAGGGACGATATGCTAGATGTTGCACGGTCGGGAACGCTTAGGTTAGAACGTCGTGTAGAAGACATCCTTCAAGCGACACGTCTGAATTTGCCTGATGCGCTCGTCAGAAGTCCGTTTGATATCACAGAGTTTGTGGAGGATACCGTTTCGACATTCATGCATCTTCACCCCGAAGCAAGTATTACAGTCACGTTAGTTGGTGACTCGGGTTTGCTCCTCCAAGGTGATGAAGAAATGTGGCGTCTTTGTTTGATTAATTTATTGGAAAATGCCATAAAATACAGCCCTCAACACTCCCCTGTCGAAGTGATTTTAGACACTTCAACTTCAAAGCCAAATCTCTCAATTATTGATCACGGTCCTGGGATACCGCCAGAAGAACGAAAGAAGGTTTTTGAAGCGTTTTATAGAGTGCCAAGAGATAAGGACGTTGAAGGGACCGGGCTTGGTCTTCATTTGGTCTATAGAATTGTGAAAATGCATGGTGCTGAAATCCATGTCATGTCAACTGCGGGTGGTGGAGCTACCTTTGTCATCGATTGGCCAGCAAATTGAAAGAGATTTAAGTCATGCATAAGATGGGTAAAAAGAAAGTTGCGCTTGTGATTTTAGATGGGTGGGGATATGGTGCACAAGATGCGTCCGATGCAATCTTCAATGCGCCTACACCTTGTGTGGACGCGCTACATAAGAATTTTCCTCATGCTACTTTAAGAACAGATGGCGAATTTGTGGGCCTTCCCGAAGGTCAAATGGGCAACTCAGAAGTGGGGCATATGAACATCGGCGCCGGTCGCGTGATCTTTCAAGATCTTCTGAGAATTAATAATGCAATAGAGCGTGGGGCCTTTCAATCAGAACCCGTGCTGCAAGACGCTCTGGAGGCCGCAAAAGAACCTGGAAGGCGTCTTCATATTGTGGGATTGGTGTCCCGTGGAGGTGTCCATTCGCAACAACAACATCTTCACGCGATCGTAGATGCGGTCAATAACGCAGGTGTTTCCGATGCGGTCATTCATGCGTTTACAGATGGACGCGATACCGCACCCAAGTCTGGTTTGGGTGATCTTAAACACCTTGAGACGCATATAAGCCAAACGAATTCTAAGGTTCAAATTGCATCCGTTCATGGACGATATTATGCAATGGATCGGGACAAACGGTGGGAGAGAATCGCACATTCATATCATGCGCTGTGTAACAATGGTGGGAACACGTTTGAAAGTGTAGAAGCGGGCATTCAATCATCTTATGAAGACGATATAACAGATGAGTTTATCCTGCCCTTTAGGATTCAAGGCGTACAAGGCCAAATTCGTCCCAATGACGTGGTGATCTGCTTTAACTTCAGAACGGATCGTTGTCGCCAAATCACAACAGCGCTGACTCAAAAAGATTTGCCAGAATTTGGGATGTCAGTCCTTCCGCTTTATTTCGTCACAATGACGAACTATGACGATAAGTTCGAGCATATAAAAGTCGTGTATGACAAACCTAACCTGCAGAATACGTTAGGTGAAGTGATCTCAAACGCGGGATTGTCTCAACTGCGAATCGCAGAAACCGAAAAATATCCGCACGTGACGTTCTTTTTCAATGGAGGTAGAGAGGCGCCATTTGAAGGTGAAAACAGACTGATGGCAAGCAGCCCCAAAGTTGCCACTTATGACCTCCAGCCTGAGATGTCTGCGTGGAAGCTTGTCGATTTGGTGTCGAGAGAAATGGCATCCTACAGTGCAGATTTTGTTTGTCTTAACTTTGCAAATCCTGACATGGTAGGACATACCGGTGTTTACGAAGCCATCGTTAAAGCAGTTGTCACGACGGATAATTGTCTCGCAGAAGTTCTTAAGGTTGGAAAGGAAAATGACTACATGTTCATCATCATTGCCGACCATGGAAATGCTGACCGTGTTGTCAATGCTGACGGCTCTCCACATACTGCGCACACGACGAATCCCGTGCCTGTCATCGTTGTCGCTGAGGGTGTGCGTTCTGTCATTGACGGCCAGCTTGCCGATGTTGCACCTACTGTTTTAAACCTATTGGGGTTAGAGCAGCCAAGTGACATGACGGGACGCTCGTTGATCTCTTAAGTGTGACGTATTATCGCACAATCATGACGTTCCCAGAAAACTTCACAACGCCTTCGACACTGAGGTCAGTGACAACATCCCCGATATACTCTAAAGGCTCATCTCCCACATAGTTCACGGAGAGTGTGTAATAATAGGTTCCTTCAGGAAGTGGCGCGCTTTGATTGTTAATCCCTCGCCAAGCACCTATATAGTTTGAATTGGTATACACCTGAACACCCCATCTGTCGTATACGGACAGTTGACTGCCGGGATAGCCTTGGAGTCCCATAATTTCAAAGGTGTCATTTTTTCCATCACTGTTGGGGGAGAAAACATTGTAGAATTCTAGTTCGCATATCTCTACACCAATCGTGCTGTAAGCAATGCTGCCACATCCATCGATAAGTTGGACTTCAATGGCGCCCACTCCGCCGCTTCCTGAACTGTAAAGTCCATCATATAGTCCTGTGATTGCATCAATGTTGTCTAGGAATGAAATTAATGTCGTGTCCAATGAGGCGCCGACAATACTGACCCAAATCAGATCCCCATCCGCATCTTCAATCTCAGTGAGGATTTCACTAAACCCACCTGTGCCACCTGAAGAGGGGACCGTCGCGGTTTGGCCCAAACAGATTGTTTCCTCCCCACCTAAAAACTCCTCTAAAATGTCCCATGTAATGGTCGCTTCTGTGACGGACTCACAGACATCAGTCACCGTGACAGTCGCAGATCCAGGAATGAAACCCGTATTGTACGTGAAGTTATCTAAGGTGTCGTTTTCAGCCGTGTTCCACTGATAATCGAACGGACCAAAACCGCTCAAGGGGTTGACGATGAGGTCAATATTTCCCGCACCATCCAGACATCCCACCGGTGAAGTGAATAACGTGATGGGTTCGGGGTCTAAAATCACAATCGTTGCACTTGAAAGAATCGTGTCTCCGCAGTCGTTGACGTATTCGTATTCTATTGTTACGGTCTCTGCGCCCTCATTTGCACTGTCATTGTATGGGTCTAGCTCTAAATCGAACGAACTTTCTCCAGGTTCTAAAATCCAAGATGTAGGGATCTCGATGAAGTCACTGCCGTTCACGGCTGTTCCGAAAATATTCAGCGTAATGGTGTCCTGAAGGGTGTCATCAGGTCTAATCACAGTAAAGACAGCAGTATTGCATCCCTCTACAACAGTCGTGTCGCCAAGGAAAACCTCTGCGCCATCAATCGTGGCGCTCGCCACAATGTCGATGGCGTTTGAGCTAAAGCTCCCTTCTTCCAGGACAACGAAAGATTCTAAAGCACTGTCAGATCCGTCAGCGATCGCAAGTTTAATGTGGTATGTTTCTCCACATTGTACCGACGCAGATGCAGTAAAAGTCTCTGTATAACCATTGATGCAGATGCCATTGTTGGTTTGGTTGTCAATGTAGTAAGCTGCGTTTGTGACATTGTTTACCGAGCTAATTGTGACAGGAAGTAAAGGGTCACTGTCAGGAACTGAAGCAATGTTAATCGCGCCATCTGGAAACCCTGCCGGAGAGTTATAAGGTCCTGTAATCCCAGGTCCTGAAAGGAAAAACGCAAAAATATCGTTGTATGTCGTGTTGACGTAGGTCAGGTATTCATCAGAACCAAATACGTAATTGAATGAAATGCTGTCTCCTCCTGCTTCGAAATCAAATTCGAGAATACATAGATCGTTGACTGAGCTCACGGTGAAGGTTTGTCCTATAAGTGGTGGAACAGAATTGGCGACATCTAAAAGATCTTGGTCATTGCCCAGGCCTTGACAGCCAGCACAAAATTGGGTATCCATGCACCCAGGATCGCTCAGGTGTGTGGCATGGTCTGTACTAAGGACAAGGCCTGAGCTCACGGAGAAAAGACCGTCGGCTCCTGACAGATACCCCAATTGTTCTTCGGATCCAGTATAGGTGATGTTCGTCGCCGTGACGCCGTTTCCAATCAGCACTTCACTGACATACTGCTCGATTGTATAAGGCTGCTCAACTGTGAGTTGAGAGAATGCCGGTATTGAAAGTAGACAACAAAACAGCAGTGTGTAAAAAATTCTCATTGGGGTTCGTTTCAATTCTTTCAAACTTACAACTTATTTTCTTTACAAGAAATTTATAAACTTAACTTTGCCCTATGACGCATCCCATTATTCAAGCAAAAAACCTCTCGAAACATTATACAGTAGGTTCCACAATTGTAAGAGCGCTTGATGGTTTGGACATAGATATTCATAAGGGATCATATATCGCGCTGATGGGTCCATCCGGCTCGGGTAAGTCGACACTCATGAATATTTTGGGTTGCTTGGATACACCTTCTGCAGGAACGTATTTTTTGAATAAAAATGATGTGAGTCAAGTCGATGATGATTCGCTTGCAGGGATTAGAAACAAAGAAATCGGTTTTATTTTTCAAACATTTAATCTGCTTCCCAGGTACACGGCGCTTGAAAATGTTGCGTTGCCGATGATTTACGCAGGTATTCCGAAAAAGGAGAGATTGGCAAGAGCAACGGAGGTTCTCGAGAAAGTGGGGTTGGGAGATCGGGTTACCCACAAGCCAAATGAGCTTAGTGGCGGTCAAAGACAACGTGTAGCCGTTGCGCGTGCACTTGTCATGAACCCCTCAATCATTTTTGCGGATGAGCCCACAGGAAACCTAGATTCAAAGACATCAGAGGGAATTATGCAACTTTTTGATGAGATACATCAAGACGGAAATACTTTAATCTTAGTGACCCATGAAGAGGAAGTTGCCGCAAGAGCTCAAAAAATAATTCGTTTGCGTGACGGAAAGATTGACTCGGAATACTCATAATTGCCCTTAATAGTCAAGGGTGGGTCACTTATCTTTGTCTCACATGGAAAGACTAAGAATAACAAAGGTGCTTGAAACTGCACCCTCTGAAGAAAAATTGACAGTTTGCGGTTGGGTGAGGACTTTTAGAAACGACAGATTTCTTGCCGTGAATGATGGCTCAACTTTAAGAAATCTCCAACTGGTCGTCCAAAAAGAAGATTTAGATGACGACGTTCTAAAACAACTTAATACTGGCGCAGCAATACGTGCGGTAGGTGTTTTGGTGGAAAGTCAGGGAGGAGGCCAAACAGTCGAGCTTCAAGTCGAAGCATTGGAAGTTTTAGGCGGCGCAAACCCAGACGAGTTTCCAATCCAAATGAAGAAGCACTCTCTTGAGTTTTTGAGAGAGAAGGCGCATTTAAGATTTCGTACAAGCACCTTCGGTGCTGTTTTCCGGATCCGCCACCTTCTGCAATTTTCAATACATCAATTTTTCCATGAAAAAGGTTTTTTTCAGCTCCATACTCCGATTATTACAGGAATGGATGCTGAAGGTGCAGGAGAGATGTTTAAAGTCACAACATTGGATTTGGACAACGTTCCTAAAACTGAGGACGGGGCAACAGATTTCTCACAAGACTTTTTCGGGACACAATCAAATTTGACAGTGAGTGGTCAATTGGAAGCTGAACTTGCGGCGATGGCGTTGGGTCAAGTTTATACCTTCGGGCCCACTTTTAGAGCTGAGAACTCAAACACATCAAGACATTTGGCAGAGTTTTGGATGGTAGAGCCTGAGATGGCATTTGCTGATCTCAAGGATGACATGAAATTGGCAGAGGATTGTTTAAAGTATGTTTTGGCATATGTCTTAAAGCACGGAGAAGAGGATTTAAAGTTTCTTGAAAACAGAGAGTTACAAGCTGAGAAACAACTTCCACAAAACGACCGGAATGAATATTCACTCTGCGATAGGCTTCGGAATGTAGTGGACAGTGAGTTTGCGCATATGACTTATACTGAGGTGATTGATGCACTCAGAAATTCAAAGCCATTCAAGAAAAAGAAATTTAAATACCCTTGTGAATGGGGGGACGATCTTCATTCAGAACACGAGAGGTGGTTGGTTGAGAAGCATGTTGGGGGTCCTGTAATTGTGACAGACTACCCCTCTGAAATTAAGG
>CAJQPF010000064.1 GCA_905480095.1 uncultured Flavobacteriales bacterium
GTCAAATGGATCCGAGCCTGCTGAGACGTGTCGCTCTTCGTCGTAAAGAGAATGATGATGCTAGTTGGGCAGCACTCGTCGGCGACCGTGTGAACAATCACACTCGCTACAGTAGCCATCTTCTTGATTACCTGTGCTCTAAGGCGGCCGATTTCCAGAGTGACGTCCTACCCTTGGTCCTCCGAGCGGCGCCAGAGGCTGCTCTTTTCCAAGATGAGCAAGGAAACTTTCCCATCGTGCGTGCCACCACAGGCGGTGCCCCGACTGAGGTCCTCAGAGAGATTCTCCGCGTGGCCGATCAGGGTCGAGGTGGACGCCCGCAAGTCTTGGACACGCAAGCAGCAATGGAAGGGCCCTTCTGTTGTCTCTACTATGCTTCTAGTCAAATTTCCGTAGGCAGACACGACTTTGCCAAGAAACTGGGCGTCCTACATTTCCTTTTGGATGAAGGGCCCATCAACTTATTGCTACATTGAAATCGAGCCAGGAATCGCAGACAATGTGTAAAGCAGTACATCAGTCAACGGCTTTATGCATTTCCTCGCGAAGATGAGTGAGTTACATTTAATCCTTTGAGCGCAACGCGGCCGTTGCAACAATCTACTGTCCAAATTATTGTTCTGACGATTCCAAGAATGGTCGACGCAATGTGCATACATTCGCTTGAAACATTACTTGTTTATTTCCAAAAAGAATGTAACTGAAGGCATTTCGCTGGGCACACATTCGGAGGGCAAATCCATGTGGACAGTTGTGAGTGTTATCAACAAAGAGGGCCGAAAAAAGCCAAACATCTGTGGAGAGACTCACTTTTTGAGACTTAGATGTTATTGGCAAAAATTGATATCTGTCGATAATGATCGATTGGAGACAGCTGCAGTGAAAAGCTCAACGGTGATTGGCAGCAACGTAAGTAAGTGGAAACATATTGCAAGAGTCAATGAATTAGTCAATGGGAATCTGTCGCTATTCACAAATGAGATAAGCAAAAGTTTCGACCTGGGGAAATGACAAAGTACAACTTCTAATTGGTGTTTTTACTCTGACGGATGGGAATGATGAGAATTTACATTAAGTCGCATAGATTTAGCCTCCTTGGGGCCTATGGTGTCGGCATTTGTTGGGTTTTGAGATGCTCTGGACAAACAGATGGCTACTTTGGCCGTTTTAGGATATTTTTCGAGCTAAGGTCTTGGGGCTGGGGGAGACCTTGGAGGATAAATAGATTGTAAAGCAGAAGTTGTGATGAATGCAACATAAAAATTGCGATTTTCTAAGCTTACCATAGTTATATAAGGGTAAGAAATGCATAGTGTTGCATGTGACATTGAGTGATACACTTGTTGTATCGACCTCTATGAAGGGTACAACTAAATAGTGGGACTGGTCTACGTTAAGTCGCACAGTCTTAGCCTCCTTGGTGCCCATGGTGTCGATATTTGTTGGGCTTTGAGATATCCTGGACAAATAGATGGCTACTTTGGCCGTTTTGGGATATTTTCCATGCCATAATCGTTGGGCTGGGGATGACCTTGGAGGATAAAACAGTGTAAAGTAGAAGTTGTAGTGAATGTAACATGAAATTTATAATTTGCTACGCTTGCTATAACTATAAAAGGTGTAAGGAATAGCTAGTAGTGCATTTATGATTGAGTAGCACACTTCTTATGCCGGTACCCATGAAGGGTAAAAGTAAAAATCAGGATTGGTGATTTCCAGCACCAAGCTGCTCAAGAATTTATTCTATTTCTACACTATGATCAACAATGTAGGTTGTCCTTTGCATAAACTAACTTATCTATGTTATTTGTGATAAGGACAAATCGAGTTAATTGTGAAATCTGGCACCAAGGAGGTGCCAAATGCTGTACAGCTGGAGATCTCGCTAATAGAAGCAAAAGTTGATGATTTCGTATGAAAAATCAGCTCATCGATCAATTTCATGGCAGCCAAGTTGCCACTGGAGTGAAAATTCCGACTTCAGTCGCTTCAGTCACACCATTGGCGACATTCCCGTCTAAAATATAGTCAATTGTAGTAAATTGGCAGCCCTCAGCCTCATCTGAGATGTGACGTTCCAGCTAAAGGCAAGACTTGAAGCATGAAAATTGGACACGACCCCCTTTCCATGTTGTTGAGTCTAAACCTTGCACCTATGGCCAAATATCTTTTCTTCAATACATATGGAAGCGGCAGAAAGGCACAGGTGCACGTTCTTAGCGACAAAACCCCTCAGAAGTAGACCGCACAGAATGGACGATTTCGAGGTCGTGGTGTCGATGGAGAATTTTTATGGTAATGACTGGTACGCATGTCACTCATCAAAGTGGTCGATTTACGTAATATCCTTCTTGTCACGCATTATAGATACTATGAAGAGGCTTGTGACAAGTTTTGGTAGACAATGGAGCGTTTTGGCGGCTTCTTGGGTCACTATTCTGTTGGGCCGAGGACGGCGGCCCATGGAGTCGAGCCCAAAATCGACCTGTTTTTGGATGTGACCATATCCGACTATTGTTGGAAGAAAAAGTGTGGCTCTTGTGTTCATCCTCTCTCTAATATCATATAGGAACGGTGAATTATA
>CAJQPF010000065.1 GCA_905480095.1 uncultured Flavobacteriales bacterium
CCATAAGCCCCAAGTAGATCCATTAAGTCGTTAAGGTCAGTACAACCGTCTAGATTAGAGTCAGTGGGGTTAATATCAAAGCATTGCTCCAATTCCCAATCCCAGTAGAGCCCTTCAGAGCAACAACCAGGACCTGGGCAACACGAGTAGTCGCAGTTTCCGTCATCTTCTATAGCATCGGGGTTGTAATTACAAGCAGTAGAGTCCGTGCAACCAGTAACGTAAAGGTTAGCAAGATACAAGGCTTGAACTTCTTCATCAGAAAGGGATCTGTTCCAGACACCGAGGTCATCAAGTATGCCATCCCAAAAATGCCTGTTTCCGCCTGACCCAATATTGAAAGGAATGTTTGCGTCTGATCCGCTGGCAAAGGATTCAGAAGAAATCAATTCCCCATCATGGTACCATTTCAGGGTTTCATTGACATCATAGATCATCACCAACTGGTGCCATTCATGTAAGGATGGTGTGAATTCCGTTAAACCAGCGCAACAGCCAGTATAGTAGGCGAATTTATTGAAGGTGTAATCAGGTTCAGTGTTGTTGATAAGCCCAATACTCCCTTGAAGAGTGTTGCCACTCACATCTCTTCCTATGGCCAGTTTCGCACAAAAAGTATTGTACGCAGTGTTTGTGCATAACGTCTCTAATACATACCAAAATGAATAACTGACGGGATTGTATTGAAAAGCATTTAAAGAGTTTACACCAATGAAATCATCCACCCCATCAAAACTATAAGCACTATTCGGATTACCAAAACGGTCTTCAGTGAGTGAAGCACCGTTTACTGTTCCATCATTCTGATAATCACTTTCATCAAAAGCATTTCCATTAAATGGCCACCAAGCAACTAAACCATCAGTTGGAACATATGCTGGAACCTGCCCAAAAGCATTCAAGCTTAATGCAGCGATAACAATTGTAAGTAAAGTTCTCATAGTCTTGGATTTAAGACTAACAAGATACAACCTTTATTTTATGTTTAGATAATGACGACTGAACACAAGGACTTTCAGTGATGCCTTTGAGTACACGATCTACTCCAATTGCTTTGCAAGCTCCGCGGTCATTTGATTAAATTCTTCTTCCTCGAAGAGGCGTGTGAGCATCATGATGTTGCCATCTCGATCGCTGAGGATATTACGCGTCACACCTGAATTTTGAGCTGCAAATTGATAGAAATGTTTTCCTCCTGGATCCAAAGCCAATGGATAGGTGATACCGACAGATTCTCCAAAAGAGATGACTTTATTCAGCGGTTCATCTAAATCAATACCCACCATGAAAAAATCAGGATGGTCTTTGTATTTAAGCCATACTTCCTTTTCCAAATGAGGCATTTCTTTTCTGCACACCCCACACCAGCTGGCGGTAAACTGAATCAAAACGACCTTTCCTTTTAAATCATCGGGCGTGACCTGCCTTCCGTCTGTTAAGGTTAAATTCAAAGCAGGCAAGGCGTCGCCGACTTGAACAATGTATCCACGGGCGTCAGTCACTTGAGCACACACACTTAAAGAAAGTGCATAGAAAAAGAGTGACAGTGTGAAGATATGTTTCATGAGTGTTCTTTTTAATAAGTCAATCGCACGTATGTGGGATCAGGAAGCATAACCTTTGACGAGCTCTCTAAATATAGGAACAGTCAGATGTTTCTGTATGTAGCCATTCACTTGAGGATAGCTGGCGGCTCTTGTCTTATCATCAGGATTTATCGACGCACTTACAATATATAAATGGACCATAAAATTAAGTTTCATCTCCTTAAAAACATCTAAGAATCCCCATCCATCTAACAATGGCATATTTAGATCAAGAAACACCAACACTGAAGCGCTGTGGCCCTTGATGGATTCATTAAGTTCCAATAATTTATCAAGGCCTTCTGATGCGTTATTCGAAACTGCAACAGGCGCATTGATTTCAGTTTTTGAAATGATTTTTTGATGAATAAAATTGGTTGTGAAATCATCATCTATCAGTAAGATTGTCTCTAAATTATACATGATCATATCGTTTTTGAAATGGTGAAACTGAATCTACTTCCTTCGCCAAATTTAGATGTAACATGAATTTCTCCATGATGCATTTTTACGATTTTTCTGCAATGCGCGAGTCCGATGCCATATCCTTTATAAAGAGATGCATTGTTTAATCTTTTAAAGATGACAAACACTTGATCTAAGTCTTTCTCTTCAATGCCTATGCCATTGTCTGTCACAGTAAACGTCCATTCTTTTTTTGTTTCCGAAGATGTGATGTCAATTTCATGAAGACCCTTCTCTTTTTTGAATTTAATCGCGTTGCTGATGAGATTTTGAAATAACAATCGGATGTATGTTTCATAACCTCGAATGACAGGTAAATCGTCAATGACAATTTTTGATTCCGTGATGTTTATTTGCGCGGATAAATCCTTTAACACATCCTGTAAAATTTGATTGCAATCCAATGCTTTTGCATCCTCTCTGACTCCTATTCTGGCATATTCCATGAGCCCAGTCACAAGCGCTCTCATTCTAATCGCAGACTTGTTAATGTATTCAATATATAACTTTGCTTCAGGATTTAAACTGTCGGCATACTCTTCCAACAACAAGTCGCTAAAACTCATTAACGTCACGAGGGGCTCTTGTAGATCATGGGAGGTGATATATGTAAATTGTTCTAACTCTGAATTCTGAATTTTTAATATTTTGTTTTTCTGGCTTATTTCAAACTCCTTATTCTTTCGTGCACTTATATCTCTTAAAAAAGAACAATAATTGATGATGACTCCTTTGTCATAAATAGGCAAAATGGAGAATTCTACAGGGAATTCTCCCTTGGTTTTATTTAATGCTGGAAATTCAACAATGCCATTTACTGCCCCACCCACCAAGCCTTCATTGTGGTTTTTCATCCCCTTTAGATGCTTCTCCCTGAATCGTTCAGGAATCACAATGTCAGAAACTGCTTTCCCTAAAACTTCTTCGGATTTCCATCCAAATAAAATCTCCGCTTGTGGATTCCAAAAGGTGATTAATCCTTGTGGGCAAACAATAATGACTGCATCCAATGCTGAATTAAGAATCAATTGATTTCTCAGTTCATTAGACACGACCTTCTTTTGCGTCCTTTTTAGCTCAGAGACATCGACACCATAACCTATCATGTATAAAAAAGTGTCACCCGTAAAAACAGGGTAAAATCGCCGCAATACATACACATATTCACCCCCCCTTTCATACTCATCTACCCACTCTATCTGCTGTTTTGTTTGAATCGACTTTTTAAAAATGTCGCGTCTGTTTTTCGCCAGAGTTTTATCTAATCCTTTAAAATCACAGTAATCAAAATCACTCTTTCCAATCATCCATTCCCGTGTTTCAACATCACGAATACCATTGGGATTGATGTATAAATAATTATGATCTTTGTCGAAAACAGCAATGTCAGCTGGGATATTGTCTAAAATAACATTACTAAGTACCTGTTTTTCAAAAATATCGGGTCGAATGTCTGGCCCTGAAATCACATATAATATTCCAAAATCCGTATTATCAATAGAGGCGTAATTGACCAACACATTACTTTTATTTAAATCTGTATCAATAAAAGCAGTCTCGATGTTCCCCTCTTCATGCTTAATACAGGATTCAAATTCAGGATAAAAATTCGCAATGGGTGTGTTCCTGGCTTCACTCAAAGAGACATTCAACATTTCCAAGCACCTGGGATTAACATGCAGAATGTGACATGCATTGTCAATGACAAAGGCTGACAATGGAAACGTGTCAATTAACTTAAAGTGAACTTCTATATCAGTCATGTCAATTTCATGTATCTGTAAAGCCTGTTTCTAATAACTAATCGTGCTTTAGTATAATTTACGACTTTAGAGATATAGAAACTAACTTTGTTTAATATTAAATGAGAGAATGGATCCGAACGCTGGCAAAAAGAAGTTGAGAAATAAACTCGGGAGAGACGCAGCAATTGCTGCGCTTGAAGACGAGGACTTTCAGCGTAAGACGACATCATTCTATAGATATGTCGCAATATCTGATCCCAACGCGATGAGAGACCTGCTCTATCGCGAATGGTCAAACCTGGGTGTGTTTGGAAGAGTTTACATTGCGAAAGAGGGTATCAATGCTCAAATTTCAGTGCCCGAGCCTCAATGGTCAAACTTTATCGAAACACTCCATGCTCACAAAGAATTTGACGTGATGCAGCAGAAAAATGCTGTTGAGGACGATGGGAAATCGTTTTTTAAATTGATTGTCAAAGTCAAAAAACAGATTGTGGCAGATGGCTTGGATTTTGGTGAATATGATATTTCGAATGTGGGGAATCACCTTAATGCAGCGCAGTGGAATGAAGCCATGGAAAAGGGGGCCACAATTGTGGATATGCGCAACCATTATGAGAGTGAAATTGGACATTTTGAAGGGGCTATTTGTCCTCAATCAGAAACCTTTAAAGAAGAACTCCCAGAGGTCCTTTCTGATTTACAAGACAAGAAAGATGATCAAATACTTTTATACTGTACAGGTGGGATACGCTGCGAAAAAGCATCTGCATATCTGAAACATCATGGATTTAATGACGTGAATCAGCTTTACGGAGGGATTATAGACTATGCCCGACAAATTGAACAAAATGAAGGGTTAGACAATAAATTTATCGGTAAGAATTTCGTTTTTGATGAGCGATTGGGAGAACGAATCTCCAATCAGGTAATATCAAATTGTCACCAGTGTGGAGAACCCTCCGATGACCACGTAAACTGCCAGAATAAGACCTGCAACCTCCTATTTATTCAATGTAAAAAGTGTGCTACTAAACACTCTGGTTGCTGTTCTAAACGCTGTATCGACTATTCCCTCCTTCCAGAAGACGAACAGATAGCTAGAAGAAAAGGTAAAAAAAACGATTCCCGATTTCACAACCATCAGAAAAGGGATCTGTCACAAGGATTAAAATAGAGAGGAAAGCCAAGGCTCAAATACCGGCAACAACATCTCAATCACTTCTGAACAGCGACTTGACGGACAGAAAATCCAGCGTCTCCACGGAGCGTGATTGAATACAAACCATTCGGGAATTCACTGAAGTCAAGTGTCTTAACACCTTCACCACCAGAAACCAGTTCAGAATAAAGGAGGCGACCGTATCCGTCGAATATATCAACAGAAGAGACGCCACGATCGGCAGTGAATTGCATGGTTACAAATGACGACGTGGGGTTTGGACCTAATGTGAAAGGAAGGGGGTCCAAATCATTTAAGCTATAGACGTCATCAACATACACATTCCCATCTTCGATACAGCCATTAGAATCTGTAACAATAACATTGTACACACCATCCTCAAGCGCATTCGGATCTGCCTCCTCCCCTGTTGTGGAATCAACCCAGACAAAACTATAATCGCCTGTCCCTCCTTCAGCGGTTGCGGTCCCCACGCCAGATGCCCCCCCCATGTCACCTGTCGCATCAAGCGTGATTTGGAGAGGTTCAGGGCCTTCTACCTCGATTTGAATGGATGCTGAACACCCATTAAGATCTGTTGCAACAACTGAATACGATCCCACGGATTGATTGTATATTCCTGTGTAATTCTGATATAAAGGTGAATTCCCCAACGCAAAAAACACAGAATCAGCTGCACCAACTGCCCCTGAAGCAATGACAATGATTGAAGCATTGTCGTCAAAACACAAGACATTTGACGCATCGACAGTAGAACTAAGAGACAGATAACAGCAAGAACCATCTTCTAAGGTCGCCTCAACATCGAAATTATTTGCCGTATCATCCATGCACCCAGAACAAGACGAATTATCTCCCCCACACACATCACATTCATCGAAATAAAGACAATTTCCAATGTCGGTGATTGCAAGTTCGCTGTAGTTACAGGCTATCGTGTCTGTACAGCCTAGTGTTGGATCACAATCGAGCATCAAGAGATCCAGCGAGTTCGCCAAATTCAGACGACCACCTGTGACCGTCTCCGTGAGAAGTTGATCAATGGGATCGACTCCATCATAGATAAAACCTAGCACTACATCGGCGGTCCCTTGTGGATCAGCAAGTGAGCTTGAAGCAATCGAAGAACAAGGCGCGCTGTACATTAAAGCGATAGCCCCCGCCACGCATGGGCTGGCAAACGACGTTCCTGATGTATTTGAATAGTTACTGTTTCCTGAAGGAAGATAAACATTTTCTCCCGGTGCAGCCAAGTCAATCGTCGTCGCTCCATAAGCAGAGAATGTTCGAACGTCATTGTCGTTTGTGGCAGTGACAGAAACCATGTAGTCTGAGCCACACCCGGTAGGCATGTCACCTTGTGTGTCAATGTTATATGGAGCATTCGCAGTCGCGCCACAATTTAAGATTCCTACAGATCCCAAATCGTCATAATACGCACACCAAATCGGGTAATTCGCGGGATTCGCCAAATCGATTCCCCAGGACGCGTTTGTCGCGACGACGAACGCACCCTTTGCGCCTCCAGTTGTATTGTACAGATCCCTCATGATGTGCGGGTAGCTGTATGCAGACACAACATTCGATTCAGTAAGGCCACCCATTTGGACTTGCATAATACCGACATCCCAATTCACCCCTGAGACTCCCAGACCATTGTTACCGGTCGCACCAATCATGCCGCTCACCGCAGTCCCATGATTGCCTGTTGCCACGCCATCGTTATTCATGACGGCATTCCATCCGTTGACATCGTCAACGTAACCATTTCCATCGTCGTCCACACCGTTTCCGTCAATTTCAAGTTCGTTGGTCCAGTGGTTGTCAATAAGGTCTGGATGTGAATAATTTGAGCCACTCCCCTCTAACACACAAACGACGATTCTGTCTCCACTGTCGGTATAACCGCCTGTTGTAATATCCCAAGCCAAATCACTGTCGATGTCATGATCTCCATCGTCGATATGATGCCATTGGGCACCTAGATTTGGGTCATTCGGAATCGTTTCTCTATCCTCTACATAATGATTAAACTGAACCGCTTCCACACTTTCATCTTCTGCAATCAGGGTAAGCATTAACTCTTCCTCTGGATAATTTTCATCATACGTGAAGAGTATGATATGTGACAGAGGAGACAAGACTTCTTCAAATGTTAAGCCCAAAAAATATCCGCCGAGCACCCTGTTTTCCTTTTCGAATTTTTCGATTTCTGGAGCGTCATGGAACATGACAAGCAACTGCCCAGGCACAGCTTCACCAGGCAATCCATACGCAGGGGTTTGGGCTGAAACCTGAGAAATAAAGCCCATAAAAAACAGGACAGAACACAAAAATACCAGATATGATTTATTCATAATGAGGATAACGATTCAAATTAAAAGCAGGTATGTAAATATATGCACGAAAGTTAGGGACACAAAAAAGCCCAAACCTAAATGGCCTGGGCTTTTTTAATTGAAAAATTAAATCAGCAGAAACTTAGTTCTGAACAGACAGTCTGCGTATTGACGTGCCGTTGTCATTTTGAATCATAACCGTGTACGTTCCCGTTGAAAGATTCGAGAAGTCAAATGTCGTTGCACCCTGAAGCACTAATGCATCCTGGGTAAAGACGACTCTTCCAGTTGCATCAAAAACTTGCATGTTGACATCTTGTATCAATGAACTGACCTGCAATGTGATCGCGCCAGTCGTTGGATTTGGGAACAGTCCGAAAGCAAGTGGGTCAATGTTATCAATGCCGTTAAAGATGATCGATACAAGTACAGTTCCGTTACAACCATTGGCATCCGTTGCCTTTACAAAATAGTCTCCGGCAGTTAGCGCAGATGGGTCAACTGCGTTTCCGTCAGCATCATACCATTCAAATGTGTAGTCACCAGAACCTCCAGTTGCTGTTGCGGTTCCTACGCCAAGTTCTCCAGCTGTTTCGTCTGTTGCTGAAGCTTCGACAATGATTTCTGTTCCTTCACCTACGGTGACCTCCATTGTGGAAGAACACATGTTTGCGTTAGAGTCCATTGCTGAAACAGTATAGGTTCCTGCAGTAACCATAAATTCGCCAGTCTCATTTGATTCCATACCTAAAGTGTATGTCACCGTTTCTTCAGCACCAGTGACTGTTGCAGTGATCATACCCTCACCACCGAAGCAATCTGCGTCAGTAGCAGAGAGAGATAGAACGAGGTAACAGCAAGACGCATCATCTTCAGTTGCATCCGCACTGTAGTTTGTTGCCATCATGTCTGTACAACCATTCACTTCCAACTCATCACATGTTCCGTCGCCGTCCGTATCCACAAGGCAGTTCCCATCACAATCGTAGAACTCTTGTGCATATTCACATGATTCATCATCTTCTGTTGCCAATGCGTCATAGTTACAGGCTGTCATATCTGTACATCCATCCACTTCTAACTCGTCACACACGCCATCTTCGTCCATGTCATTGAGACAGACGCCATCACAATCATAGTTCATCTCTGCATATTCACAAAGCGTGTCATCAGTATCTGTGACTGTGACATCATAGTTACAAGCAACCATGTCAGTACATCCAACTGTTTCTAATTCATCACATACACCATCTCCGTCTGTATCATTTAAACAGTTTCCATCACAATCGAGAAACTCAACTGCAAATAAGCAGTTCGTGCCGTCGTCGAACGTTGCGTCGGGATCGTAGTTACAAGCGGTTGCCTCCATACACCCTGCACAAGATTCATATTCACATAATGTATTGTCCGTAACAATCGCAGTGGCATCATAGTTACACGCAAAATCAAGAGAACACCCAGTGCAAGAACTGTCATCACCTAAACACACGCCACAAGCATCGAGGGCTCCACAAGAACCATCGTCATCAGTAGCAGTCGGTTCGTAGTTGCAGGCTGTCATATCTGTACATCCAAGAATCTCGCTTGAATCACAGATACCATCACCGTCTGCATCAGCAAAGTCACACGAACCATCGTCATCTGTCGCCATCATGTTGTAGTTACATGCTGCCATGTCTGTACACCCAAGAACTTCATCGTCATCACAAATCCCATCTCCGTCAGTATCGGCGAGACAAGCCCCGACTGCAGCATAGACGCCAGCATCTTCAAACAAATAAGTGAAAGTTGGGAAGTCTACTCCGACACCATCTGGAAAAATCTGCACATTAATCATGCCGCTTAGTGAACCACTGGTGGTGATTTGCATAATCAAAACACGGCCATCCTCATCTGGCAAACCGACAGGATTTCCGTTAAGTGTATAGATTGCAATACCTGTTACAGAACTTACAGAGACTCCTGTAGATCCATCTACAATGAACATCGGCGTAATTTGCTCCATCGGGTCTTCAACAATTGAGGGGTCTGCCGCACCTGGGATGCCCGAAGTAGCTGCAGACTGTGACAAACCTATGGTCACATATGAATCATACTCCAATTCCGGAAACACCCCGACAAACACTGGGGAAATTCCAGACGCACTCCAAGATGCGTTATAACTAGAGTTATAAACGCCTTCAGGAACAGAAATTTCAAGTGGGTCCTCATCGTTTCCATAGATTGCGCTGACAAAATCAGTTGCACCCAGATTGTTGACATACAGACGATACGTCGTCATTCCATCAAGTAGAGCAACACCTTCAGTGGTGGAGTGAACTTGATACGCTTCAACTTCAAGCGGAAAACTTTGGGCTTGAGCCCCGAAAACAAAGAGTAAGGATAAACCTAAAAGTGAGTAGAGTCTTTTCATAAGATGAGATTATTCTGAAAATATATATTTATTGCAAAGTAGTGCGGATTATACATTGCATGCAATACAAGAAAAAAGGGTTTTCAACAAAGGAGTATAGATATACTATAAGTAATATTTACACCTATAAAATGCCTTAAATAACTGTCATAGCCGTATTTTGCGCTTTTAAAGGCCACACCAGTGACGCTTACCTCTACAACCTGCACTCATAAAACCAACAAAAACCACGCGCTACGCGAGGCTTTCATTGCGGTTATACTCTTATTCAGCTCAGCGCTTTCATTTGCGTTTGAAGGTGACAATACATTTATTCTACCATCGTTCACCGTTGATGCGACACAAGGCGCTGGCTCCTCTGGATTCATCGTTCACACAACGAACACCACCATTGACATTGATACTGGCTGTGCCAACCCTGAAGTTTACACCTGGTCAGTTAATGGTGGAACCCAAGGTGTAGATTGGGTTTTTGCGGAAGGAACATCGGCAAATGATGTCACTGTGGCGATTGAATTTATCACTCAAGGATGTTATCAAATCCAGATGAGTGTGCTTGAATGTGCCACACAAAACAATGCCACGCCAATAGAAATTACTGTAGCTGGACAACCAGACATCACATTCAATGACATCTCTTCGTTGACTTCTTGTACAAACATTAACGTGGGTACACTTTGGCAATTGGCATCCAACAACAACTTATCTGTTGACTTTGACATTCTACTTGATGGAAACCCTCTTTCATCAGAAACATTTATTGCTTCTACTTCCTGTACTGATCCAGGAGTCGTTGACTTTGCAGATGTTTTTTCTACTGGTTTTTTAATGGCAGGAATGCACCAGTTGGTATTTAATGCCACAGGTGATATCAATACGACGACCACGACTGTAGTCATTGATTTTGAGATTTTCCAAACACCATCGATCACTCTCTTTGTCCCTCCAGTTTGTGAAGATTCTCCTGTAGATTGTAGTGTTTTCACCTCTGAACCCACTGCTTCCATTGTGTATACGCCTATGCCAAGTGCTACAAATGGACTTACAGCAACATATGACACTGGCACAATTAACAATGGTGAGATTATATCTATCGTTGGAGAGATGACGTATGGTTCGATTACATGCGCTACTTCTACAAGCCAAATTGTCGTTCTACAAGAGAATCCAGATGTTGCAGCCATTGTGACTCCCACAACTGTTTGTAGTGGACAGTCAGCAACCGTTCAAGGAACTGGAGCTGGTGTTTTTACTTGGAACTCCACCCCACTTCCTTGTCAAATAAACAACATTTCAAATCAAGCTGTTTTCTGTGATATCGAGACAGCCATTTCATCGACTTTGACCGGTTATTTAACCTACGGTACAACAGGCGTGACCTGCTCAACAACCGTTCCTTTTAATATTGACGTCACGCCGCTTCCTGAATTAACTTTGGTTGATTCTCCATCATCAGGTTGTGTGGGAGACCCTGTTTCTTATGAAGTAACTAGCTTGACAAATTCTGGCATTGCTGAATACCTTTGGTTTGTGAATGGCGTTCCTCAATCAGGGTCTGACGCGCCGGTATTCTCAACGAACCTCTCCGGCCCTTCTCCATTTGAAGTTTCTGTCGAGGTTACGGAGCCTTCTGGATGTTCTGCTCATTTAGACATGTCAACTGTTGTCTGGGAGAACCCAGTTGTGACAGCCACACCGAATACGCTTAACTATCCAATCTGCCTTGATGTAAACTTGCCGCTTTGTGCATTCGGAGCGGAGACATATGACTGGGAAGGAGATCCAAATCTCAGTG
>CAJQPF010000066.1 GCA_905480095.1 uncultured Flavobacteriales bacterium
GTCAATGGTGACGACATTGTTCTAGAAACGGATGTTGAATTGTCTCAAAATGACCAGTCAAAAGCTATTGAAAGTCTCGACGATAAGGTGCTCGAGGTTCCCGTCAAAACTGATGTGGAAGTGGTCAATGCCGATTTGGAAGTGGTCAATGCCGATGAGGTTGTGTCAGTCAAAAATGAGCATGTGAACCCGATGGAGTTGGCTTTTTCGGTCTCTACAAAACAAGCGTGTGTAGGTGTCGAGGTTGACTTCTCTTTAAATGGATTGGATGAGAAGATGATCCTGTTGTGGGATTTCGGTGATGGAAGTTTTTCAAACGAGCCATTCCCGTCCCATGTTTATGATGAAAAAGGTGTCTATGATGTGACCTTATCTGTTAGGTCTCCAGACGACGGAGCCATTGTGACGAGGACGATTGAAGATCTAATTGAAGTTCATCCTCAGCCAGAGGCAAAGCTGAACTGGACCCTTCCGAGAATCGTCACAAACGGTCATCTGGAGGTGCAACTCACGGATGAAACAGAAGATACAAACGCATCAACTTGGTATGTCGATGGTGATGTCGCTGAGGGAGGGGCCGCAGAGTTCAATGTGCCTGGCAGCTATAATCTAAACCTATTTGCATCAAATAAATTTGGATGCCAAGACGATGCTTCAGGAAAAATAGAACTTGGAGACAGGACAGACCTTAAAGCGCCTGCAAGATTTAGTCCGGATGGCGATGGAAGGTATGATCATTTTATGCCATTCGGATTATATGCTTTGGTTGACACCTGGGAGATGGTGGTTTCTGACGCGTCAGGAAAAGAAGTTTATGTGACGACGGATTACAATGCGCCATGGAATGGATTGGATCTCAATGGAGAATTAGCAGATAATGGATCACTCTTTTATTGGACTGTGATATGCGTAGATCACAGTGGGGTTCAACGTCTTTATAATGATGTTGTTAGAGTAGAAAGATAGTCTGCTTAAAACTGCCTATGAATCCTTATCTTGCACGTTAATGAATCCACATAGTATTGAGCATCAAATACGCTCCATAGCGTATTGAACTAATTGCCACAATGCTTTATTTTTGAGGGTTAAGACTGATAAACATGAGTAATTTTAGTATTTGTCGTTTTTTATTTGCCGCTTGCATTTCATGTCTTGCATTCAACGATGTTCGGGCCCAAACCATTTATACAATGGGGTCTGGCGATGTCATCGTTTATGAGTGTGGTACGGATGCTATTTTTACGGATGATAACAGTGGTACGCTAGACGCACAAGATCCCTATTCTTGTACGAATAACACCATTACATTCTGTCCAGATGTTCCTGGAGATGCAGTTCAAATTAATTTCCTAGGTTTCGATTTGCAAACAAATGCGAATCCAAATAACAACGATGCGCTCTTTGCATACGATGGCGACGGTACTGGGTCTAATTTGGTGGGAGTAGGTACTGGGAATAGCTTTGTAGGTGTAAGTATTACGGCTTCTATAGACAATCCGACAGGGTGTGTGACTTTTCAATTTGTGTGTAACAACAATGCGAATGGTGGCGACATCGGTTGGGCAGCTACAGTAAGCTGTGTGACGCCTTGCTCATACCCTGTCTCAGGACTTGAGTTGGTATCTCCAGACCCTTTCCCAACAAGCCAAGAAGGGTCAATAAGTATAGGCCTGTGTCCTGATGATGTTGTGACGTTTTCTGCAGAGTCTGCATTCGGTACAGAAGGCTTTGCGCTAGATTCATTGGTATGGAATTGGGGAGATGGCATTGTTGAAACGACAGCTGTCAGTGATGGTCTGATTGTATCACACTCCTATCCTGAACCTGGAGAGTACATTGTGACGCTTACAGTGATCGACGAGAATGGCTGTAACAGTACAAACCTTCAGCCTCATCAAGTATTGGTTAGTACGTTGCCGATATTTAACACCGACTATACGACGCCGATTTGTGCTGGATCTCCCGGATTTTTAAATGGCGACCCCGTTCAGTCTATTACCTGGACTGCGCTTCCACCTGTTGGCGTATCTGAACTTGCGGATCTTCCGGATGCCACTGGAGTGGCTTTTACATCAGAACTCTTTATTGACTTTTTTGAGCAAGGTCAGGTTTTAGAAAACTGTGAAGACATTGAACTGATCACGGCAAGTATCGAGCATACGTTTATCGGAGATTTAAGCTTTTGGATTACTTGTCCCGATGGCACAGAAGTCATCCTTATGGACAATGGAGCCAGTGGCGGACCTGACCCGACGGGGTGTACCCCAAATGATCTCGGAGGAAACAATCTAGGTCTTGCCGATGTTGAGGGGTGGGACTATTCATGGAACATGGATGCCGAATGGGTGTTAGATGATGCTGGGAACCCTGATGTCGCTGACCCAATGCCTGCTGGCACATATCTGCCATGTGAAGATTTATGCGACTTTGTGGGATGTCCATTAAATGGTATTTGGACTTTTAATGTCATTGATCAGTGGGCTGCAGATAATGGAACCTTATATGGTTGGGGAATGGATTTTAACCCAAATATTGTTCCCGGTGTGACAACGTTCACACCTGTCATTGGTGCAGAGTCTGATTCCAGTTTTTGGGATGTCACTGCATTTGATGAAGGGGTTGTGTTAATTTCAGAGGATGGCAATTATGTTGATCTTGAATTTCCAAATCCAGGTGATTTTGACTTCACCTATGAAGTGACAAATAACTTTGGATGTACATGGGATACGACGGTTAATATTACTGTGATAGAAGGCCCTCAAACAAACATTACAGCAGGAGAGGATGTCATTTTCTGCCAAGATCCCGTTCAGTTGTTAGGTTTATTTACCGGAACTGGTCCTTCTGCTTGTGGAGGAGCAGGGGGTTCCTATGATTATTGTTATGGGAACAATGAAAATACAGTATTCAACTATTGTCCCGATGTCGTTGGAGATGGTACCATGATGACGTTAAGTTTTTCTTCAGGAACCATGGAGACCTGTTGTGATTTTATAAATGTCTTTGATGGCCCTAACGGTACTGGAAATTTAATTCAAACTTTTAACACGAATATCCCTGGTGCTACATTTACAGCGACAAATCCGGATGGCTGCATTTCTTTTGTACTCACAAGTGATGGCAGTGTGAACTGTCAAGATGGATTTGCCAATTTTGAAGAACTTGCTTGGTGTGTGAGTTGTGGTGGGCAGGACGCTTGTGGATTTGACTGGTCATGGAGTCCTACTGAGTATTTAGACAATCCTCTTGTGCCTCAACCCACAGTGTTAGATTTTGATGGACAACCCACAGAATATACGTTGTCTGTTGAGCCGATCGGTTTTGACAATTGTGCAGCGACAGATGTTGTGATGGTTTTGCCTGGATTTGATTATGATGTAACTGATCAACAGCCTTCTTGTTTGGCTGATGATGGTGTGTTAATCGTATCAATCAACGAATCGTTAAGTGATGGACCTTTTACCATTGAGTTTTTTGAAGGTGGGATCCTTCAGGAATCGGTGCAATTTGATGGCAGTGATTATGTGCTTCAAGATTTGACGCCAGGGATGTACAGCGTTGATTTGTTTGATGACACTGGATGTCTGTATTCATATGAGTTCGAAATGCTCGATCCTGTTCCTATGGAAATTGAAACGAGTGGAGACCAAGTCATATGTTTGTCTGCCGCTGTTGTGCTTGAAGCATCCTCTGACCAAGACCCCACTGAGATTTGGACTTACAATTGGGTGAACTCACTCACTGGGGATACGACATCAACCGTTGACGGTACTTTTGTAGCAAGTCCTCTTTCGAGTACGATTTATACCGTTTTTGCAACGGATCCTAATGGATGTCCCTCAACAGATGAATTAATTAATGTCAATGTTCTGGGCGAAATTATGCCCGATTTACAAGGTTCAGATTATATCTGTAGTGGAGAAGAAGCGACACTTGACGCCTCGGCCTCTTTTGGTGGGAGTGGAGTAGGATACAATTATACTTGGTTGTGGGAAGGAAATCAATTGGGTGCAATTAATGAAAGTATAGTAGAGAATATTCCTCCTTCTACAGGTACATATTGTGTGATTGTAAATGATGACTGTGAGACACCACCCGCTGAAGCGTGTATGTTGGTGACCATTGAGTCTCCGATTAATGTCGAGTTTGTTGCAGACACGACAAAGGCCTGCGGTACAGGTGCTTTTGCATTTACAAACTTGATAGATCCTGCACTCATTACGACCACTGTATGGGAATTTGGAGACGGTGGCGTTGCTGCTGAGATGAATACCGATCACATTTATAGTAACCCAGGATTTTATGATGTGTCTCTAACGGTTAATTCGTTTGCAGGTGGTTGTGAATATTCAGCGACAAAGGAGGCTTATATCAATGTTTATCCGCTTCCCACTGTCGGTTTTTATGCAAATCCTCAACCCGTAACAGTTCCCAACACGACGATTTCCTTTGATGGCTTTCAAAGCGACAACGTGATTGATTGGCTGTGGACTTTTAACGCTTACAATCCGCTTGGTTTTGCAATTGTTGAAGATCCTGTGTTTACCTTCCCTTATGATGTAGGAGGGTTTTACGCTGTAAAATTAGAAGTTGAAGACATCTTTGGGTGCAAGAACCAGGTGACGCGTGAAGTGGAGATTAGAGATTTATTCAACCTCTTTATTCCTACTTCATTCTCGCCAAACAACGATGGTACAAACGATGCCTTCTTTATTCAGGGTTCGGATATTGATCCCGAGAGATTTGAAATGCAAATCTTCAATCGTTGGGGTGAGATCGTATTTGAGACGACTGATTTAAATGAGCCGTGGAACGGAAAAGTCGGGTCAGATGGAGAACACTTCTCTCGCAATGGCACCTATTCTTATCGCGTTGAAGTCCACAGCATCAGTGAAGAAAGCTGGAGGAAAGAAGTGTTCGGCTATGTGATGCTGATCCGCTAGTCTCTGCCTAAGAATCTCCCAACAATTCGTCCATGGTTCCTGTAGATACACTGTGGTAATTTGGACGGGCTTTTGCATAGATGTCTTTTGCCATTTGAGTTTGATCCGTTTCTAACATTGCGCTATATAATGGGGTCAGAAACTTTCTTCGACCGACATTAATTAAGAATGTCTCTAAGCGTGGGTATGAATCAGTATGTTGTTTCAGAATCGATTGCTCTAGCCAAGCAAACAAGACCTCATTGTTTCCTGTTCCACTGACGTTGAATGTCACATTTAATTCGTCTAGTCTTTCAACAGTGACGGATGCGGGAATGCTTTTTAGAAAACGGTAACGTTCCTGATAAAGCCATTCACTCCAAGGAATGTCTGATGTGTTCAGCCCCCCTTCAGCCCATTTTGCAACAGCATTGTCAACCTTCTCAATTCTCGCGCTGTATACGTTTGGACAATTGTCTGGTAGACCAGCACCATCAATCCAAGCAGAAAGATTCACTGCTTTGCGTGTTTCTTCATCAGAAAGGAGTTCACGCTCAATGTATTCAATGAAATTATCTGTATCCATCACGGTGAACGCATGTTTGCTGAAGTAGGTCGATAAGAAATCATCGAATGTCTCGCGACCCACATTTTCTTCGATCATTCGAAGAAATAAATACCCCTTGTCATATGCAATGGCAGTCATGCCATCGTCTGGATTCCGCCCTTTTAAGTGCAAGCGCAAGTGGGTGTCGTCTGGATTCAGGTCCATGATTTCACTCACCTCATCCACGAGTCCACGGTAACTTAATGTCGCGAGCATCTCGCTAATATCTCTTCCATATACAGCTTCCATGATGCGTTGTTCGAAATACACAGTAAACCCTTCGTTGAGCCAAAAGTCATCCCATGTAGAATTTGTCACCAAATTTCCACTCCAACTGTGTGCAAGCTCGTGAGCGACAAGACTTACAAGACTTCTGTCACCTGCGATAATTGTAGGTGTCGCAAAAGTAAGGCGGGGGTTTTCCATCCCTCCAAATGGAAATGCAGCTGGGAGGACTAACAAATCATATCGTTCCCAGGCATATTTGCCATACAGCCCCTCAGCTGCAACAAGAAGATCTTCCATTTCGCCGAATTCATACTCTGCCGCATCAATGAGATCTGGCGTTGCATATACGCCTGTATGCGCTCCCACACTTCTGAATTCAACATCTCCTACTGCAAGCGCCAGCAAATAGGAGGGGATAGGCTGATCCATGACAAATGTGTAGACTCCGTCAGCTGACTTCTCTGTTGGGTTGACTGCACTCATCAGTGCCATAAGGTCTTTCGGCACCTCAACTTTTG
>CAJQPF010000067.1 GCA_905480095.1 uncultured Flavobacteriales bacterium
GAGCTGTCAAAATTCTGGACCCCTAGGTTTGCATTTTGTCCTTCGGCGATATATCTAATTTGAACCCCGTTTGCCGCAGCGGTATTTACAGCATTTTCAATCGCGACATTGTTCGTATTGTATACAGCAATGTCGAGCGTGTGTTGCGCAGAAGTGATCCAGGCTGCGATCGTATCGTTTGTGCTCGTGCCCAATGACATCGCTTCTTCATCGATCGCTACTGATGTATCCACAGAGCCGGTAAAGTACACGTGAATATTACCAGAAGACTCTGAAATGGTCGCGTAAACTCTTGTAGGAGAGGTAACTGTTTCTCCCTCATCACTTGTAGACTTGACGCGTGCATAGTAAAGTGTACCGGGACTAAGTCCACTCAAAGAAACCACATGATCCGTCGCGAGTAAAACATCTGAATCCGTCGTTCCGAGATCTGGTGTTAACCCCCACTCTACTTCACTGTCACCTGAAACATCTGTCGTCCATGAAAGATCAAATGATGATGCTGAAATGTTTGTTTGCTCTACTTCAGAAGTAAGACAAATCCCAGAAGTCGAGACCATATCGGAAGCACCCCTCGGTAAAAGTTGGTATCCACCAAACCCATCAAATGTAAACTGACTGACAATGCCCATGAGATTCATCTCACAGCCATTCATGACTGTACCCACAAGAGAATTGGATGATCTGACATAGATAATTCCTTCTTCACCTGAAGCGTTGAAGGTATAGGTGGTATTGCTCTCTATGGTTTGGCCACCTGAATCGAACGTTGTAGACTGAATCACCACAAGCTCTCCTTCCAAAGACTCGTTCAGCTGATTTGGTGTCACCACTTGCGCTTCGGGCAGATCATTGCCAGAACTTAGAATATCAACCTGGGTGAGGTTGGGTCCGATTTCGAGCAAACCATTGTACTCTGTGATTTCTCCAGTCACTGTAACCTCATCACCTGGATTTGGTTCTGCTGACCAATCGCTCCAATCATTTCCAGGATATAGCGCTATTCCAGCTGAAGAATCCTGAATGTAGCGAACAGACCCCAAATCGGCACCACTTGTGACAATACCTGTGATGGTGACTGTTTGGCCAATCGCATAATTGGTACGGACGTCTAATATATCAGACTGAGCAGATAAAACAGTCGAGGAAAGAATCGCAACGAATGCGAGGGTACAGCTAAATAATTTCATTGAAAAGAGGTTATCGAGAGTAATTAAAATCTAACGCGAATAGAAAAATTTGAACGGAAACCATACCCCATATAAACGCTTGCGGAAGCAGCGTCGAAGTTGTTTTCCGTAAAGGCATAAGTTCGGTTTGTATCCGTAAAGTTCCACTCACCGTAGGGGTCATTGTTTTGGGCATTCACGAGATAAATCGTGTTTAAGATGTTAAACATGGAGAGCCTGAAGTCAATTTGAGATTCGTTCAAGTCCATCGTATAGCCCATGTGAAGATCTAAAAGCCCATATGCAGGGAGCTTCCAAGACTGGCGCCCTTCGTTTTCGCCATTCAAAGAGAAGGGATCGAAATTGGCGTAAAACCGATCGAAGAAGGTATAGCGTGGCTTGATATAGAATCCATGTTTGCGGTATCTCATGGCAAACCCGAGTTGTGTTTGGGGCGCATCTCCTACTGAAACACCCGCTGCATTGTATTTCACAATCTCTGGATTTCCTTCCCAATCCAAATAAGGAAGATTCGTGTTTTCATCCAACAAAATCAAACTGTCCTCAGAGCTTGTCCAGCGCCAATCTCCATAGGAAGCATACCCTTCAATTGTAATGTGACGATTCAATTGGTAACCGAAATCAAGTTCAATTCCTTTGTGAAGCGCACTCATTGAGTTAATGTTCGCCCTTACAATTTCTCCGTCCGCAGTCTCAAACCTAAGCATACTGTTGAGAGGCCTGTTCTGCCAATCTGTATAATATCCATTGAGATTCAATGTCCACGGAAACTTGCTCCACTTCACCCCAAATTCAACTGAAGAAATTCGCTCATTTTGCGTGTTTTGAATAAATTGATTGTCGAAATCTATCACACTTGAGAAAGTCGGCGTCCTGTTGAGGTATCCGAGATTCATAAATGCATTCGTCCACTCATTGATATTGACATTTCCACCACCCTTCACGGTATAACCTGAAATCCACTTCCAACCCGATTCGTTGTGTTCCATGTCACCTGTCTCTCCATTTTCTTCAAGTGGCTTGAAGTAATCCACCCGATTGTACCCTTGGTTAACAGCACTTACATTCACAAAGTAATTGTACCACGGGCCTTTATATTCCATAAGCGCAAAAATCCCTCCCCATTTCACAAAAGCGTCATTGTGATACCCTATTGTATCTCCCACATTGTGCATGGGCTGGGTGTCATTAGCATCATCTTGATCGATGAAATAATCTCCCCCAAGTAAATCATAAACAGTACTGTAATGCTCTCCTTGGTAGGTTCTGAAATCCGCGCCACCTGAGAACGTGAGCTTGTCGCTATGCTCATACCTAAAAGTAGATAGCGCACCAAACCATTTGTGGTTGTTGTAGAGTTTTCTCAGAATCCTCGTACTCTTGAGAAGCGACTCTGAGTACGTAGGATCAACAGGCGGTCCGAAGATCCCACCCACAGTATTTGTATTCCAAAACTTCTGAAAGTCAACCTGACCATCCGCCGAATAATCTCCCGAACCAAGTGAACCCTCTAAACGGGTTCCTCCACCATGTCCATAAGACGCGTATGCTGTGGTCGTGATGTAAAGCTTATCTGTCGTTCTCCAACTGTGACGCAAAGACATCAATGGTTTGTGGTATTTGTTCTGACGCTCATAAAGGTTCGCGTCATTAAGCTCGCCCCAATGCACATTGTAGTTGAGCCCCATCTCTCTCAGTCCAGTGGTATCAATGTAGTTTGTCGAAGTCATTTCATTCTCAAACTCTGAAGCCCCACCATTTTCATCATACTGGTACTGAGCATTCAGTTCAGCATACGCAGCTTGCTCATCTTCTAACGAGAGTGTTCCATCATTAAAAATCGCATCATACGCTTGACTGTATTCTGTCATTTGTGTGTACTCTGCCTCCGTCCCTGTGAAAAGACTTCGTGCATACGCTTTGCTGTGCGTTGCGATTCTTTGTTGATACCCACGTGCTGAGTTTTTTGAAGGTGCGCCAGTCACGCTTAGAGACAACACATGCGACCCGATAATCTTTTGAGCCTTGCCGTAATAGAACCAAGAATCTGTATAGGATTGTGCGACATATCCACCACTGTTCCTGTAGCTTCCAGCAAAAGTAAATCCCCAACCACCCGCCAAACGACCTGTGGTATGACCAAGCGTCGTTCGCGTCATTCCGAAACTTCCTAACTCTTGCTTGACACTCGTTTTCTTCTTGTTTTCAATCCCGACCGTCACAATATTGACCGTTCCACCGATCGCGGGAAGGGCAAGTTTAGATGCACCCAATCCCCTTTGGACTTGCATCGTTTGAGTGACCAGATCTAGGCCAAACCAGTTGTTCCAAAAAACGCCACCATTCTCCATGTCATTTACAGGAATGCCATCAATAAGAACACTTACATTTCTCTGCTTAAATCCTCTGATACTAATACTTGGTCCATTGTCATCTGACCCCGCTTGAGTGGCATAGACACCTGGCGTTGAGTTGAGAAGCATGGGGATGGGCTGAGACCCTAACTCCTCTTGAATCTGAAGTGGCTTTATATTTGAAAACGCCACAGGTGTTTCTCGCTCTATTGCGATATCTGCAACCACCTTTGCTTCTTGAAGGACCACAGTCTCCATCTTAAAAACAACTTCAATGGTGGTGTTTGCAATGACATTTAATTCTTTAGACATGGGCTCATATCCGACATATGAAACACGAAGGCTATATGCACCTGGTGTCAGTTCGATGGTGTATAAACCATCGAAATCTGTGAATACCCCTACCGTGGATTCACCAGCACCGTAAATGACAGCTGCCTGAATTAAAGCCTCGCCAGTAATCGCATCCGAGACAGAACCACGTACAAGACCTGTTTGGGCTGTTGCGGTGAGCATCGAGCCAAAGAAAAGCCCCAAGAAAGCGGACAGAACAAACCAATGAATACGAATCATGACAAAAGATGTGCTAAGTAGTTAGCGTAAAACGAATTAACGTACAACGATGCGGTGGGCAAAGATCGAACCGCTCAAGTACTGAACGTTCACGAAATAAACACCCGCATTCCAATCTGAAGTCACGATGGACCATGTGCGGATATCTAAAGCAGGCGCAATCATCTTCACTAGACGCCCCTCAGGACTGTAAACTTCAATTTGCATGACAGCCTGTTCACTTTCAATATTAATCTGACCGTTGACAGCAGGATTTGGGAAAATTTCTAAAGAGGGTGTCGCCTCTAAATTATTGATGCCCGTTGACCCACACGCACAGCTGTGAGATCCCAAGCCATCCCATGTATTGACTGGCAACGTATCCCATTCGAGAAAAGTATCAAAAACCACAGGAGGAACATTGACGCCATGCACCACATCAAA
This sequence comes from uncultured Flavobacteriales bacterium, assembly GCA_905480095.1. Classification (GTDB taxonomy): domain Bacteria; phylum Bacteroidota; class Bacteroidia; order Flavobacteriales_D; family Sanyastnellaceae; genus UBA974. The sequence continues at coordinate 4,541 of CAJQPF010000067.1, forward strand.
CTTGCGGCGCAATGTATGATTTGACGTAAGCCAAGCTGCGCCATCACCCACATCTGTAAAACCATTCTCAGCATCGTTCGTCCAAGCCACGCCAGGGTTCTCTCCTGGCTTTCCGAAAATATCGACCACAGTTGTCCCGTTCTTGACGAGAACCAGCGCATCATTACCATTCATATAAGTTGGGGCTGGATAAGGATTGTCCAGTTGATCAGCCATACCCTGCATTAAGGGATCACACATCGGAGATATTGCGCCACCCCCAAGGTCTACATCTTCCGTCTGACCATTGACCAGAACCCAAGTCGTCAGAGAAGGCAGAGTACCGAAAAGCGCAGTCGCATCAGTCACTGTCCCTTCTCCATTGCTCCAACGCTGTAATTCATACGCACTTAAATCAATCGGTTCTGAAGTGGGATTAAAAAATTCAAGGCCTTTGTTATTTCCTGTACCTTCAAGGTATTCAGAAATGATAAGGTCATCGCAAGTGAGCTGGGCTGTGGAACTTGCAGTAAATGTAAGGACTGCAATAAGACTGAGTATAAAGGTAAAGCGCATAAAATGTATGTTTTGAATTAGCATGCCAAACTTACTGAGTATCTTGCGTGTAATGAAACCTATTCGCTCTTTTTCTGTCTTTTTGTTAGCAACAATTTTATTGCTCACCATTTCTTTCATCTTTAATTCAGACAATTCCAGGCGAAATAACAGCACAGAGAAAGATGCCTTTGCGAAGTTTAAACCATGGGAATCAGCCAGTTTCAAATGGTCATACCCCGACGCAGATTGGGACATACGGAACGCAGATGTTGCTTTAAAAAGTGTTCGGAGTCACTTTGAAGCCATTGAAGCCGCAGACTTTTCAAGAGACATTGGAGGCGATTGGAGAATGGAAGGACCCCAAAACATCGGTGGAAGACTGAATGTCATCAAACAAGACCCTTTCGACACAAACCACATCCTCGCTGGAAGTTCAGCCGGCGGATTATTTGGCACTTCTGATGGCGGCATAAACTGGTCGCCCTTGACAGATGAGTTTGCATGGATGGCCATGGGAAGCATCGCCTTTCACCCTGAGCAAGAAGGCACAATCTACCTCGGCACAGGTGACCCACAAATTTCAAGTCACCCCAGAATAGGAAATGGCGTATATCGCTCCACCGATGGCGGAAACAACTGGGTGCATTTGGGGCTTGATTCTGCACGGATTATCAGTCAACTTCTCATTCTTGACGATGCCCCCGAAATTGTAATGGCAGCGACAATGGGTAACCCAGGTGTCAAAGGACCTGACAGAGGGCTTTATAGAAGCACGAATTCAGGCGCAACTTGGGATCAAGTTTTACTGCCTTCAGACTCCGCCGGGGTGAATGACATTGCTTACGATTCCTCGACTGGCATTATGATCGCATCCGGATGGAACAGATTGAGAAATTCAACAAAGTCTCTCGTTTACGGTCCTGAGTCCAAGTTGTATCGTTCTACCGACCAAGGTGAAACCTGGAATCCAATCACAAACCCTTGGGGTGATGAAGAACGTTGTCGCATAGGCGTCCAAGAATTAAATGGTGAATTCTGGGCCCACGTTGTGGGGGTAGATATGCAGGTTGACAACATCTATCACAGCACTGATGGTGGACTCAGTTGGACTCCAATTATTTCAAATACAGAACCGCTTGCAAATGCACTTGGTGGGTTTGGCTGGTATTTTTCAAAAGTTAGAATCAATCCATGGAACGCTGAAGACATTACAATCCTGGGAGTGGACCTTTGGAATTCTATGGATGGCGGGATCACTTGGAGTGAGATGGCCCCGCCTTGGTGGGAATATTCGGTGCATGCAGACAAACATGACATGCAGTGGGTGGGACCAAACTCTGCCATCCTCGCAACCGATGGAGGTGCATACAGAACATCGGACCATGGAGGGTCCTGGACAGATATTGAAAACCTGCCCAACTCTCAATTCTATAGAGTAGAATGGAACCCCCACAATCCAGGACAATATACTGGAGGTGCACAAGATAACGGCACCACAACAGGGTCATACCTGGGACTGAACAGTTGGAACCGAGACCGAGGAGGTGATGGGTTCACGCCTGTTTATCATCCCACAAACCCCAACTACAGAATTGCCACAGTTCAGTGGGCAAACTTCGCATATTCATACGACCCACCTTCCAGCTTAAACCCCTCATGGAACGGTATGGCAGATACCGATGCGCTCGACAGAAAAGGATGGGATGCCCCCATTATGCTCCACCCTGCAAACCCTGAACATATTTGGACTGGAACACAAAGAATGTGGAGAATGATCGGAGAACCTTCGGGCACATGGACACCCATGAGCGATGACCTCACATTGAACATAGAGCCTGCGCTAAGTTACCGAATCATCACCTCAATCACAGGCTCTCCAATTGACGAGAATATCGTCGCCGCAGGAACAGCTGACGGACAAGTACACTTCACGTCCGATGGCGGAACGACTTGGAATCTGATGACAAACGGACTGCCTGAGCGGTATGTCACAGACCTTTATTTCGACCCCTATAACCCTGACTCAATTTTC
>CAJQPF010000068.1 GCA_905480095.1 uncultured Flavobacteriales bacterium
ATAACTCCAACACGTGAGCCAATTTTCTCCTCCCGGTTCAAACGCGCCAAAATACATTGCTTGATCAAACCAAGCGTCAGGAGAAATATATTCAAGTGCAGGAATCAGACCATGGCCTGGTTCTAAAAACACTGGATCCGACACCATGCCCGTTACTTCATCAATCGCCACAGAATAATCAAACATCGGATCTTCTGCTACATTTCCCCACTGAACAAACGAATCCATGACATTAAACTGGGCGGAACCAATGTGACCATCATAAAGAATCATGTCACTGATACTTGTACTGTCACCGACATCCCATAATTGGTTGTTTGTTAACACAAGCTCGCCAAACAAAAGCATTTCCCATGCATCACAGGGGTCGTGGTCTTCAAAATCAATGCCTTGCCCGAAGCCTGAAAAAATTGAGTTTGACATTTTAGGAGACCCTCCGTTGTGGATTCGCATTCCAGATTGAGATTTGGGGCCTATAAAAGTCCCGTTAATAATTGCGGGGTTCGTATATGGCATAAAGGATATATCCACGTTTGATTGTTCCCAATCATCCCCTTCAATGTCTATTGCATTTGAAATGCCTAAACTATCCCCAACGACCTGAGAGCTGTCATTGATGACAAACAAATACTGCAAACGCCCTGCCCAACCCTGATCAAACTCAACGCCATCCTCTGCATTAAATGCAGCCGCAATATATTTTAAATCGACAGTACCTCCCATAACTTGCAAGCCATCATCTGCCGAACTCACAAGTTCTATATGATCAATTTGTGTCCCACTTCCTAGTGCACAAAGCTGAAGGAGGTTTGTTTCGTTGCCATTGTTTGATTCATTTGTGGCAATATTTTGATCATAACCTAAGGACGTACTTCCATGTCTGAATGAAACATAACGTAAAATGCCGCTTGACTCTGTAGGTGCAGTATTGCCACCATATACATGACGGTCATTGCCTGACAGATCTACTATTCCTTCTGCCAAATCTGTTCCTGTACCAGGACCTAGGGTCTGAGAAGGAAAAGCAGTCTGATTGTCATGGTAAATTGTATTTGTCTGTCCTGCGCCACAAATAACTAGTCCGCCCCATTGACCTTTTACATCAACGCCAACAGTCCCATCAAGAGGGTCTGCTTCATGTGTGAATGTGATTGCGCAATCTGGCGTTCCTTCAGCCAACAGAACGGCGCCTCTAGAAACAATTAAGGATCCAGGGTAAGTCGCATAGGTAATTGTTTGCTCAGTGATATTCCCAAATGAGAAACTTGTTTCTTGAAATCCTGAACCTGCAGCGCCTTTAACGATGGCACCAGGCTCAATGGTTAATGTATCACCTGAATTCACAAACACCTGTTCTTGTAAAATGTATATGCTGTCACACCCCCAAGTCACAGTGCCAGTTCCTAATCCACCATTGTCTGTGACGACCACAGTTGGTCTTTCAGCTGCTGGAGGGCATGCGCAAGGTGCACCCCCTTCATCATCTTGAGAAAAAGCGGCAAATGACATTGATAAAGACAACAGCATAAACAACAACAACAACCCCTTAGAGGGGCGTGTGAATTTAAAATGAGGTGTGTTTTCCATCAAGGATTCTGTTAACAACATAAAAGGTACAACTATCTCAACGAATATTATGTGTAAAAGGTTACGTTATTCAGCATATATGATCACTTAAACTTAAATTTACACCATGGAAATGAAAGTATTGATATTGACCGTTGGATTATTGGGGTTGGCATTTGCAGGTATAGCCATAAAATTACTTGTAAAAAAAGATGGTGAATTTGCAGGCACGTGTGCAAGCAATAACCCCATGTTTCAAGACGACAACGGCTCATGTACTGTGTGTGGGGCTAGACCTCAGGACCAATGTCTCAACGAATCAGAAAACGCACTAGACAAGAATACTTAAAGCCAGATGATGGATTCCTTCCAGCCTTCTGTAGCCCAAAATTCAAATGGCGCGGCTAATGTTGCGTTGACACCTGCATCAATAATAAAAAGAGCTTCAATAGATTCTCCTGGGTTCTCTCTAAGCATTCTCTCAATAAAAGCACGCCCATCTTTCGGCCCCAGCACCATACATGCTGTAGCGTAGGCATCTGCAACAGCAGCACTTCCTGCTTGTATTGTCACACTTAATAAAGAATGGTAGGCAGGATATCCCGTTCTCGGGTCTATCGTATGTGAAACGCGCACACCGTCTATTTCTTTAAATTTCCTGTAATTGCCACTTGTACAAACAGACGCATTTTGAACTTCTAAAATAGCTTGAAGTGGACGTCCACCAGTCCCATCGTTTGTCACGGGCTTGTCAACTGCAATTCTCCAAGGCAATCCCTTTAAATTTAGCCCTATACATCTCACTTCACCGCCCAGCTCAACCATTGCATTCTCAATACCTGACTCCATGAGAAGATGGATCAGCATATCTACAGTATAGCCTTGTGCAATGGCATTAAAATCCAATTGAGTCCGACTATCTCCTTTAAAAATGTGGGTTTCTGAATGCGCACTCAAAGCCCCTGGCTCCTTCAAATCTATATTCTCAGGTCTAAACCCCACAAAACGCATGATGCTATCGACATCGGTTGAATCAACACTGTCAACATGTTGTAAACCAAACCCCCACAAATCGACAAGCGGCTTGACTGTCGGGTCAAAAGCACCATCAGAATCGGTGTGGATTTCCGAAGACAACTTCCAAATAACAGACCAAATCTTGCTGTGATCATCAAAAGAAAAATCGGCATCCTTACTTGTGAAGTTATTTAGTTTCGAAATCCGAGCATCGTTTCGCCATGTATTCATCTCAACATCCATGGATTCGATCACAGAATCAACTTGAAGCTGAGTGACACTTTCATCTCCATTGTACTTGATCATATATGTCGTCCCTTGTGCTTCTCCTGAGTGAATGCGTTCTAAAGAAGAGGAGGTACAACTATATAAATTTAGGACAACAAAAACGGTAGCCACTTTAAGAGTCGCTACCGCAATGTAATTCGTATATCTATTCAAAGCTTAAGCGTTATCCTCCGAAATCATCAAACGCAACATTCTCCTCAGGCATCCCCCAATCATCGGCCATTTTAAGTACTGCTTGATTCATCAAAGGAGGTCCACAGAAATATAGCTCAATATCCTCAGGTGAATCATGACCTTCGAGATGATGTTTGATTACAGCATTGTGAACGAACCCAAGAAATCCATCCCCCTCAGAATCTTGACAGTCTTTTTTCTCGACCCAGTTATCTTCAGGAGCTGGTTCTGAAAGAACAACGTGAAAAGTGAAATTTGGAAACTCATCAGCAATTTTCTTGAAATCTTCTAAATAGAAAAGCTCACGTTTAGATCGTCCTCCGTAGTAGAATGTCACCTTCCTGCCTGTTTTCACGGTGTGAAAAAGATGAAAGAGATGTGAACGCATTGGGGCCATTCCAGCTCCACCTCCAATGTAGAGCATCTCAGACTCCGTTTCTTTGATAAAGAACTCACCATAAGGACCTGAAACTTGAATCTTATCACCCTGCTTTAAATTAAAGACATAGGAAGAACATACGCCTGGATTGACTTGCATCCATCCATTTCTATTTCTATCCCAAGGTGGCGTCGCCACACGAATATTGAGCATAATGATATTTCCTTCTGCAGGGTGACTTGCCATGGAGTAAGCTCTGACAATATCCTCATTGTTGGTCATTTTCAGATCCCAGAGATTAAACTTATCCCACTCAGTCTTGAACTTCATCGGCTCATCATGGTGATCTGGATGCGCTGTAATATCCACATCCTTGAAATCAACCACAACCTCCGGAACGTCAATTTGAATATATCCTCCCGCCTCGAATTCAAGATTTTCACCTTCAGGAAGACGCACAACAAACTCCTTAATGAAGGAAGCCACATTGTAGTTCGATACAACCTCACATTCCCATTTCTGAACGCCGAAAACTTCTTCGGAAATTTGGATCTGCATGTCTTCTTTTACTTTCACTTGACATCCAAGTCGAAAGTTGTTCGCGATTTCTTTACGTGAAAATGTTGGCTCTTCAGTAGGCAAGATCGAACCTCCGCCTTCATGCACTTGACAAATACACTGAGAACATGTGCCACCACCTCCACATGCAGAAGGAAGGAATACGCCGTTATTGCTAAGTACGTTTAGGAGTGTAGAACCTCCTTCAACCTCAATCTTCTTTTCGTTGTTGATTGTGATTGTAATTAAGCCGCTCGGTGAAAGTTTGGCCTTTGCAAAAAGAAGCAAACTCACCAACATAAGGATGAGAAGAAGGAAAAATCCGGTTGCGAGTATAATTGTTGTTGTCATGGTAACCTATCAGATTTCAATTCCCATAAAACTCATGAAGGCTATGCCCATGAGACCTGTAATAATATATGTGATGCCCAATCCTTGTAAAGGAGCCGGGACATTTGAATAACGTATTTTCTCACGAATGGCAGCAATGGCAACAATGGCAAGCCACCACCCTACACCACTCCCCAAACCGAACGTTGTTGCCTCACCAATTGAAGGATACTGACGCTCTTGCATGAAGAGTGCACCTCCTAAAATTGAGCAGTTAACAGCAATCAACGGCAGGAAAATGCCTAGGGCTCCATAAAGCGCAGGGGCAAATTTCTCTACAATCATCTCTACGAGCTGCACCATCGAAGCGATGACTGCAATGAACATGATGAAGCTTAAGAAGCTGAGGTCTACGGTCGCAAAATCAGGATCTAACCACGTTAATGCGCCTTCTTGCAGCACGTAGTTTTCAAGCAAATAGTTAATTGGAACAGTAATTCCCAAGACAAATATGACTGCAAGACCCAAACCGTTTGCGGTCTTAACAGTTTTTGATACCGCGAGGTAAGAACACATCCCTAGGAAATAGGCAAAGATCATGTTCTCTACAAAAATACCTTTGACGAAAATATTGAAATATTCCATTAGTCTTCAATTAAAGCTTCGTTGCGTGAACGTTGAATCCAAATAATAATACCAACAACGACGAGTGCCATGGGCGGCAGAATCATCAAGTTGTTGTTCTCGTAGAATCCGCCTGATGAAATAAACCAATCCTGGGGTAGAAATTTCACCTGGCCCATGCCAGGAAGTGAAATCGCACCAGAACCGAAAATCTCACGAACAATAGAAACGGCCAGAAGTACCCAGGCATATCCCATGGCATTTCCGATCGCATCGAACACGGATGGACCGGGTTTATTTGCAAGTGCAAAGGCCTCAAGACGCCCCATTATAATGCAGTTTGTAATAATAAGCCCGACAAAAACAGACAACTTCTCGCTGATATCAGGTTGATATGCTTTGAGGACTTCATCCACAATAATCACAAGAGAAGCAATGATGACAAGCTGTACAATGATTCGTATACGGTCAGGGATAAGATTACGCAGCAAAGAAACAATGACGTTTCCTCCGATCATCACAAACAACACAGACAAACTCATAATCACAGCTTGTTGGAGCTGTACAGTAATCGCTAGAGCTGAGCATATCCCCAGAACTTGTATCGTAATCGGATTCGAATCTCCAAGCGGATCTTTGAGAAGCTTGCGGTTCTTCTTGCTAAATAATGACTCCCTTTTCGGAGTGATTGCTGTATTTTCAGTGCCCATTATTGCGCGCTTGAATTAATGACTGAATTAAAATAGAGCTGGTAAATAGAAAGTGTTCTATTCATCATTTCTCCTACGCCTACTGATGTAATTGTACCTCCTGTTATTCCATCTACACTGTGAATATCAGTTTCTCTCCCTCCTTTTTCAATGGTAAAATAAGGCGCCGCATCTCGAAGTTGCTTTCCTTGAAACTTGTCAG
>CAJQPF010000069.1 GCA_905480095.1 uncultured Flavobacteriales bacterium
GGCGACGGTTGCGCATAAGCATTAAACCGCCGAATGCTGCTCCACCTAGCAAAAGGAAGAGGACGCCAGAGTCAATGGGTGCGCACGAGAGGTCGCAGCCTACGCCATTCGTCCCATAATATGTGTCACAATCAAAACAGAACGTTTCATATGCATTACATGCATTATATACCGTACAACATGGCATGCCCTCTGAGCAAGGAACACAATCTGACCCGCATTGAGAAAAAGAAAATGCGTAAATACTCAGCGCACACAAGAAGACAACTATTCTCTTCATTTCAAAACAATTCACGTTTAAACTTTCGCAAGTTAATCCCGTCAATTGAAGGGTCTCCGCCTGACTGAAATTTCAATCAGCACAAGAATGTGTGAAACAACCGATTAATTAAAATTGTGTTGACCCCGTTCTTACAATCGAAGCCCCTGCCCAAAAACAGGCCTTACGCGAGTGTTGTTCTTGTATAACAGCAGCATTCCGAACATCGCGCCTCCGAAAATCAAGAAGAGGATTCCAGAATCGATAGGAGCGCAGGATAAGTCACATCCTACATCCGTAGTTCCATAGTATGCGTCGCAGTCAAAGCAATATGTTTGGTACGCATTGCATGCATTGTAAACAGTGCAGCATGGGCCGCCTTCGATGCAAGTAATACAGTCACTACCACATGTCTGAGCTATCGCATTCGTACTCGTAAACAGGAAGGTCAACGAGAATACAATACAAGCGCCAAAACCTTTAAGATACTTCATCATCATTCATTACAGTTATCGCCAAAGTTTGGCAGGAACAACAGGAGATCCGAAATCGACATGATTCCATCACAGTCACAATCAGTTGCAGGGGCCTCTTCAGATGTTTGATTTGGATGCAATTCCACCAGCAGCATTAACAAATCCGGAATATCTCTGCTTCCATTAAAATTAAAGTCACCCATACAAACTTCGACGATTTCAACTTGGCTGCTCGCTACGCAACCGTTCAAAATGTTCACACCGTCGAGTTGATATACTCCTGGATCCAGATTGGTCACACAACCCGTGCCTTCGGTTTCGGCTTCATAGTCTTCCCATGAAATCAACCAATCTTGGGCTCCCTCTCCATTGAAATGTATGGTACCCCCGTCACAATGAGAAACGGTCGAAGAAAACGTCGGTGTGCTTAAAAACTCCAAGAAGAAGCGGTCTTCATAGGTCTCTCCTGGTTCCAAGGTTAATTCTAAGCCTTCCGCTCCCAGCGCTATTTCATTCCCTGTCTCAACATCTAAAAGGCGCACGCATAACCCTTCACTAATAGTGGTCATCTCATCCAATTCAATGGTTACTTCACCGCTTAAGCCCGCCTTGATGGCTAGAGGGACTTCTGTAACAGTCTCGAACGAACCTGGCGTATTCACCGCCATACGTGCATCGATATCAGGAATTACGCTCCAAATTCTGGGGTTAGCTGAAGACCCTGCTTTATAAGGAGCATCAAGATTGGCTTGAAACTCCGGCTGGCCCTCTTCGTGAAGGCGAATCGTAGTAGACCCAAATCGTCCTGCCTCGTCTTTAATCTGGACTGCGAAGGCCGCTTGTTCCATAGGATCAACTTCGCGCACGAAGGTGTTTTGGCCATCGGTAGCTAAACTAGGAGTAAACGTTGCTGTTCCGCCATTTCCATTAGCGACATATGCATAGAACGCTTGTCCAATGTCAATGGCCGAAGGAGCTTCTAGTGAGCCTGTTTGAGCACTGCTCAACCAGTTCCCTGAGCTATTTTCGTAAACATAATATTCACTTACACTTCCGTTTGTGCTAATAAAGTCGTCTGCGTTGATTGGAGATGGAAATGGATTTGTTAAAAGATTCCAGCCCGCAGGATCATGAAACGGCATGTTCGCATTATTCGTGTGCGAAACGGAAACCACTACGTTACTGGTGTTGTATGTTCCGGAATTGGACAAAGTATGACCGTTCGTCCCCAAACTTGAAGGAGCAATGACGAAATAGCCCTCGTCACCAGTAGTCAAGCTGGTTCCGGATGACTGATAAGACCAACCATTGTTGTTATTCGCCGCACCGTTCAAGCCTGATCCGTTGGCTTGATCTGCTTCACTGTGGGCGTACACGTAAATCGAACCCCCGAAATCATCCATCCAACTTTGTACAGTCATCGCTGGGGAAGTTGTAATATAATTTCCCATCATAAGCCAAGAAGTAGAAGCTGTTCCAGGCACGTACCGCTCAAAGGTGATGTTGCCGACGACGTCGGATGTTGCTCCCGCATCTGCCAGAGTGGCAATACGTGCTGTTCCATCCGCATCTGAATTCATTGTAAATGTGCCCGTTATCTTGGTTGTTCCTTCTAAGGGATTGAAGACTCCTGAAGATTCGCCACTATCACGCTCCGAGTCGCCATCGGCGTCGTCAAAAGCAACGATATCCACATCCGCCTGGAAATCCACATCGGTGTCGTTCGTAGCATCATTCTGCGTGTTCTCCACAACAAGAGAATCAACAGTGATTTTCTGCCCTGTAATGTCTTGATCCGTGTCGCCATTAAACTTCAAAAGTCCAAATGTCGTGCCGCTTATGTTGTTGGC
>CAJQPF010000070.1 GCA_905480095.1 uncultured Flavobacteriales bacterium
AATCTAAAAGTCGTGATGGGCCGTAAATCGGTGGCTCCGTTTCTGAGGGTTTTAACTGCCCATGGGGACGACGAATGGGTGTTCCGCTCACGACAATTGAACTTGCACGTCCATGGTATGCAACAGGCATGTGCTTCCAGTTGGGTAAAAGCGCATTTTCAGGATCGCGAAACATCTTCCCCACATTGCGTGCATGATCCTCGGAAGAATAGCAATCTGTATAATCGCCAACATGAACAGGCATATGCATTGTGATGGACTCCATATCAATAATGCAACCAGAGTGATCTGACACGGAATCTCGCAATTCAGAAGCGTCAGATCTAAATAACTCACTGATTCTCGCACGTAACAAACGTGAGGGAGATTTGCCTTTATTAATAATTGGATTCAACGTGTCACTGGAAAAGTCTGATTCTTCGTAGGGAAGATTTGACAAATAACCAGATGAATACAAAGCTGAAAGGTGAATAACATAGTTCCCTAGAGCGACACCAGGACGAGGAGAAAGCTCAGAAGTGGAAAAAATTCCGAAGGGCAAATTCTGGATTTGGAAGTCGTGACCTGAAGGGACTTTAAGCCAAGAACTAAGTTTGGGGTTGTTTGCATCAATCATAATGCGAAATTACCTCATCAAAGTCATTAAAACGAAGGATGAATTAAGTAGATTTGGTCACAGGATAAAGCGCCATGAAAATAGACGTAGAAGAAGAGAAGAAAGAAATACTGAGAAGGTATAGAGGGCTTCTACGTGCTGCAAAAAACAGTCGAACAAGGGAAGAACGGAAAGCGATACGTAAGGCGTTTGATTTGGCACTTGAATTGCACTCCGAACAAAGGCGTAAAAGTGGAGAGCCGTATATATACCATCCGATCAGCGTTGCAAGAGTCGTGGCTGGCGAGCTTGGACTAGACACAACTTCTATTGTATGTGCGCTCCTTCACGACACTGTTGAAGACACAAATTTGACACTCGATGAAGTTGAAAATGGGTTTGGGAATAAGGCCAGGAACATTGTTGATGGGCTGACGAAGATGAGTGGGGTATTTGAGCCGGGAACAAGTGCACAAGCTGAAAACTTCAGAAAGATGCTTCTTACGCTCAGTGACGATGTAAGGGTGATCTTAATCAAGCTCGCAGATAGACTCGATAACATGCGGACACTCCAATTTATGAGTCCGGATAAGCAACAAAAGATCGCCTCTGAGACCTTGTATATGTACGCACCACTTGCGCATCGTTTGGGACTGTACGCCATAAAAAGTGAGCTTGAAGATCTTTCCCTCAAATATAAAGAAACGGAGGAATACGAATTAATCGCCAACAGATTGAGAAAAACGAAGGCTGTAAGAGCGCGATTTATCCGAAGCTTTTGTGCGCCGATTAAAAGAGAACTCGAAGAGGCAGGAATTAAATACGAGATTAAAGGAAGGCCCAAATCAATTTTCAGTATTTGGTCCAAAATGCAGAAACAAAAAGTCTCATTTGAGGAAGTATACGATGTGTTTGCGGTACGGATCGTCATCAACACAGAAAGAGCGAAAGAAAAGACGGAGATTTGGAGAGCCTACTCCATTGTCACTGACTTCTATCAACCGAACCCGGACAGATTGAGAGATTGGATCAGCTTGCCCAAAGGAAATGGCTACGAATCACTTCATACCACCGTCATGTCTCCGACAGGGAAATGGGTGGAAATTCAAATCCGAAGTGAACGAATGGATGAAGTTGCGGAAAAAGGATTCGCAGCACATTGGAAATACAAAGATGGGAATAAAGAGACTGCAGCGGGAAATCAAATCGATATCTGGTTGAATCAAATCCGAGAGATTTTAGAAAGCAATCAAGACGATGCGCTCGCATTCATTGATGAGTTTAAGATGAACTTAACGACGAGCGATGTTTTTGTTTTCACGCCGAATGGAGATATGATTACCCTCCCGAAAGGGGCGACGATTTTAGATTTCGCGTTCCGTATTCACACGAAAATCGGTTCACAATGTATCGGTGGTAAAGTGAATCACAAGCTTGTGCCCTTGAGTTATCAGCTGAATAGTGGAGACCAAATCCAGATCATCACCTCTCGCAAACAGATGCCGAAAGAGGATTGGGTCAATTACGTGGTTACGGCACATGCCAGACAGAAAATCAAGCATTCCCTAAAAGAAGTTGAGCGGGCAAAATCAATTGAAGGAAAGGAACTCTTCAAAAAGTGGGCAAAAAAGAAGGGAATGTTATTCATCGAGGCAAATATCCTCTCTCTTTATAGAAAACTTAAATACGATTCTGCACAAGAAATGTATTTCCTCATTTCAAATGGAACCCTCGTACTAGATAGCATCACAGGATATGAATTAAAACAGGGTAAAATACTTTGGAAAAAAGAGCCTCAACCAGATACCTCTAAAAGAACCGAAGTCTCCGAAAAATACATCCCCAACGCAAAAGAGGATACGCTTCTCATAGGCGAGAGTATGCAGAAACTAGACTATACGCTTTCAAAATGTTGTAATCCAATTGCTGGGGATGATGTTTTCGGGTTTATAACAGTCATGGGAGGTATTCGGGTTCACAGACGCAATTGTCCCAATGCCACAAATATGCTTTCCAAATATGCGTATCGGATGATGAAAGCACGGTGGACAAGCAAGGCACAAACTCAGTTCAAAGTCAAACTTCAAATTACCGGAATCGACGATGTCGGACTCGTAAATCAACTCACTGCAGTGATCTCTGAAGACATGCAAGTCAATATGATAGCAATAAGTATGGAATCTAAGGATGGCGTTTTTGAGGGGAATATCACTGCGCTTGTAATGAATACGACACATTTGAGAGATATTATAGAAAAGTTGAAAAATGTTAATGGAGTTCACACTGTGGAGAGGGTAGACGAAGATCGATAGGTTATATTTGCCACTGCGATAAAGACTATGTCAAGCGACGAAATATTAAACCAAGCGCAAGAGATTTTCGAGGTTTACCTCGAGCAAAATGGGCACCGTAAAACGCCTGAACGTTTTGCCATACTCCATGAAATCTATACCAATTATGGTCATTTTGATGTCGAGACTCTTTTTTCACACATGCAAAGTGGTGAATGCCGTGTGTCGAGAGCGACGCTCTATAACACGATGGAGCTCTTAATAGATTGCAACTTGGTTCGAAAGCATCAGTTTGGCGACAACATCGCTCAGTATGAAAAATGCCACAGAGTAGGGCAACATGATCATGTAATCATTGCAGATTCTGGCGAAGTTTTAGAGTTTTGCGACCCTAGAATTCAGCAGATAAAAGCAACTTTAGAGGAATTATTCGATATCGAAATCCTCCATCACTCATTAAATATCTATGCGCGGAAGCGTAAAAATAAATAGAAGCATGAAGGCTGACGTACTACTGGGGCTCCAATGGGGCGACGAAGGAAAAGGCAAAATCGTAGATGTTCTCACACCAAAATACGGTGTGATTGCAAGGTTTCAGGGAGGACCAAATGCAGGACACACTTTAATTTTTGATGGGGAAAAACACGTGTTACATACTATTCCCAGTGGAATATTTCGTGACAACATCTTAAATGTGATTGGCAATGGTGTGGTCATTGACCCTGTTATTTTCCAAAGAGAAGTGGAGGGGTTGTTAAAGAGTGGTGTCAGTCCGTTTAACGCTCTTGTCATTGCACGTAAAGCACATTTAATCATGCCGACACACGGACATTTAGATGCTGCTTCTGAACAAGCGAAAGGAAAAGCGAAAATTGGCTCCACATTAAAAGGGATTGGTCCAACATACATGGACAAAACTGGAAGAAATGGGTTGCGGATTGGTGATATAGAAAGCCCCTCATTTAAGGAGCGATTTACACAATTGAGAGACAAACACGTGCATATCTTAGGGCAGTACCCGAACTATGAATATGACTTAACGGAGTCTGAGACAAAGTGGCTGGAGGCTATTGAATTCCTTAAGAAATTTAAATTTATTGATAGCGAACACGTTTTAAATAACACATTAAAAAGTGGCAAAGGCATCCTCGCTGAAGGCGCCCAGGGAACCATGTTAGACATTGATTTCGGCACCTACCCTTTTGTCACATCATCAAATACCATTACGGCTGGCGCGTGCACTGGCTTGGGACTGCCTCCAAATAAAATTGGCGACGTTTTCGGGATTTTCAAAGCATATTGTACGCGTGTTGGTTCTGGACCATTTCCAACTGAACTTCTTGGAGAAACAGGAGAAAAACTCAGAGCGGCAGGAAGTGAATTTGGCGCAACAACAGGTCGACCCCGCAGGTGTGGCTGGCTAGATTTACCGCAATTAAAGTATGCGATTATGGTGAATGGCGTCACGCAGTTATGTATGATGAAAGCAGACGTTTTGGGTGAATTTGACGAAATTCAAGTGTGCACCCATTACATCTATAAAGATGAGGAAATTGATTATCTCCCTTATGGAATTGAGCCAAATGAAGTTCAACCAGTATATAAAACATTTGAATGTTGGCCTGGGGATCTTACTGGGCTGAGAAATGTCGAAAATATTCCCGCGTCGCTCAATGCATATGTAAAAATGATCGAGGAAGAAACGGGTGTCCCTATCTCCATATTAAGTGTGGGGCCCGATAGAGAACAAACGCTTATCCTCAACGCTGATTTGAAATGATTTATTGGTTTACAGGCCAGCCCGGCCATGGTAAAACAACGCTCGCACTAGCGCTGGTGAAACAACTTAGAAGACAAGGGTATGCGCCTTTTCACATTGATGGAGATGATCTAAGGAATTTGACGACGAACCAAGATTACTCTCGACAGGGGCGTGAGACAAATATCCGTCGGGCTCAAACCATTGCGCAATATCTGCATGCCCAAGAAGAAATTGTCGTGGTGTCATTCGTATCACCATATAGAGAGATCAGGGAAGAGTTGAAATCAGCCACAGAGGTCACCGAGATCTATGTTCACACAAAAGAAGTGCGAGGGAAAGAAAACCGACATGTCGCGGATTACGAAGTGCCACTTTCTCGTTATATCGATATTGACACTTCAAATAAGAATGTCCCCGATTGTGTTTCCCAAATTCTAGATTTGGCTCCAGTCCCTTCAAAAGAATTAAAGACCTTAGACAAAAGAAAGACTTTGGCAGTCGACTTTGATGGCGTGATTCACCGATATAGCAAAGGATTCCAAGGCCTCGAAAATGCGTATGATCCTCCCATGGATGGTGCGCTTGAAGTCTTGCAGAGATTTAAAGAAAAAGGCTATGTCCTCAAAATAATGAGTTCAAGACCTGCGCTCGTGATTGAAGAATGGCTAGAAAAATACGAGATGTCTCATTTATTTGATAACGTGAGCAATAGCAAGTTTGCAGCAACCGTTTACATTGACGATCGAGGGTTTCATTTCACAAACTGGGCTTCAGTTGAAGAAAAACTCGCTCTACACCCTAAATTCGCACAATAATAGTAGGATTTAAAATGGACGCAAAGAAATCACGTATTAGGCACATTGCAAAGACAATTACGTGGCGCATCATCGCTTCGCTTACGACGTTTATTTTGGCCTATATTTTTACACAGAATATCTCTAAATCATTATGGTTAATGGGAATAGAGATGGTCCTTAAATTGTTACTCTACTATTATCATGAAAGAGCTTGGTTTAAATACAGCAGACTAGGTCGAGATGAAGAATAAAATGGAGGAGAGCTACAATCTTGATCATCTTACAGAATTAGAAGCAGAATCTATTTTCGTGCTTAGAGAAGTTGCGGCACAGTTTGACCGTCCAGCGATTCTTTTTAGCGGTGGAAAAGACAGTATTGTAGTGACTCACCTGGCATCAAAGGCATTTGCACCTGCAAAAATACCGATGCCTCTTGTCCACATTGACACAGGTCATAACTTCCCTGAAACACTTGCATTTAGAGATAACCTGGTTTCCGATTTAGGCGCACATTTGATTGTTGGAAGTGTACAGGAAACCATTAGTCAAGGAAAAGTTCAAGAAGAAACTGGGCACAATGCAAGTCGCAATAAACTTCAGACCACGACTTTAATTGACACCATTGAAGAGAATAAATTTGACGCATGCATCGGTGGCGCAAGGCGTGATGAAGAAAAGGCGCGTGCGAAAGAACGCTTCTTTTCACACAGAGACGATTTCAGTCAATGGGACCCTAAAAATCAACGTCCTGAACTCTGGAATCTATTTAATGGCATGCATGCGCCAGGTGAACATTTTAGAGTGTTTCCGCTCAACAACTGGACAGAGCTGGACGTTTGGAATTATATTTTGAGAGAGAAAATCGCGCTTCCAAGTTTATATTTTTCTCATCAAAGAGAGTGCATCAAGAGAGATGGTCAAATTTTATCCAACTCAAATTTTCTTCAGCTCAAAGAAAATGAAACACCTGAAATGATGCAGGTTCGTTTTCGAACGTTAGGTGATTTGACCATTACCGGCGCTTTTGAAAGCGACGCAGATAATTTAGAAAAAATCATTGATGAGGTCGCTGCAACAAGAATCACAGAAAGGGGCGGAAGAATAGACGACAAAAGAAGTTCATCTGCGATGGAGGACAGGAAAAAAGACGGATACTTCTAGAATTTAGTGACATGAGCGGAAATACAACAACAGACAATGGCTTACTCAGGTTCACGACCGCTGGAAGCGTAGATGACGGCAAGAGCACACTTATTGGAAGACTTCTGTTCGATTCAAAAAGCATTTTTGAAGACCAACTTGAAGCGATAAACGATGCCTCAAAACAAAAGGGGCTTGAGGGGGTCGACTTAAGTTTACTGACGGACGGGTTGCGTGCTGAAAGAGAACAGGGAATAACGATAGATGTGGCCTACAGGTATTTTGCGACCCCAAAAAGAAAGTTCATTATTGCAGACACCCCGGGTCATATTCAGTACACAAGAAATATGGTGACCGGTGCTTCTACAGCGGATCTTGCTGTTATTTTAATTGATGCAAGACATGGACTTATAGAGCAAACACATAGACACAGTTTTATCGCATCTCTCTTGGGATTACGTCACCTCGTCGTTTGTGTCAATAAAATGGATCTTGTGAATTACGAGGAAGAGAAATATCGTGATATTGTTAATCAATATAAAAGTTTCAGTTCTCGTCTCGACATCACTGACATCACATTCATTCCCATGAGCGCGCTTCATGGAGACAATGTGGTGAATCGATCTGAGAATATGACTTGGTATGGGGGCTCTACCCTTCTTCATTACTTAGAAAACGTTCATGTTGGCGCGGATCGAAATCTTCAGGATTGTCGTTTCCCGGTGCAATATGTCATCAGGCCTCAAACAGATGAACACCGAGATTTTCGAGGCTATGCGGGCAGGATCGCTTCTGGAATTTTCAAACCAGGAGATGAGGTCGTTGCGCTTCCCAGTGAAATCAAATCAACCATTAAGGACATTTATCTTGGTGAGAAAAAACTCGAAAAAGCCTTCCCTCCGCTTAGCGTGACCATGACGCTTACAAATGACATCGATTTATCTCGTGGGGACATGCTGGTTCGGGAAAACAATCAGCCCGAAAAGACACATGTTTTGGATGCTCGGATTTGTTGGCTTGGTGACAAACCACTCAACACATCGTCCAGATTCATACTAAGACACTTGACACATGAAGTGCAAGCCAAAATAACAGACGTATTATATCGAATCGATATTAATACGCTCCACAGGGATGAAGCGACCAAAACTGTTGAGGTCAATGATATCGCTAGAATTTCAATCAAAACAGCTTCTCCCGTTTTAATTGACAGCTATCGCAAGAATCGGATCACTGGAGCGTTTATCTTAGTGGACCCGAGTACGCACTCAACAGTTGCAGCCGGAGTCGTTGGATGAATAAAAACCGCATCGATTATTTAACATTACCACTGGCTCTTCTGGGGCTCAGCTTTCTTGCATCTGCTTTTTTTGCGTTTGAACTTTCAGCCCAAACAGATTCGCAAGAAGCAAAGAAACAAATTGAAATTCTAGGCGCTGACGTCATTGAAAGGGATCCAAACATCTCTGACGCGACCAGGTTGGTAGGGAATGTAACACTGGGGTTTGGTGATGCGATTCTGACTTGCGACAGTGCCTACAGGTTCGACAATGGTCAGTTTGAAGTTTTCAGTGACGTGTATATTTACGAAATCTCAACATCAGGAGAACGATCCGAAATGTGGGCAAATTATGCGGTCCTTGATCCTGAGAGTGAGCTGGTCGATATTAAAGAGGGCGTAAAGTTTAACCACGAGGAATTTACCATAGCGTGTCCTGCACTGACATATGGCTTAAATTCAAAGTCCGTGTCTTACATCCAAAGAGCAGAGATTATTGAAGGAGACCGAATCCTTTCAAGTGATGTGGGGGTCTACAGCTCGCTTACAGATCGTTTATATGCTGGAGGCAACGTGGAAATTATTGAGAATGATGACCGCATCCTTTCCGACTCCCTTGCTGTAGATAGAAACGACAAAACGTTGTTGCTATTTAAGCAGTCTGTGATCGATGTTAATGGCGCCATGATTGCATGCGAGAGGGGGAAATACGATGGTGCATCCGAGCAAGGATGGTTTGCAGGAAATGCGAGTATCAAAGACATACAAGGACTACTCGCCGGAGACAGCATCGTCGTAAATCGTCAAAACAATGAGGGGCAAGCATGGGGAAACGTAACCGTGAGCGATTCCTCGGGTTCAATGACTGTCAGTGGAGATTATGCAAGCAGAATAAAAGGGACCGAGATTGTTAAAATTAACGACGCAACTTCCTTTGTGAAATTAATAAACATCGAGAAAGAGGATACACTGAAAATGAATTGCAGTGTCCTTGAACGAGAACAGGATTTATTGTTCGCTTACGGTGGTGTGGTCTTTGAACAAGGGGCGTTTTCAGGCGCTGGAGACTCGTTATCGTGGGACAGAAAATCCGATGAGATATGGCTTTTAGGCACACCAGTCGTTTGGTCTGAACAAGATGAAATGACGAGTGACACCGTGAAAATGGTTTTAAAACAAAACAAACCATCTGTCATGAAATTAATCGGGGGTGCGAATGTGTTAAGTCCAGCAAATGATTCGCTCGACCACAACATATCTGGGCGCAACTTGGACGCTGTATTCAAAGATGGAAAGCTAAATCAAGTGGACGTGCGTGGAAACGGAACCGTGCTTTATTATTCCGTCGATGGAAGTGAGAAAATGAGCCGAAACAGAGCAACATGCGCGCACATCCAAATGTTGTTTTCTGGCGGAAGTGTCACGCGTATCACATTACTAAGCAATCCTGAAGGTAGATTTGAGGAACTCAAAAATGGCATTGAAGACGACCCTTTGGGGAAAGATGATCTTCAAAAAAGGAGGGAAAGACCAGACTTATAAAAGCTGTGTGGTTATTTCACCAATGGATATTGAGACATCTTCGCTTTTACTTTTTGTCCTATTTTCTCTAGAACAGCGTCGTCTTCGCAATTGCAAATCGCTTCATCCATCCAAGCGACCAATTCCTCCATGTCAGATTCGACCAATCCTCGCGTAGTGACAGCAGGTGTTCCTACCCTCATGCCAGAAGTTACAAATGGAGAACGGGTATCAAATGGCACCATGTTCTTGTTGACTGTAATATCTGCTTTGCCTAATGCTATCTCTGCCGCTTTTCCGGTAACATTCTTATTTCTCAGATCAATCAGCATGAGGTGATTGTCTGTTCCTCCCGAGATGAGATGATATCCCCGTGCGACAAATGCAGAAGCCATTGCTTGCGCATTTTTCATAACTTGTTTACAGTACACCCGATATTCAGGTGCAAGTGCTTCTCCAAAAGCGACAGCTTTTGCAGCAATCACATGTTCAAGGGGACCACCTTGCATGCCGGGAAATACTCCACTGTCAAGAATCGCTGACATGGGACGAACAATGCCTTTTGGGTTTTTACGTCCCCACGGATTTGGATAATCTTGGCCCATCATAATGATGCCTCCACGGGGTCCACGCAGGGTTTTATGAGTCGTCGTGGTGACCACGTGGCAATATGGCATCGGATCGGTGAGTAGTTTGGCGGCGATCAGACCAGAAGGGTGACTAATATCCGCAAGCAAAATTGCACCTACACTGTCAGCAATTTCTCTGAAACGAGGATAATCCCAATCACGTGCATAGGCTGACGCCCCACATATAATCATCTTTGGGTTTTCGCGTTTTGCAACCGCTTCAACTTTGTCCATATCAACACGTCCTGTCTCTTCTTCTACGCCGTAAAAAACAGGATTATACAATTTCCCACTAAAATTAACAGGAGAACCATGCGTTAAGTGACCACCATGAGATAGATCGAAGCCCAATATTTTATCTCCAGGAGAAAGACAAGCGAGCATCACTGCAGCGTTTGCCGAAGCACCTGAATGGGGTTGAACATTGGCCCAAGCTGCACCAAATAGTTCGCAAACTCTATCAATTGCTAATTGTTCAATTTCATCTACAAATTCACACCCGCCGTAATAGCGTCTTCTAGGCAAGCCCTCAGCATATTTATTTGTGAGGATTGAACCTTGAGCTTCCATGACAACATCACTGGTGTAGTTCTCCGAGGCTATCAATTCAGCACCTTCGGTTTGGCGAATACGTTCCTTTGAGATGAGCGAAGAAATAGATGGATCTTTAGAGCTTAGGGGCATGTTTTAATTTATTTAAGCTTCAAAGGTAGCAAGAGGCATCTGTATTAACTCACTTATTACTAAATTGCTACCATGAAAAATTTAAACACAGTATTAATCTCAGGTGCAGCTGTCTTAATGATGGCTTCTATCTTCGCTTTTAATGCTCCAGCTCCGAGTTATGAGTATCAAACATTCACAACCATCGAATCTATTGTACCAGGTGGGCTTGGACGAAGCAGAATGTTATTGGACAATGGATCAGGGTCTTTGGACGAGCAAAAAATGAAAAATCTTTACAGTGTGGTCGGTATAAAAATGGAAAATATATTTAACAATGACCTCTCTGTGACCGAAAAACTCAACGACTTAAGTGAAGATGGTTGGGAATTGGCGTTTACAAATACGGGTGTTCAGTCTCCAACGGATGGAGGGTCGAATGGTATTTACTGCACCCGATATATCTTACGACGCGTCAAATAACACATGACTGTCCATAAACTCTTTTTAGTATTTACAACTCTTTTTATAGGGGTCACTGCGTTGCATGGACAATATCGATGGGATGTCGGCATTGCAGCTGGGACAGGTAATTATTTGGGCGATATCGGTGGAGAAGAACTGACGCGGCGTGATTTGATTTTTGATCTGCATGTTGACCAAACAAAATTCTCTTCCCATCTTTTTGCGAGATATCGTTTTAACAATATCATCTCATTGAAGGGCAGTTTTGGGACGGTGTTTTTGGGAGACACCGATGCCGCCTCGATAAATAAAGATCGAGTCGCAAGAAACGCTCATTTTAGAAATCGAATTTATGAAGGGTCTGTGAGGGTGCAAGGAATCATTTGGGCGCGCCCAAACATGCTCCCTTATCAATTTCGGCGCAATATCAGTGGAGAACTTTACGGCATTGCAGGACTTTCCTATTTCAGGCATAATCCGCAAGCACGAATTACGCAAGAAGCTGCAGAATACCAATATAACGAGGGCTTAATCAGTACAAATCCGGCTAATTTTGACTACAACTTGTGGTACGATTTGAGGGACTATCAAACTGAGGGAGTTGCATATTCGAAATCAAGCGTTGCCATTCCTATGGGTATTGGTGCTGCATTTACCCTAAATAAGAATTGGAGATTGGCACTTGAGATGGTGTGGTCTGTGACATTCACCGATTTTATTGACGATGTGAGCACGACATATGGTGACCCCGAAACAATGGATGACATCGGAAGAGTCCTAAGCAGCCCCACACATTTAGGAATAATCAATACGCTGGGGATATCCGATTCTGAAACATACATTCAAAATCATCAGTACTCGGACGCCTTCAACAGCCCTCGAGGAAATCCCGGCCGCAATGACGCCTTTGGAACCCTTCAGCTTTCTGTTTCTAAGATTATAAAATATCAAAGCAGTTTCAGTCGACGCAACTATAGCAACAAAAGAAAGAAGAATGGCTGGAAAGCGCCAAGAAGAAACAAACCGCGGGGATATAACAAAAGAGGCCGGGCAAGGTTCTGATGCGAATTGTTCTTTCGGTTCTGGCCATTTCTGGATTGTCTTCGCTTGGTTCATGTGGACCATGTATTCCTCCCCGAACTGACACGATGAACGACACGACACATACAAATTCACTCATTCATTCTTCGAGCCCGTATTTACAACAACATGCTCACAACCCTTTGGATTGGATGCCTTGGGGCATTGAAGCTTTTGAAAAAGCGAAGGCGGAGGACAAATTAATCTTCATAAGCATAGGCTACAGCGCATGTCACTGGTGCCATGTCATGGAGCATGAAACCTTTGAAAATAAAGAAGCAGCTGCGTTTATTAATGAACATTTTGTGAGCATCAAAGTTGACAGAGAGGAACGCCCAGATGTCGATCAAATTTATATGAATGCTGTTCAGCTCATGACCAAACGGGGAGGATGGCCATTAAATTGTATCGCTTTACCTGACGGTAGACCTGTTTTCGGAGGCACCTATTTCCCCCGAGATCGGTTTATTCAACAACTCGAGAGTTTGATCGCCTTGAAGATAAATGATATAAAGAGGATGGAAGAATATGCAGGGAAACTGACCCAAGGCGTTATTTCTTCTGATTTAATTATTGCCGACAAAGATGGGCTCGCAAAAGATGCCGAGGGGAGATCTTGGCCTAAGTCTGAAATGAATAAATACGGGGCTGATATCGATTCCAGGGTCGACGCTTGGAGATTGCAATTTGACCGACAACGCGGTCTTTCAAATGGAGCGCCGAAATTTCCAATTCCGACAAACCTAGACTTCCTGCTACATTATGGAATCGAACGTGGTGACATAGATGTTCTCGGACAGGTTCAGCTCACATTAGACATGATGTCGAGAGGAGGAATCTACGATCAAGTTGGCGGAGGTTTTGCGCGGTACAGTACAGACTCGGATTGGATGGTTCCACATTTCGAAAAGATGCTTTATGACAATGCGCAACTTTTGTCAACCTATGCGCATGCATGGCAAAGTTTTCAAGAACCCAGATATAAAGATGTGTGCTACGGAATCATTGATTTCATATTGAAAGAACTTGACGATCCATCAGGTGGATTTCTATCTGCGTTAGATGCTGACAGCGATGGGGTCGAAGGAAAATACTATGTTTGGACTCAATCGGAACTTAAGGAAGCCCTTAAAGCTGACGATTTGAATCTCGTAATGATCGCATACGAAATCGGGGGGAGATCGAACTGGGAGCATGGAAACAACATCCTGATGAAATGGGAAACTGATGAAGTACTGGCTGAAAAAGTGGGATTAACATTGCATGAATTTCGAGAGAGGCTCTCATCCATAAATAGAACCCTTGCTTTTTATAGAGATGGAATGAATCCCTCTGGTCAATCATCCCACGAGCCAAGAGTAAAACCTGGTCTTGATGACAAAATTCTTACCTCCTGGACCGCGCTTACAGTCTCTGGACTATGTGCATCTTATCGCGCCTTTGATGATGCGTCACATCTAAGTAGAGCTGAGGAAGGAATGGCATTTATTTTAAAAACAGCCAAAAAGTCTGATGGTACTTTATGCCATGTTTATCACGCGAAGGTCGGGGCACATATTGACGGTTTTCTGGAAGATTACAGCTTTGTGATTGCAGCTTGTCTCGATTTATACGAAGTGACATTTGACCCTCGCTGGCTGAATGAAGCCCGTGCATTAACACATGTAAGTTTTGATCAATTTTACGATACAGAAACAGGTTTGTTTTGGTATACATCGGAAAACATGGATGGATTGTTCGCACGGAAACAAGAAAATGACGACAGTGTGATTCCCGCATCGGGATCATCTATGGCGCGTAACTTATTCAGACTGGGTAAATACGATAGCAAGTTCGACTGGATACAACGCAGTGACAGAATGCTGATCTCAGCCTGGGAGAATTCCGACAATATCCGCAGAGCAACAGGATGGGCTTCACTCCTACTTTGGCGTACCAGCCCCTTTTATGAACTTGCGATTTCAGCATCTCATACAGATGAGATGCAACAGGCACGCAAAGCACTCGATGCAAGCTTCTACCCTCAGACCATTCTCGCTGGAGGATTGAGTAGCCCAGATCAACCAAAATGGATGGAGGGGAAATACGTCGCATCGGGTTCAGCCAGATACTTTGTTTGCCAAGAGGGCGCATGTAAGTTGCCTCTAGAATCACTAACTGACGTTGATAACTTACTCAAAGCGGAGTAGGTTCTAAAATCTACTGCTTACCTTAGATTTTCTATGAAAAATCAAGTCTCATTCTGCGCCAATCTCATTCTTGAAAAATCACCTGACTTCCGTCCACAGATCGGATTGGTTTTGGGGTCGGGGCTGGGAACCTTTGCAGACAGCGTAAAAGTTATCTCAAAAATCTCTTTTAAAGCGCTTCCAGGATTTCCAAAAGCTGGCGTTGGTGGCCATGCTGGGCAATTGATTCTGGGACTTGTCGGGCGCACAAAAATCGCGGTACTTCAAGGCAGAGCACATTATTATGAAGAGGGAAAGGCTGATGCCATGGCTGTTGCAATCAAAACCTTGAAGGAAATCGGTTGTCAATCTCTGGTCATCACAAATGCTGCAGGAACAATCGACAAAGACGCATCTCCAGGTGAAATAATGCTGATTACAGACCATGTAAATATGACAGGAGTGTCACCTTTATTTGGACATTCTGAACGCGATCGGTTCGTCGATATGACGAACGCTTATGATCTCGAATTATCAAACATCATGCGCCAGGCGGCAAAAAAAAACAACATTAAACTCAACGAAGGTGTGTATGCATGGTGTTGTGGTCCCCAGTTTGAAACCCCAGCCGAAATCAATGCATTGAAGATTTTAGGTGTTAATGCTGTCGGGATGTCAACCGTTCCAGAAGTCATCGTTGCAAGGCACTCGCAAATACCTCTATGTGCATTGTCAATCATCACAAACCTCGCCGCTGGTATTAGCACTTCTGCACTAAGCCACGATCAAACGATTCGTGTCGCAAAATTGGGAGAGGATGCTATTAGAGAAATACTTATGACATATTTGAATTCTTTTTCTGATGAGCAGTAACAAGACCAAACCTATTCTCCCCCGAAATCCAGGCACTGACTTTCAGCTGGAAAGGTTTTGCGACATCCAAATCAACAGGAGCGCAGTTGAGCAACGTTGCGCGAGTTATGGAACACGCAGAAGTATAAAAAAGGACAAACAAGCCGCTTGGCTCATCAAGGTCATAAGCTTAATAGATCTCACAACGTTGGCTGGTGACGACACAAACGATCGGGTAAGACGGTTGTGCAGAAAAGCCATTCACCCTCTGAATGAACAATTGGTGAAGAAACTTGAATTGGAATCCTTAAATATTTCGACCGCTGCAGTCTGTGTTTACCACGAAATGATCGCTGGTGCAGCAAAAGTATTAAAAGGAACAGGCGTCCATTTGGCTGCAGTATCCACTGGGTTTCCTGCTGGACTTTCTCCACTTCCTTTAAGAATAGAAGAAATTAAACACTCCGTAGAACAAGGTGCAGATGAAATTGACATTGTCATTAGCCGAAGGCTGGTTCTCGAGGGGAAATGGGAGGAACTTTACCACGAGGTGAGGATGTTTCGTGAAGCATGTGGTGAGGCACATTTAAAAACAATACTCGCGACAGGTGAGTTGGGAAATCTAAGTGCGATCGCAAAAGCATCACAAGTATGCATGATGGCTGGCGCAGATTTCATCAAGACATCTACTGGAAAAGAACCCACGAACGCAACGCTGCCTGTATCACTTGTCATGGTCAGAATGATTCGAGAATATTATGAGTCGACGGGGTACATGGTCGGCTTTAAACCGGCAGGAGGAATCAGTGACACAAAGACTGCATTGCAATTTATGACGATGATGCAAGAAGAACTTGGAAGAAGATGGTTAGAACCTGATTTATTTAGGTTTGGTGCGTCAAGTCTTTTGGGGGATATTGAGCGTCAACTTGACCATTATTCTAGTGGGTATTACTCCGCTTCATATCGCCATCCTATAGCATAGAAAACATGAAATTATCTAAATCTATTGAAGAACTAGAATACAGTCAAGCACTAGAAAGTGACAAGGAGGCAATAGCATGGCTTGAGTCGAATGGCAGAAAGTTTGGGCAATTTATAGGGGGCGAATTTCTTTTCCAAAAAAATGCCGATCATATAAAGGTCACAAACCCAGCTGATTCAAGTACTCTGGCAGCCATTGAAGTTGCCGATGACAAAACAGTTGATTTGGCGGTGACTGCTGCTGCAAAATCACAGAAGTCGTGGTACAAAGCTGGCGGACATGCCAGGGCGAAAGTTTTATATGCGCTTGCGAGACTGATTCAAAAGCACGCGAGAGTTATTTCAGTGCTCGAAACACTAGACAATGGCAAGCCCATACGAGAAAGCCGAGATTCAGATATCCCGCTCGCAATAAGACACTTTTACTATCACGCAGGGTGGGCTCAATTACAGGAATCAGAGCTCTCAGGTCAAGAACCTGTCGGCGTAGTCGCACAAATCATTCCGTGGAACTTTCCATTTTTAATGCTTGCATGGAAGATCGCTCCTGCAATCGCAATGGGAAATTCTATTGTCTTGAAACCTGCTGAATCGACACCCCTTACAGCCATGTTTTTTGCACAACTCTGCACAGAAGCAGGTGTCCCAAAAGGGGTGATCAATATTGTTAACGGAGCTGGAAATACAGGCGCGACACTTTCCGCGCATCCAAAGGTCAATAAAGTAGCCTTTACAGGCTCAACTGCTGTGGGCAGAGCCATTCGCAAATCAACGGCTGGTCAAAGCAAAAAACTCACCTTAGAATTGGGCGGAAAATCCGCATTTGTCGTATTTGAAGATGCGGATCTTGACTCTGTGGTAGAAGGGATTGTAGATGCGATTTGGTACAACCAAGGGGAGGTCTGTTGTGCAGGTTCAAGACTTCTAATTCAAGCAAGTGTTGAAGACAAACTGATTGGAAAAATTAAAAAGCGCATGGAGACGCTTCGTTTTGGGACTCCGTTAGACAAATCAATTGACGTGGGGAGTTTGGTCAGTGACACACAATTCAAGCAAGTATCACATTTGGTGAAATCTGGATTGAAATCTGGAGGAAATCTCTTTCAATGCGAAAAACCCGATTCTCGTAAAAACTACTACCCACCAAGTATCATTACAGATGTGGACTCCTCACATCCTCTGGTTCAAGAAGAGATTTTCGGGCCTGTATTGGTCATCATGAGTTTCCGGACCCAACCCGAAGCGATTCAACTGGCAAACAACACCAGGTACGGGCTTTCTGCCAGTGTCTGGAGCGAAAACATCAATCGAGCGATGCACGTAGCGCCTGCGCTTATTGCAGGTGTGGTTTGGATTAACTGCCACAATAAATTTGATGCTGCATGTGGATTTGGAGGCGTGAAGGAATCAGGGTTTGGACGAGAGGGTGGAAAAGAAGGACTTTATGAATACCTCAAGCCCATTCAAGCAAAATACAAAGCCACAAAAGGCGCGTCTGGAAATATGGCATCCTCAAAGTCGAACGATCAACATTCAACTTCCTCAGAAATTGACCGCACGTTGAAGTTTTATATCGGAGGCAAACAAGTCCGACCTGATGGAGGAAACAGCATCCCCGCGCTCAATTTTGACGGCTCAATTTCCGCATGGGTAGGCCAGGGAAACAGAAAAGACATTCGCAATGCCGTCGAGGCCGCTAGGAAAGCAAATGGGTGGGCTTCAAAGACCGCACATTTAAGGGCACAAGTTTTGTACTTTTTTGCGGAAAATCTCACGGTTCGCAAAGACGAATTCATCAAACGATTGATGGAAACATGTGGGATCAAAAAACCAGAAGCCACAGCGGAATTTAATGCCACGGTGTCTAGACTATTCAGTTACGCGGCGTGGGCAGACAAATTCGATGGGGCTGCACATGATGCGCCTTACCGGGGCATCACACTTGCACTTCCAGAACCAATAGGCATTATCGGTTTGGTCGCACCCGATCACCAACCTTTGCTGGCTGCCATTTCATTAATTGCGCCAGCAATAGCGATGGGCAACAGGGTTGTTTATATCCCAGGTGACCCGTATCAAAACATCGTTCTAGAATTGGTTTCTGTGATGGAAACATCTGATATCCCAGGAGGAGTCATCAATATTGTCACTGGAGACAAGAATGAGCTTTCCACACATTTGGCTGGACATGGAGAAGTTGAATCTATGTGGTGTTGGGGAGACAATAAATTAAATAAAAACATTGAATCTATCAGTGTCGAAAATCTCAAACGCACGTGGTGTCATCAGAATAACGACAGAGATTGGCGTGACATCAGCGCTGGTGAAGGCACAGAATTTTTAAGACAAGCGACGCATGTGAAAAATATTTGGACGCCGTATGGGGACTAGATACCTGCCACAAGAGCTGATCCGAAAAAAGCGCGATGGGCATAAACTCAACGACGCCGAGATCGCGTATATCGTCAGCGGAATCTGTGATTTAAATTTCACTGATGCGCAAACAGGCGCCTTTGCGATGGCTGTGGTCATCAAGGGGTTGGACATGGATGAGCGTGTGAGTCTGACGAAACACATGATGAATTCCGGGAAGGTTTTGAAGTGGGATGATTTAAACCTGAACGGTCCTGTTGTTGACAAACACTCTTCAGGGGGTGTGGGTGACAAAGTGAGCTTGATGCTCGCTCCTATTGTTGCCGCTTGCGGGGCATACGTGCCGATGATCTCTGGACGAGGCTTGGGTCACACGGGGGGGACATTGGACAAACTGGAGAGCATACCTGGTTACAATGTCATGCCGAGTGAGCGTTTGTTTCGTGACACCGTCTCTGGTGTAGGTTGCGCTATTATAGGCCAAACCGCACAGCTCGCCCCAGCCGACCAACGTCTATATTCTATACGTGATGTGACGGCAACCATCGAATCGGTGGGATTGATTACGGCCTCGATTTTATCAAAGAAGCTCGCCGCAGGACTGGATGCATTGGTCATGGATGTGAAAACAGGAAATGGTGCGTTTTGTAAAACGCGCGAAATGGCTCATGAAGTCGGCAGAAGCATCGTCGATGTAGCAAGTGGCGCAGGCGTTCCCACGAGATGCCTCATCACAGATATGAATTCTGTGTTGGGAAACAGTGTCGGCAATGCGGTTGAAATTGTGGAGTGCATTTCGTTTCTAACCTCACCAAACAAAGCGAATCCAAGATTGCTAAAACTGACACTGGAGCTCGCGGCTCACATGGTCCAAATAAGTGGCATAGAATCTGATTTAAGTGCTGCGTATTTAAAAGCAGAAGTCGCTTTAAATAGCGGAATGGCCGCGGAGATCTTTGAAAAAATGGTCCGGTCATTGGGGGGACCAGGCGACATCTTAAAAAACCCGCTTATTCATCTCGCTCCTCCTCCGATCATTCAAGCGATTCCAGCAAATAAATCAGGATACATTTCGGGTATGGACGTGCGGGAAATCGGACTTAGTTTGGTCGCATTGAAAGCCGGACGTGTAAAATCAAGTGACACCATTGATCACAGCATAGGGCTTTCCGATGTCGTCCAAATTGGACAATACGTCTCTGTGGGTGATCCACTCGCGATCGCACAAGTTCGCAACTTAAATGACATTGATTTCCTAAAGAATGAACTCTCTCAAGCCATTAACATCACCGATGAGATGCCATTGCATGTGTCTGAGTCAGACATTGAAAACGGTCTGATCTACGACATCTTAACGCCAAACCCAAGTTAATATTTTCTCAAAATGTCAAAACCCAGGGCTGTTGTGATCGTTCTTGATTCTCTAGGAATAGGGGCCAGTGAAGATGCAGACAAATATGGCGACAGTGGTGCAGACACATTGGGCCACATTGCTGAACATTGCAATCAAGGAAAAGCCGACAACGCTTTTAGACAGGGGCCGTTGCGAATCCCCAACTTACAACGATGGGGCTTGGCAGAGGCTGCAAAAAACAGCCGAAAAAAAGAATTGCCCATCGATGAAAATGCAACCGTTGA
>CAJQPF010000071.1 GCA_905480095.1 uncultured Flavobacteriales bacterium
AATGTATTGGCTTGAGCACTAAATCCTTAAAATAGTTGCTACGACTACAAAAGTGATTTGCACTTTTAAAGTTTTTCCACTACTTTCTTTCCATCAAGTCGCAAGCCAATGGACCCTATCTCCTTGACTCTTGGCCAAAAATTTGAGATTGAAAAATTCTCTAGAGAGATTGACAACTCTGAGGATCTTCTTCAACTTCGTTCGATTGCCAAGGATTTACTTGTGGCTTGGAAGCAACAACAAGCCGCCTCTGCTTGGGCTCTTCGCCAATCCCAAGGCCTTTAACGATTTTATTCTATAAATTATTTTGCTTTTCAATGGAGCAGGAACAATCTGTCGTTTCAGTCGAATTGGGTCTTGATGCGCTTCGTTTAATGCACAAAGTTATTTCTCAGGCTTATGAAACTTGGCCAGGTGGTTGTGCTGAAGAGCAAGAATGTCTCTTCACGTTGCGAAATCAGTTGTATGCTGCACTCATGGATCAGTTGCTCGACATAGAGGCAATCTGAACTGTTTCTTCCCTTTTCAATGTCCATTATTCTGGATTTTGTCGATTTCGGTCCCGAATCTGCTAATTAACTGCGAACGTAGCCTGTGAGTATGTTCTCTTGAACTTAGTGATGTCGTCATCCATTAAATCGTCTGCGTAGTCATCTTGTCGTGAGTGCTTTGCATCTCGACAAGATGACTATTATGGGTTGATCACTTAGGTGCTAGTCGAAGCTGATGTCTTCAACGGAAAAGCAGTCGTCAAGCTCCGGGATCAATTCTTTTCAGGAATTCATTCAACATGCAGACTACTCTCTGACCATAAATTTAAAGTCAGATCCCTCCTCTCGCCTTGATGGCCAGGATCATCGTGCGCGAGAAGTTTTCTCAGGTCACTTTGTTCCAGTGAATCCAACCCCTCTGCTCGATCCTGCATATATCATTCATAGTTCTACTCTTTTTGAGGAGCTTGGCCTTCAAGATACTCTGATCGATGATCCGAAATTTATTAAAATGTTTTCGGGTGATCTGGATCAGATTGATTTGGCTCAAAGTTTTGGTTGGGCGACTGGGTATGCTCTTTCGATTTATGGAACTGAATATAACCAACAATGTCCATTTAGAACTGGTAATGGCTATGGAGATGGTCGCGCAATTTCAGTTTTTGAAGGCTTATTCAAGGGCAAACGTTGGGAAATGCAGTTAAAAGGTGGTGGTCCTACGCCCTATTGCCGAGGTGCGGATGGTCGTGCCGTTCTACGGTCAAGTGTCCGCGAATTTTTGGTCCAAGAGTTCATGCATGCCCTTGGCATTCCCACAACTCGATCCTTAACGTTGTTCGTGTCTCAGTCGCAAACCGTGATGCGGCCCTGGTACGCAGAGAACTCCCAATCCCATGACCCTGATGTTTTGGTGGAGAATCCCATCGCCATCACAACGCGCGTTGCCTCATCGTTTTTGCGTGTAGGTCAACTGGAATTATTTGCTCGTCGGACTCGCCATCAAGCCCATCCTGATGCGCTCGAGGAATTGAAAATGATTGTGTTGCATTTGATTGAAAGAGAATATAAGGATGCAATTGACCAGTCTCTTGATTTTTCAGATCAATTAGTCCTTCTTGCCCGTGTATTTTGTGATCGTCTTACATCCTTAGTCGCTCACTGGCTACGAGTTGGTTACTGTCAAGGCAATTTCAATAGTGATAATTGTTCAGCAGGGGGATTTACGCTTGATTTCGGACCATTTGGTTTTTGCGAGCTTTATGATCCCCAGTTCCAGCCGTGGATCGGGGGTGGCGGACATTTTGCCTTTCTCAATCAACCGGTTGCCGCAGAAGCAAATTTCCATATGTTCTGGAAATCTATACGGTTGTTGCTTTTGAATGATCCCTCCAATCTCGAGCAGTTGGACCAGGTTCGTAAAGACTTTGAGTCATACATGCAAACAAAGCTTCATCATATGTGGTCTCAAAAATTGGGTTTGCCTCATTATGATTCCTCAGTTTGCGATGGCTTACTGCAATTACTTGCGATTTCTAAGATTGATTACACGATTTTTTTCCGTGAGCTATCGCATTTACCGACTGATTTTTTTGCTCTGAATAAAAGTTTATATGCACCCTTGTCCTGGCAGCTTGAGGCCCAGTGGTTGGCTTGGTTTGATCAATGGCGTCAGTTGATTGACCTTTCTGATGATCATCGTGCTGTATCTCGAAGCATGCTAAAAACGAATCCAAAATTTACTTGGCGCGAGTGGCTTATTGCCCCGGCCTATGAGTTGGCAAGTCGTGGCGACTATTCTTTGATTCATGAGCTTCAAGCTGTGTTGACTCATCCTTACGATGAGCAGTCTCAAGAGATTGAAGATCGATATTATCGTTTACGCCCAGAGTCCTATTTTAATGCGGGTGGAATTTCCCATTACAGTTGCTCATCATGATTTTGTATTTTCTTCTAGATCATTGATTAATGGATTCGATTGTTTCAGATGTTTTGATGATTATAGGCTTTGCTCTGTCGGTGATATCTGTTCTTGCGAATGATTCGTTGCAAACTTTAGGTCCCTATCTTTTGTCCAGTCAGGGTCGTATTTCGAAAGTATGGCAAATGATCTTTTTGTGCGTGGTCACCATCTTCGTGTTGATGCTCGGCTGGTTTCTCAATGGTGGTGATCCTGCTTGGGGTCGTCTGGTTGTCCCAGGTCGAATGTTTCCCCAGCCTGAGTTTTTCACCTGGGTTTATCTCGTCCCGCCTCTTGCGATGTTATTGCTCACTCAGTGGGGAGCTCCCTTGAGTACCTCCTTTTTGGTGTTATCTACGTTCCAATTTAGTAATAGTTTTTCTCTAGTTAAGAGCTCATTGTTTGGTTATTTTGGTGCATTTATTATTGGCATTGTTGCCTATGGTTTTTGTTTATGGATCCTAGAGCGTTGGGTTTATGTTTCAAATTTGGCGACTCAACCCATCAGTATTTATTGGCTGATTCTGCAGTGGCTTTCGGTTGCATTTCTCTGGGGTCTTTGGTTGGTTCAAGATCTTGCCAATGTGTTTGTTTTTCTACCTCGCCGGCTTGAGCTGTTTCCCATGGTGCTCAGTACTTT
>CAJQPF010000072.1 GCA_905480095.1 uncultured Flavobacteriales bacterium
ATAAAGCCGCTCATGTTTTGATCAAACTTCTTAAAACCCGCTCTGAGCGCATGGACTAACATGGGTGGGAGTATTTTATGAAGATCGACAGGCACTACGCCTGGAAGGTATGAACAGACGGGAAGGTCTTGTGAAGAACGCCCGGCAATAAAGTCGGTCAGCCTTTGCGCAGGTGCCGTTTGCATCTTGTGACTTTCTGATTGACTTGATTCCATCTTTTGCGCAGCGGCTTCCCAGCATGTTTTCTCTACCTGTGCTTGATACGCCATGGCTGCCAAAGCGCCTGTAAAACCGGCTTTCTCCCACACCTCATGGTCAATTGTCACCACCATTCCTGAATTTGCATAGGGATTGTTACGCTTGGACGGAGACCAGCCATTTGTGACTATTTCTCCCGGAGAAGTGGCGCATGGTGCAATAATTCCTCCGGGACACATACAGAAGCTGTGTACCCCTCTCCCATCTATTTGGCACACCAGCTTGTAGGATGCCGCAGGCAATCTTTCTTCACTGTTAAAATTCACTCTGTCTTCTCCGTGGTACTGCACAGTGTCTACAAACGATTGCGGATGTTCTACCCTCACACCGAGGGCGAAAGGCTTGGCTTCCACAAGGATGCCATTCCGATTGAGCATTTTGAAAACATCACGCGCGCTGTGGCCTGTGGCAAGAATCATTGTCGCACATTTTCTGACATCCACCGAATTCTCTGAGGCAAATGAAGCAGACACCAGCTTCCCGTCTTTGACCTCAAGATCTGTGAGCAAGGTGTTAAACAAGACCTCTCCACCTGAATTCTCAATTGTCTCACGCATACGTGTGATGATGGCAGGAAGTCTGTTCGTGCCGATATGGGGGTGAGAATCGACCACAATGGACGATGGCGCACCATGGACGACAAGCCATTCGATGGCCTCCATCACATGTCCACGCTTTTTTGCGCGGGTGTAGAGCTTTCCATCTGAATATGTCCCTGCGCCTCCTTCTCCGAAACAATAGTTCGAATTGGGGTTGATCACATGCTCCTTCACCAATTTTGCCAAGTCGCGACGGCGTTCACGCACCTTTTCACCCCGTTCGATGATGATGGGCCTATATCCCTCTCGAATCAATTCCAATGCAGCATATAAACCTGCGGGTCCACTCCCAATTACTAACACCTCTTCTTTGCCCCTCACATCAGGCCACTCCCAAACTTGCATTTCACCATCGGGCTCCGGAACGGATTCAGGTCCGGCTTCAATTGAAAGCTGAATAATGACGGGTTTTTTTCTGGCATCAATGCTGCGACGTAAGATCTTTACCCAGGCGATCGAGTCATCTTCAAGCCCCCAGCTTTCTTCGATGGCAATGCGGAGCAATCGATTGTCTGACGCTTCTTCGGGACTGACCCTCACCTGTCCTTTCCAAATTCCTTTGTCGTTTTGCTCCATATTGCGAAGATATCTGCTTTGACCTCCGTACATTCGTACTCCCATGGAAAAAACAAACAATACATTTCCACATAACCCCTTGCGATTCGATTCTGAAGGGTTGAACAGATCTGAAGTATTGGCGCTTTATCAACAGTTGCTTCTGCCCAGAATGATTGAAGAGAAAATGCTCTCGCAACTGAGGCAAGGCAAAATCTCGAAGTGGTTTAGCGGAATAGGTCAAGAAGCCATTTCTGTAGGTGTAGCCGCGGCAATGCCCGACGACACCTGGATTCTACCCATGCACCGAAACCTTGGCATCTTCACAACCCGTGGCATCACCTTGGACCGACTGTTCTCCCAATTTAAGGGCAAGGAACACGGGTTTACAAAGGGCAGAGACAGAAGCTTTCACTTCGGATCCAAGGACCATAAAATATGTGGGATGATTTCCCATTTGGGGCCACAATTGGGCATTGCAGACGGAATCGCACTGGCACATAAATTGGACAACTCAGGAAAATCCACGTTTGTATTTACAGGAGATGGCGGCGCGAGTGAAGGCGATTTTCACGAGGCAGTTAACGTCGCTGCAGTCTGGCAATTGCCTGTCATTATCGGCATTGAAAACAACTCTTGGGGACTTTCCACACCGTCCGTTGAACAGTACCGTTGTGCGCACTTTACAGACAAGGCAATCGGGTATGGAATCCCCGCTGAAGATGCGATACAAGTCGATGGAAATGACATCCTAGCGGTCTACAACACTGTCCGTAAATGTGTTGAATCATTACGTGAGAACCCTAGGCCTATTATACTGGAATTCAAAACATTTCGCATCAGAGGTCACGAAGAAGCTTCAGGCACAAAATACTATCCTGAAGGGCTCATTGAGAAATGGCAAGAGGTTGATCCCGTGGAGCGATTTACGGCACATTTAAAAGCATCAGGCGGACTCAGCAATGAAGAAGAATCGGACATGCGAGAGATGCACAAGGCCGCTATTTTAGAGGGCTTAAAAATATCTTCAGACCTCCCTGACATTGTTGCAAATGTGGACCTAGAACTTGGAGACAGGTTTGCACCAGGCACCCCTGACCCCACCCCTCCGACAACGGAAGGTCGGGAACTGAGATTGATCGATGCCATACAAGAAGGCTTGGGAATGAGCATGGAGAAAAACGAGGGCATGGTATGCATGGGCCAAGACATCGGCTCATATGGCGGTGTCTTTAAAGTCACAGATGGATTTCTAGAAAGGTTTGGTGAAGGACGTGTGAGAAGCACGCCGCTCTGTGAAAGCGCCATTGTGGGCGCTGCGCTAGGGCTAAGTATCAGCGGGCGCAAATCCATGATGGAGATGCAATTCTCTGATTTTGTGACGTGTGGATTCAACCAAATCGTCAACAATCTGGCAAAGATTCACTGGCGTTGGGGACAATGTGCCGACGTCGTCATCAGGATGCCTACTGGAGGAGGTGTGGGCGCTGGACCCTTCCACTCTCAAAGTGTGGAAGCGTGGTTCTTCCATGTGCCTGGTTTAAAAATCGTATATCCCTCTACTCCAGCAGACGCGAAAGGGCTTTTGAGAATGGCCGTCGAGGATCCAAACCCCGTTCTTTTCTTTGAACACAAACTCCTCTACAGGAGCTTGACTGGCTTGGTTCCAGAGGAAGATTACACCATCGCATTTGGCAAGGGAAGAAAAGTAAGAGAAGGAAACGATGCGACCATCATCACCTATGGATTGGGTGTGAAATGGGCTGAGCAAGTTCTTGATGCGCATCCAGAATGGTCGGTAGAACTGATCGATCTCAGAACATTGCTCCCTTGGGACGAAGACATGGTGATGGAAAGTGTGAACAAAACGGGAAAAGCCCTCGTGTTACACGAAGCAACGATGACTGGGGGTGTGGGTGGAGAGATTAGCGCACGCATTCATGAAGAATGTTGGCGTAAGCTAGATGCACCGGTAGCGAGAACGGCAAGTTTAGATACTGCGTTTCCATTTGCCGCTGACCTAGAAAAGTCTTTTATGGCAAATAATCGCCTTGAAAGTGACTTAAAAACACTTATAGTGCATTAAAGGGGCACATATTGACACCTAAAGCTTGGTTTTAACGTCAGATTGGTGTAGTTTACTTGGCTATGCCCCTTCACATTGAAAACGTACGACGCGCAATACACTCCATGCTTAACGATGTGGTCGAGCAGAGCTTTGCCCATGTGCTTGCTTTTCCCATTGATGATGAACAGGCGCATCAGCTCATCAAGAAAGCAAATGTTTCCCTGAAAGCTTTGGTTTCTCAAGCGAGACAAGACGTAC
Organism: uncultured Flavobacteriales bacterium; assembly: GCA_905480095.1. Lineage (GTDB taxonomy): Bacteria > Bacteroidota > Bacteroidia > Flavobacteriales_D > Sanyastnellaceae > UBA974. The sequence continues at coordinate 3,739 of CAJQPF010000072.1, forward strand.
TTATTCCAGAAGAACACATCAAACAAGCGGCACTTCGTGACACCGTAAAGCGTGCAGAAAAAATAAGTTTGGCATTGCTCGCTGAACTGCAGATTTTACGTAAAAAACAAGCTCAGAGCTCGAGAACACCAAGGACTTAATCAGCGCAAAACGCCGTTCAAGTCACTTATTTTTTAGATCTTCTCGCTTGACGCGCAGAGGAGGATGCGCCGCCTCTGCCTCCTGTTGACGTTTTCGCTCCCCCGCCCTTGACCGCTTGCTCTACCATTTTAATGTCCTTGGTCAGCATGCCTTTCGTGTCAAGTCGTTTGCAATCGTTGAGCAACATGATGGCTTCGCGTGTGCGACGCTTTGTACTTGCAACCACAGCCAAGTTGAGTTTTGCCGCGGCCTCGTCGTGGGCATGACGCAAGCCCAAACTGACGGCTTCCTTCAAATACTTTTCCGCGACATTCATATTCTCCTCCATCGTCAGACTCCCCAAAAGAAAGTTGTAATAACCCCTCTGTCTCGGCCAAAGCTGATTTTGTTTAATTCTACCTAACCATTTTTTGGCCTCGGGCATCTTTTGCTGCCTGATTTGGACAAAGGCAAGCACAAGCCTCATGCTTTTCAAAGTCATCATAACCAGTATGGCCGTAACAAAAATCATTCCGACAGCTGCGCCAGTTTGCGCGATAGAGAATAAATAAACAGTGTAAGCCAAACTTGAGGCTGCCAATAATATTTTAATCAGACGAGTCAACATATATGCTAGTACCTTTGTGAATAATAGATGACAAATTTACTAAGGTATGAATTGGAAACACCTGACTTCTTTAGCGGATTTAGATAAAGCAATATCGGCATCCGATTTGGGCACTGTTGTGCTCTTCAAACACAGCACCAGATGCTCTGTGAGCAGAATGGCACTGAAGATGTTTGAACAAGGTTGGGATGACTCCCTGAATGACGTCTCTGCATATTATCTCGACCTGTTAGAAAACAGGCCCGTCAGTGCGGCGATAGGTGAGAAACTGCACATCGAACATCAAAGCCCGCAGATGCTCATCTTGAAAAACGGACATGTGGTGCACCATGCAAATCACCATGCTATTGACGTGAATACTGTTAAGAACTACCTTTGAACACCATGGCTTCAGAAATGAAAGAATCAAAAATTGCAAAGCTTCGTGTCATTCTAGATACCGAGCAAGACGTATATCGGGATATCGAAATCTCCACAGATTCGACCTTGTTGCATTTTCACAATGCCATCTTAGATGCTTTCGGCTGGAGTCCTGGTGAAATGGCCTCCTTTTTCGAAAGTGATGAACATTGGGAAAAGGGAAAAGAATACTCCTTGATGGACATCGGCGTGGACGCAGACATGACGGTCGTTAAGGTTGAAGCAATCATACAAGACACTGATTCTCGGGCTGTATACGTCTACGACTTTCTGAGGATGTGGTGCTTTTACATCGAGCCCGTATCGTTTGATGCAGCTGTACCAAACATAGAATATCCCCAGCTTAGTTTTGAGCACGGAACGCCTCCTGCATTTGACAGTAAAGATGGAGATCTCGCTGCAGGTATGGGATTTGAGATCCCTGATGAAGGCGAACCGCAGGACGCAGATGACGGGAAACCAGAAAAAACAGGCGACCCTGAAATTGATGCCTATTTGGACGCGCAAGCGGGTGGAGATGATGATGGGTGGAATGAGGACCATGCAAGTTTGGATGGTCTAGACGAATTGATGTAATCACAACCGTGAGACCACTCCTCATTTGCATCGTAGGGCCTACTGCAGTTGGTAAAACAGCATTTGCAATACGCGTTGCCCAAGACGTCGGAGCGGAGATTATTAGTGCAGATTCCAGACAAATTTACCGGGGAATGAATGTCGGAACAGCCGCCCCGACTGCGCAAGAACGCGCGCAAGTCAAACACCATTTCGTTGACTTCCTAGACCCCTCGGAATTGTATAGCGCAGGAGATTTTGAGAAGGATGTGGTGGGATTCCTGGGACCATATTTCGAAAAAAACAACATTGCAGTGCTTGTCGGAGGGTCGGGATTGTACGTCAAGGGAGTCACTGACGGTTTCGGAAACCTCCCCCATGACAAGGGAGTCAGAGACATCTTAAATGCGAGATTGGAAAAGGAGGGTGTGGAGTCGCTTGCGTTTGAACTCCGAATCCTGGACCCTACCTATGCCGCGAAGATGGACTTAAAAAACCCGCAACGTGTTGTTCGGGCATTGGAAGTTTGCATGGCAACAGGCAAGCCATTTTCCTCATTTCATTCTGAAAATAAGACAGAAAGGCCATTTGATATTCTGCAAATTGGACTGACCGTTCCACGAGAAGAATTAAACGTGAGAATCGAAAAGAGAACGAAAACAATGATCGAAGACGGATGGGTGGAGGAGGTAAAAAATCTCATGCATCTCTCCCACTGCAATTCCCTTAGAACGGTCGGGTATAAAGAACTCATATCCCATCTGAATGGTGCGTGTTCACTTGAAGAGGCTGAAGAAAGAATTGTGATTTCTACGCGCCAGTTTGCAAAACGCCAAATGACATGGTTTAAAAAAGACGACCGCGTGGTGTGGTTTGACAGGTCAGAAATTGAGTCTGCATTTGAACACTGCAAACAAATATCATCTAAGTATGAATAAAGATGTGATGCTCCATTTCGATGAGCAAGTCGCCTCGGATCTTGAATTCGACAGGATTCGAATTTTGCTTGCAGCAAAAACGCTTCAACCTACCGCTGAATTTAGAGCCCTGGCGCTCGCACCGATTAAAAACCGCCGTTCAATCGTAAAAACACTCAGCGAAACTGAGGAATTGAGACGCATTAAAGTCGAAGGCGAACCCTTCCCTGCATTAGAATTTGAAGAAATGCAAAATGAGATTCGACTCATCGAAATCCGTGACTCTGTCCTTGACGAAGCCAGCTTCACAAAAATTTCTCGGGCCTCCCACACAGTCAATCAGATTGTGAAATTCCTTCAAAACAAACGCGCGCAGTATCCAAGACTGAATGACATCCAGAAGGATTTGGTCTACACAAAAGACCTCATTGACCCCATCGCAAAAGTCTTTGATGCCAAGGGCCAAATTTCAGACAACGCGTCCCCCACTCTAAGTGCAATCCGAGAAAAAATGACGGGTTTGAGACGCAAGATTAGCCGAAACTTCAACAGTGTCATGAAGGATCTCCAGGGCAAAGACATGCTGGCAGACATCCGTGAGGGGTTTGTAAATAACCGCCGCGCATTGGCGGTAGAAAGCACGTATAAAAGACGTGTAAACGGCAACGTTCTGGGATCTTCAACTGCGGGAACCATCACGTTTATAGAACCTGGGGTCATCATTCCCTTGAACCACGAGCTCGAAATTTTACGCGATGACGAGCGTAAAGAAAAGCGACGAATTCTGAAGGAACTTACGCGAATCGCACGACGAAACCTTCCATTAATCCGAAACTACCACGTCGCACTTATTGAATTCGATTGGATTCAAGCACGGACGCGCCTGTCGCTAGATTTCAATGCATGTATGCCAAAAATCACCAAGCATCCTGGGATACACCTCATTGAATCATACCACCCACTGCTCGTTCAGACACACCAGTCGATGGGGAAAGAAACACATCCACAAACCATACAACTTTCTAAGCATGGCAGAATCGTTGTGATTTCGGGTCCAAATGCAGGAGGAAAGAGCATTACCCTTAAAACAGTAGGTCTGCTGCAAGTCATGCTGCAATCTGGACTTTTGATCCCGGTGGACCCCAAATCGGAAGTGGGGTTTTTCGATGCCATACTCACCGACATAGGTGACAACCAAAGCATAGAAAATCAGCTCAGCACCTACAGCTATCGGTTGGGTCGCATGAGACATTTCCTGAAGGTGTCTGATGCCAAATCGCTTCTGCTTCTTGATGAGTTCGGCACAGGTTCAGACCCGGAATTGGGGGGTGCACTCGCTGAAGTTTTCTTTGAGGAACTCTATGAAAGAGGCGTTTTCGGAGTGATTACTACGCATTATGCAAACATCAAATCTCGCGCCGCGGAACTGAAACACGCCATCAATGCGTCGATGTTATTCAACCGAGAGACGCTCGCCCCGTTGTTCAAACTAGAAATCGGCAATCCAGGTTCGTCTTTCACGTTCGAAGTCGCTGAAACAAACGGCATCTCCCCTGCGTTGATCTCCAGAGCGAAGTCAAAACTCGACATCCGAAAAGTAGAACTCGACGCCCTTATAGGCGACCTTCAGAAGGGGAAAGCGAATTTGGCCAAACTCACGAACAGACAACTTCGGGCTGAAGTGGATGCCGAGAAAACGGCGATGGAAGCGCGTAAAATTAAATCCCAGTTTTCAGAGAAATCCGTAGCCTTAAACGAAGCCACAGAAGCGTTTAACATCGCGATTGCGAGAGGAAAAAAACTCAGCCAATTTATTGATCGCTTTAAGCCTGGAAAAAACAACACCGCCCTTCTTGAAGAAATCAACAAGTTTCTTGCTGTCGAGAATGCTCGCAAAGAAGAAGCAGCACAACGAAAGGCCAGAAGTTCTGCGCGTGCAAAAAATGCATCCATTCAATCGAGCAAAAGGAGACCAAACCACAGGTCTGACGAAATCAAAAAGGGGTCCACAGTCAAACTCCGCAATGGAAAGGAACGCGGAGAAGTCATCTCCATTCAGGGAAAGACCGCCACAGTCATGTTCGGCGCCTTTAAAACCCGCGTCGGGATAAATAAACTGACCTTCCTGAAATAGCCTTTTTCAGCCCGTAGGGAACCTCATACATCTGGCAGAAGCCCCACCCGAAGGGCGCACCGCCGAGATACTCAATTACCTCATGATGGCCTACCACAAGTTCCGACTGTGCAAACCCTTGGAACAAAAAAGGCCCACCTCCTCAGGTGGGCCTTTTTTAAATTAAACACGTAAACACAGGCCAATAGGGGTCATTGTCCGCCTGTTCCGAAGAGACTCTCTACAAGGTTACCTCCGGAATTTGAGGTCGAACCAACAAACGTTCTACCTGGTGAACCAATCAAACAATCGACTGGGGCGTATGTCGGATCATCCGCGTCTCGAACTTCAGCTATTGTGAATCTTCCTCCGACGATAGATGTTCCATACCCAGCCAAGTTGCGATTTGAATATCCGCCGAAAATGGAGCGAGCGACTGTACTCATTTCTCCTGTGTACGTCGGTTGTTCGTGACGATTTGATGAGCCGCCATAAATCGAATTTGAATATCCCCATTCGACGACATTATATCGCCCACCTGAGATCACTGAAAAACGAGAATCCGATTCTGGTGATCCGATGACGTTGTTCTGCCCCCCAAGAATGGAAGAATGGGTTGAGTAGCTCTGAATCATGTTTGATTCGCCTCCTACAAGCACACAATTATCAGTTCCGGTGCCTATTAAATTGCTGTTTCCCCCAAAAATCGAATTCCAAGATGCCTGAGCATGATTGGCCAAGCCACCAATTACAACAGCATGGTTGCCATCGACAACGTTGTCTTGACCACCGGCAATCAGACCATTATTTGCATAGTTGCCGCTGCCACCAAGAACGTTCGCATATTCACCATTGACCTCATTATTCTGGCCTCCAAAGACGCCTCCATATTGACCATCGTGCATTGAATTGAAACGCCCACCGCAAATCACCCCATAGCGGTTGTTCGTGCCAGGGTCATCTCCAATCCAATTGTCAGAACCAGCAACAACAACCGCCTGTTCACGGCGCACCTCATTATTGTACCCCCCCACGATGGCACCGCCATCTGAATTCAACGTGTTCTTCTTTCCTCCCAATGTGGCTCCGTAAGTAAGAGAACTCAGATTTTGGCTTCCGCCAATCATGCCTCCTCCATATCCAGAATACTCATTGGTCAACCCGGAAACGATGCCGAAATCGCCATTTGTTTGGTTTCCGTTTCCTCCAATGATGTTGCATGACCCCAGGTAGGTCTGGCCTGATCCCAAGATTAAGTTATGCGAACCTGTCCGCAAGTCGATTTGTTCCACACTGTCCACAGGGTTGTATCCAACGACAATGTTGCCAAGCGCGTTCTCAGAGAGCTGGGAATCTGAGCCGTTGACCACCTGGAAGTTTGCGCCACTTATGAGAACTGTGTGTGACAAATCATCAACGGAAACATAGTCCACCAAGCCAGGAATCGCAGCTGCCTCGAGAGAGGCTACCTGAGCCTGGAGAGATGTAATTTGAGTTTGCATAAACTGAAGAACAGTCAGCAACTCGTCGCCATCCACAAGAACTGGTGCCAGTTGAAAACCTTGGCCAAACTGCGCCAAGAAACCCGTCAAATCCGAAGTGGAGATGAACTCATCGTTGTTCACGTCGGGATTGTATGGATATTGAATCGTCTCTTGTGACGATGCCATGGTTGAGATGGCCAATAAGGCAATCAGAGAGACGGATGTGAAAGTGTGATTCATATTGAATGATTTTTTTTTCACAAATTTATGTTGCTTTATCTGTATTTTTGATACAAATTTGATACATGATTTCTCGTTTAAAAAATGAAGTGGTAAAGTCCTGTGGTTTTGAAATACTACAAAGAGGACAATGTGAACTTTTGTCCCGACTGATCCTTGAACGGACTGACCAATTCATTAGCTACAATACTTTGAGACGGCTATGGGGACTGGCCCCAGGAGGAGCGCCCCAACGCAAAACCCTAGATGCCTTGTCTCAATTCTGTGGCTATGTCGATTATGCCCAGTACAACAACGCGGCACCCAAACTGGCGTTTTGGCATACACAAGCTGAACTGCACCGCATCCTTGTTGCCCCGGAATCAAAATCTCTGTTAGACTTTCTGAGCTCAAAAGAAATGGGTCTTGAACGGCTCCAGCTGCTTTTAGATACGACCCGCCACCTCCTTCTTTGTCGAGACCATTCCACCTTGCTAGCCTTACTCGATGATGGGGTGTACAATGCGGCAGCATACCCTTATGCCTACCAAATTCACTTTGCATCTTCATTGGGGCTACTCATCAAAAGCCTGGACCCATCGCCACCTGACACCCTCTTGACGCATCCCATTGTGGTGGAGGGCGTTTACTTGCGGCTTGTAGATTACTCGGCGCTTAACGGATATTTCGGACGTTGGACAACGTTGATTAGAAAACAACCGCTCACCCAAGAATCCAGGGTATTTCTTGCGTGTCTCGATCAACTTCACCACCGCCTCAACAACCAACCCCTTCCACCAATCAACTTGGATGAACTCTTTGTCAATCAATGTCCTTCTGTATTGGCGGGACGAATTTTCACGGTGCATCTTCTTCGACAGCCCCTTATGACAGTGTCAGATGTTTTTGCCAAGGTTGTCAAACATCTTAACCTGCCGGCCTCTACCCCACTGACATTTTTTCATGAGCCACTGATGATGGCATTAATGACATGCCATGAGGACCTTACATCGTGGATCATGGCAAACATTGTCATCGAATCAGATCGGCTTGAACACTTCCAGCTTCACGACCTTCATGCATATCGACTTCTCGCGGCCTTACATGCGCTTTTTCGAAGTGAACATGACCAAGCCAAAACGTGGTTTGACATCGTCGACCCTGCGGAGTTTTTGAAACCCGCTTGCCATGACATTCTCGTGTTTCCATACCGCCGCATTCAAGCACAAATAGAAGGGTCACAGGCCATCTTTCCACCGGATGTCCGCCTCATCACAAACCGTTTGGGCCATGCCTGTTTCTCAGAGGAAACATGGCACAATTGGTTTTTAAATCCTGACCACGGACACCCAAAGGTCCTGAGAAATGACTGAAGAAATGTGTCCAAACGGGTAATGACCACTGGCATTTGACGAATACAGGAGCGAAGAAGTCAAGCATTGGGTGGTGGTCTGCTTCATAGTCCGAGGCCCACGCATGGAGGCAAACAGTGTTTGCGATCTCCGACAATGTCACAAGGGCAAAAACAGCAAAAACAGAACAGCTACCTCAATGATAACAATGTTTTATAAAATTCAGTTGTAGCCCGTAGGGAGCTACACACAGACGGCTACTCACATCTGTTGTTCCCATTGTTGTGACGGAATCAGACAGGTTTGATGAAAATTTTTCTAATCCCCACAAATACCAATATAAGGATCGAGTAAACAATGAAAAATGGAATCACATAATCTTGAAGATTTAAGATCAACATAAGTGACATCAATAGCAACTGAAATCCAAGGCCATACAATGACACTAAAGTCATAAACCACTTGGGAAATGGAGGACTATCACTCGCGTTTTTATCCAAATGATACATGATCTTGTCAAAAACGATATATAAGATGTTGTAGATGTTATAAAAGATATTTACGGTGCGTTGACTTTCTCCCTGAAGGGCTTTTGGTGCAGCAACTTCAAAAATTCTACTCGTCGAATCGCCTTGAACAGCATTTCTGAGAATCACATAGTAATAATTATACACAGTGCCTTGAAGTTGAATCCCAAAAAATGCAATGAACATATAGATTATTGAAATTTCAGTCACATACCAAAAGGCAAGTAGAAAACAGAAATTAAGTATGATGTCCGCAATAGAGTCATAATAGCGACCTGTATAAGAAGGTTTTTTATTGAGCCTTGACAGTTCTCCATCCGCAGCATCAATCACAGACTTGAGTATGATCAAAAAAGCTGCTGCTTTATAATAGCCGTTGAGCATGCATAAAACGGCAAAAAGCCCTGCAAAAACAAACAAGGTCGTCACGTGAATAGGCGTGAATCTTGTATTCTTAAGTTGGTTGGCAATCCAATGACCACCGGTGCGTCCATAATCAGATAAATCTAAAAACTTGTATTCATTGGGAAGTTTTGGCATACCTGCTATTTGAAATGTGTTGTAGCCCTAGAGAATTAATCAATCACGAGTTTCAATGTCGAAGACGTCCCATCAGACGTCCTTACGGTAAAGAAATGAAGACCTTTTGAAAGGTGAGACACATCGAGTGACAGGGACTCGGAAATAAGATCTGGCATGCGGCTCTCTAACAAGCGACCGCTCGCATCATATACACGAAGCTCCACAAGTGGTGCACCTGTTGGCATGGAGATCTCTACACTTCCCGAAGAAGCTGGATTGGGACTGATCGTCCACCCTTGAGATTCAAGAACAAGGCCCGCTGCTTCAGTAAGACTACACGCACTGAAATTGCCACAGGGTTGGGCTCCTTCTCCAACGTAACTGCCATTGACGATTGTTTGCCCTGACCCAGAAGGGTCGAGAAAGTTTTTGAGTTTTTGAGACGCGGAAATGGGATTGGGGCCATCCCAATGGTAGCTCATTTTGCCATAAAAATCAGGTGCATATGGACCTGTTCCGTTCCCTGCTCCCCCATTTACACACGCTGAGAGCCCAGAGCTTAACGTTCCGACAATGTGGTGGTTTTCACTGAATATTGGCGACCCAGACGACCCTCCTTCGGTGACGCCGTGGTTTGTTTCCGTGGCCGTCCAGTAAACACGCCAGTGAGAGCCGGCACCTCCAATGTTGTATGAAGTCAAGGGGTTTGTATAGTTTGATATTTTCTTTCGATCTCCACTTGGATGATGAATGCCCACACCGATGTGACCCGTCTCTCCCGAAGCGTCAAATCCGGCATAAAAAGGATTCCACGTCTCAGGAATGGCATCTTCGACCTCCACAAGAAGAAAGTCCGAGCCATTAAATCCCTGATTGGATGCATCGTTGCTATTTGTCAGTGGAATCACGCCTGTTCTGGCATGAGAATTAATCGAGACAGTCCCTCCACACTCAGTGTATTCATAATTGTACCTCACCTTGAGGTATGCCCACTCATCTTCATCGACGGCATCCGCACAGTGGAACGCACTTAAAAGGAGCTGACGGCAGTCATATTCCGTGTTATTCACCATGGATCCACTGCAGTAATAAATCCCTCCGTCTTGAGTGACACGAAGCCTGACTGCTGCGTCTCTTTCACATTGCCATGAATCACCTTCTGGACACATCACATCCACTTCACAATCGTCTGATCCGCGAGAAACGCCCCTCACAAAATATCCTATCCCCATAATTCCGAGTCTGGCTGACCCGATAGAAGAAGCAGATTGTCTGTAAATGACTCTGATTTGATCTCCGGGAATGTCACCGCTGGCCCATCTTCCATGAGCGTTGTTCTCCTCTGATCTGACTGGACCCTCCTGATACAAAGTCGAGAAGACACCCGCCTCTGATTGAAACAACAAAGACCCTCCAGCTGGAATATGAAAGTCGTTGAAATAAACGCACAAGCCCAACGCAGCAGTTGATTCTATATCAAGTATCCACTCTGACACACCATCTTCCAATACCTCAAATGACGCAAAATCAAAAAAGTCCATTTCAGATTCGATCACGACACCGGCCATATCACGCCCGTTGAGTTCAGCTTCTTTTTCAACATTTTCAACGATGTCAGAAAACAAAGGTGCGATCACACTCACATTTTGAGCACTGAATACATTTAAGAGCGTGCCCATGACGAGCCACGACAAAACACTTGAGATGAGTTTCAATTTCATTCCTTAAAGATACTTTCATATCGACAACATTTAGCAAAAATTCAGATTTCATAAACCGCCTATCCCCTAACTTGTGCGTCCATGAAAAAACTGAACAGTATACCCCTCGTATTTTCCCTTTGTATCGGAATCCTCGCTACTGGTCCTGCCACATCCCAAACCACTGCGCAACAAGGCGCCAAGAAATTTGGCACGCTTCTAAGTATGCTTGACAGGCTTTACGTAGACAGTATCGAAATGGACATGCTCGTAGAAACAGCCATTGAGAAGATGCTTGAAGAACTTGACCCGCACAGTGTTTATTTCTCAGAGGATGATTTAAAAGATGCCAATGAGCCACTCGATGGCAGTTTTGAAGGAATAGGTGTACAGTTTAATATTTTCAAGGACACAATCATGGTGGTCTCGCCCATTGCAGGAGGACCCTCAGAGAAACTAGGCATTCGAGCGGGGGACAGAATTGTTCAGGTGGAAGAGGA
>CAJQPF010000073.1 GCA_905480095.1 uncultured Flavobacteriales bacterium
CGGCTGCGGTCGTCACTCCCGCAGCCCCCTCGCCGCAGGCTCTGCCGGCGGCCTCCGGTCGCCGCTGATGAGTTGTGTTAGTATGTGTATGTATATATGTTCTGTCTGTCTGTCTGTCTGCCTGCCTGCCTGCCTGCCCGCCTGCCCGCCTGCCTGCCTGCCTGCATGGTTTGTGCATGGTTTGTCTCTGTGCATTTTGTTGTTTATGTGTTTTCGCCGCTGATAAGAGAAGATATATAAGAAACCACCTTGCTACCCCTTCATTCAGCTGTCGCGGCAAATGCTGCCCAAGCGCTGCTTGGATCTCAAATCAATATTTGAAGACCCTGAAACTTTCGGGGAAGTTTTCACAGGGTGGCGCCGCCGATAGCAAGTTCCCAGCTCGGTCGGCGGCCTCGGTCGCCGCCGATCAAGGGAAGGTACTGGCAATTCTCATAATTTCGATTCACACAATTTCACATTGAGGGTCCCAAATGCCAAATGCATTGCTTATCTTCACTTCAATTTTCCCTTTGACAATTAAAATATCCCAGGGCCTGGGCACATTTTTTCAGATTGAACTTTTGAAACTGGCCGTGTTCGTACGAAGTGGACGTTCATAGGGACACCCCATTAGGGACCCCCTGCTTGCAAGCATGTCTTAAGCCATCACCTTGTCTATTCATATTCGTAATCATGTAGTATTTGTTGTCTGTGTGAAAACGGGCCCCCGATGAGGGGGTCCCTGAAAATCCCATGAATTATAACATAAACATCATTGACATGGCGCTTTCTACTTCTTTATTTGCCCGGCACCATTGAAACACCAAACATGTGCCATGAGGGCGGAACTTGCGGGTTCCCCAACAACAAAACACAAGTGTCACCCCGGTTGCGCGCGCTCGGCACACAAGCGGTCGATGCCTTTGCCTTAGTTAGCGGGGCGAAAAAAAAAGAAGCCATGCAGCTCGTCTCGACGGCGCCGATAGCTATGAGGAATTTACTAGGCTGGCTGAGACTAGGCTGGCTCAAAATACCTTAAATGACATTAAACTAGCTTAGATTACCTTAACATATATTATTTGTCAATGTAGTTTAAGCGATGTTAAGGAACTTAAGCTATTTCGAGCAAGCCTAGTCTCAGCCAGCCTAGTAAATTCCTCATATGAGGTATCATGCCCCCCTCTCGCGCCCACGTCTCGCGCCCCGCGGGCCTCCTGGGCGGCCGCCGCATCGTGGCTTTTATATACAGCTTCCGGGGCAGGGGGGGGAGGGGCCGGGGCTACGGCTCCGCGGTACTTGAGAGGCCGCTCTGCATGTGCTATCTGCGCACGCAGGAGAGTGTAGATTGATTGACACCTGGCCCTGGCCGCTCCCCCCCCCCTGCCCCGGACTCCGTGCAGTCCGTCCTTGCCCAACAGGCGCCGAGGGGATGGGGAAGACCAAAGCATCATTCCCCGTCGCGCAGCGGTCTCTCTCGACCCAGGGAGCGACGCCGGAGCGGAACGCGCACTCGCGCGCACCGATCGGCAGCGTCCGCCCGGGCGGGGGCCTGCGCGATCTCATATGATACCAATAATAATAACAATACTTATTTTATATATATATATATATATATATATACACATGTATATACATATGCGCGATCTCCCGTTCTAGAGGGGGCTTGGCTCTCGGCTGCCCTGCGAGGGGCCGCCCCGGGCGCGCAAGGCGCTGCCCCGGGGGGGCGGCGCAGGCAGCGCAGGCCACTTGACACATTCGTAACATAATGGAGTGTGTTCGATACTACTGGGTGAGTGTTTATTTCAGAGACACCGGACCGGTATGCCTGACATGTTCCGCCTACCGTACGTGCATGTGATGTTTGCTAATGACTTCCACATCTAGGTCAAGCAGTGATCGATATGGTTCGCATGCATGCAATAGCAAGACCTGTACCATGACACCTATCCTTCATATGAATACGTTTAATATATGTACTAGACAATGACTTTACGATTGTAACGAGGATTTCGCTCGAAATTCGCGCTGCAACGCGGCAGGCGGGGACGGGAAAATGCGCATCGTACGTCGTATCATGCTCGGTTGCCAGGGAAAGCAATGTGATCAGCATCGGTTTTCCTAAGTAGGAAAGCAGGAAAGGGGTATACACTCACTAACGGGTAGTCAGCATGCTTCGTTTGACCCCTATATATTAACTGTGTTAAAACTAAAGTATGCCTGTTTGCTTAGCATCTGATCAAACATATGACCAGAGGGAACATATGATTACATTCCATCGAGGCTAACTCCCCGTTAGCAAGTTAGCAAGTATTAGAGCGGGGGGACGGCAAACGTTCACCGCGCTGCATAAAACGATGCCACACAAACAAAAATGAAACACATGTGGAAGTACGGCCGACCACCACTAGTTCACCGTCCCCCAAACTGGGATCCGAGAAGGGGGATCTGACAAAACAGAGTTGAATATGTTTACAAGTGGCTTAAGTGATTTGTTGGTCAGATCCCTCTTTTCGGATCCCCCTTTGGGGGGCAGCAATTATTGGCTGACCAAAGCTGGCCCTGACCTCTACTGAAACCAACTTACGAAGTCTCCCGGACCCCGGACATGCGCTTTCTGGAAGCTTTTCTCTCTAGGGATTAGGGTTGGTTTCTGGGCAGCGAATCATAATGAAAAGCGTCTACGATGAGAGGGTGGTGCATGGGGGGGTGGGGTAAACATGTGAGGGGTGGGTTTGAACATTTCCCGACAAATTCCCGCAAATGCAAACAAGTGATCCCGTAGCACAAACAACAATAACATAAGATTCCGAAAGCTTTCGGGAAACAAGCTGATCCCCGTACAAGAGCCTAACCCTCGTAATTGACCACCCTCTGATGTGAACAATGAACGACCTCTCGCTGGCAACCGAGCATCTTAGAGTCTGCGCCGCACCCGGCAGGTGGGAAGGCCCAGGGGTCCACAGTGTCCGCGGGAGCTTGAAGTTGTTTTGATCATATGATTTGTAGGTTGTTGTTAATATTCTTATTATTTCATGTATTTAGGTGATTTGCGTGTTATTGCTATTATGTATTATTGTGTCTTGTTTGTTAGTTTTATGTGCTCTTTTGAAGTGACAAGTGTCTGCCTCACAGCTCCCCTTGGGAGCCCGGTTTCAAGGTCCCGCGGCCCAGCTTGCGGCACCCACGGGAATTTTGGGCCTGCGGGAGTCGTGGCCCTGCCTGCTTTTGACACTCTCGGTCGGTAGCCACAAGGAATTTGATTCGCCTTTTGCTTACCGCTTGCCGCGAGGACGACAAAGCTACAAGTTCCTTACTGCGTACCGGCCCTTGCCTTCTCGGCAGCACAACTTTTGCTAACTGACTTGCCGCGAGCCGTAACTTGGCCGGAAGTTAACGGCGTCTTCGACGCCTCCCTTCAGAGATTATGGTTTATTATTATTACTATTATGATTATTATTATGATTAGTAGCAGTAGCAGTAGCAGCAGTAGCAGTAGTAGTAGTAGTAGTAGTAGTAGTAGTAGTAGCGTCCCAGCGCGTCCGTCGAGGGTGTCAGCGGAGCAGGGCGGAAAATGAAAATGTCCTGCCGGTTAGAAAACGACCAACGGAGCGCCGCCGCCTGATAATAATAATAATGATAATAATAATAATAACAATCATACTAATGGTAATAATAATAAAACTAGTAATAGTAAAAGTAAACATAAAAGTAATCATAATAGTAATTATAAGTATAATAGTAATAGTAATAGTCCTGGCTCAGCGCGCTGAGGACTTCCTGAGGGACGCCGTAAGCTTTTCTCGCCGTCCCCCAAAGGGTGTATATCATAGGTGCATGTGTATGTATGTATATATATATATATATATATATATGTATATATATATATATATATACATAACTACATATATATATATATACACATGTATATATATATATATATATATATAGTTGTTTACATATATAGGTAGATAGACAGACAGATAGACCCCACAGCCGTTTGTTGCCCAAAGGGGTGATCCGAAAAGGGGGATCCGAAAAGGGGGATCCGAAAAGGGGGATCTGAAAAAAGGTCACTGTGTGACTCAAAACATGATAGTGTTGTTTTGGCAGGATCCCCCTTTTCGGATCCCCATGCCCCGAGAAAACTACGATTCATTAGAACGCTCTGCTGATGGCTCCGAAACATGAATTCGGTAATCGAATCGAAATCGACAAACATCGATTTCTTCAAACATAACAAAAAACACGTCGCTGCCCAAATGGGGGGCGCAGTGGAGCCGCCTTGTGCGCTACCCCGTCTACACTGTCCCGCTAACCATCCCATGAGTGAGCAGAGCAGCCGAACGCGTTCTCGTCCCGCCCGGGCAAGCCGCAACTGCCAGCGTCATAGGGATCTTTAGGGGCCCCCTATTTAGGATATGCAAGCTGATAATAGGGCTAAATACGGATATATAAGCTTGTAATGAGCGGGCCCCTAACCGGGGGCCCCTAAATGATCCTATGAAAGCATCTCTGATGTGTTTGTGCCCTGACTGCCCTCGCGACTGTCGCAGGCGATCGTGCACAGGTGGTCAGATTGGTGCCTCGGGAGGGCGGCGAAGGGGTAGCGAAAGTGCGGCCGGTCCGGATACTAAGAATCCACGGCACTTAGAACGCACAGAGTCCAGATTTTGGGGATCCAATCACGTTCATGGTAAATTGATCCCTGATGAATAATAATAATAATAATAATAATAATAATAGTACTAATAGTAATAATAATAATAACAATATGCTAGAGTCAAACCCTCAGACATCCAGATTCTCGGTTCGCGGATCGACAGACCGCGGAGGCTTGACCGGTAGGCTGGGCGGGCCCAGGACCCCGAATTGGATATTCATCAAAGGGGGGTGCAGTCGGAGGGCGGTGCAGTGGATGGGGGTAGTATTGTATAGTAAAACAGCCTATAATATAATGTAAACCACTACACCCTGTTTCCACTGCACCCCCCTTTGCAGAATGTAGACGAACGAAGATCGTTAGTCTGTTTCACCCGGGGCGTCGCATCCTTACGCATCTACGTATCACCGTCCCCCAAAGGGGGATCCGGAAAAGGGGGATCCGGAAGAAATGTAACTTTTAGGTGACTCAAAAGCGATTTGTTGGTCGGATCCCTCTTTTTTCGGATCCCCTTTGGGGGGACAGTGGATGTATGTTTGCCTCACCATGGTAGCGATTGTCCCAGGGGCCCACCTAGCATGTGTACGTTGACAAACCGTTTTGCGCCCACAAAAAGAAACATGAAAAAAACGATCCAAAACAGTCAAGCCACTGTGACAAAGTGTACACACACACAATGTGCAGCCCTGTGTGTACGCATGACATGGTCAGTTGATTATGATTAAGAAGTTATCTGGACCTCAAACTCACAATTCATTGATTTATTGCGCTTACTACCACCATCAGTTGTCTAGCTGTCTATCCAGTAAAAGTCATAGCTACCGTTTGAGGTCTGTCCTTACTGCTTGCCACAAGGAAATCACCTCTGGCTTACCGCTTGCCGCACGGAAATTCAAACTAGTTTTCCCTTACCGCTCAGCGGCCCTCGCCGTTTGTTAGAGGGCACGACTTTAGCTAACCGCCTTGCCCCAAGCCGTAACCATAAACACTCCTAGACAGTCAAAGGGAAAGGATAGTGAGACGGTTACCGTGAGTGGCGCTCTTTCTGCGGGCGGGGCGCCACGGGGCCGAGGACTTATCCGGCAGCCTCCCCCTCTGCAAAGGGGGGAGAGGCCTGGGGCGGGGGCAGACATGCGCGTATATTGTATGCGTGTATAACATATATATATATATATATATATATATAGTTGTTTACATACATAGGTAGATAGACAGACAGATAGACCCCACAACCGTTTGTTGCCCAAAAAAGGGATCCGAAAAGGGGGATCCGACCAAAAAGTAGTTTTGAAGTCACTTAGAAGTAGCATTTCCTTCGCATCCTCCTTGTCGGCAACACCGCGAAACGTTGCCAAGCGCTCACAGAATTGGCAGAACACATCGCGCGTGCCGCCCTCTAAAGCAGACAAACATTTCACGAAACTCTACAGTTATCTATGTTTGCATCAACAGCATAGGATCTTCTACTTGATAACGAGAACAACATGATTCTCCATCAACACAGACCTGGTGCCCTTTAACACACACATATAGTTACAAGACTGTACAGTCATTCGTAATATCTCCAAACATAATTGTCTACATGTTCTACAAACAAACATAGTGTTTTACATATTTGCATAGTGTTGAAACATATCTACAAACATATCCACATGCTCAAAATCATACAAGTCGTACATATGCGATTCTAGTGTAGTCCGTAACAAGTAGTTGTAGGGGTAAACATGGTGTCAGTAGCACGCGCCAATATATCTTCGGTGTATTTGGCATGCGCGACGGCACGTCTTGTTGTTGCTCGGAACTGTTGGCGAAGGTCAAAACGTTCGGTGCGCATGCTATGTATTTTCTGTGCAAGGTGCATGCCAAGTGCGTATTACGGACTACAGATAACATAGTTGCCATATTCTACCCTTTCGGACAGTTGTGCAAAATAGGTATTTCCCTTCCGAACCTGAAAAAACAACAAAATAAGCCCCCAATCTATTTCAGAGGGATGTAGAAAATAGCAAGTCTTGATAATGAGAGTCGCATATCACCGTCCCCCGAAGGGGAATCCGAAAAGGGGGACCCGACCAACAAAAACACTTACTGGAAGTCACTGCTAAGTCACTCAAAAGCAGACTGTTTCCCGGATCCCCCTTTTCAGATCCCCCGTTTGGAGGACGGCGAGCATAACTCATAGGGACTTTTACCCATATGATGTTCAGGAACTTGATTTTCGAAATTGCTTAAAAACAGCTGAGCATAAATGTAAAAGTCCCATAGCATAAAGTGTTCTGCAAAAAGAGTTCCTGGATATACATATAAAAGTCCCTGTAAATAACTCTCCGTGGCTGCGGACCTGCCGCCCTCTGGCCGCTGGCCGGGGAGCTCCGCCTTGAAAAAGAAACCTGAGTAGCAAACGAAGGGACCCTAAGCCTAACAACAACTCCTTAACAATAACACAGTGCTGAAGCGTAGAATGGAATCCCTCATATGTAGACATCTCCTTTCTTATTGAGGAGTTAATCCTTAGGGTCAGGGTCCCTTTGTTTGCTTCTGTGAGAAATATATATATATATATATATATATA
>CAJQPF010000074.1 GCA_905480095.1 uncultured Flavobacteriales bacterium
ATGAAATTGAAAGGAGGGGTGAAAGGAGCGGGTCGACCTCGTTTGTTGAGTGCGGCAGACTGTCTTGGTCTAAACTTGGCTTGGACGCGACTTCGAGGGTCAGCCATTGCCTTGCAGATCATATTTGGAATGCCTGGCACATACACAAATTGCGTGCACACATTTTGCGATTTGTGTTTTTGGGAGCGCTCCATTAAGGACAGAAGTAGAATAGACACTAGTGCTGCGGTGGAGCTTGTCTTCTCACAATTGACTTTCATCCAGAGGATAGTTGGTGATAGCATAGGAGCTACAGGCATTCTTGCGCTGTAATAATGGCCTGGTGAGTGATTTCAGAGTTAAACGTGATTAAATAGGATTAAATGAGTGAACTATAGTATTATTGACATCAGAAACACTCCAGCTATCACAGTAAGCTTGACGGAAAAAGAGGATATTGAGGATATAAAAATATCCTCCAGGCTGCCCAAAAGTGGCGAAATAGCCTGGGGCTTCCTGGCCAAAACGCTATTAGTACCTACAGTAATTCATGCTGTAACCTGTAACTCATCGTATGTCGAAAATTCCATTAGATTCAAACCTCTCGTATGTCGTATGGCGCCTTTTCAGTCGTGTGTTTCCACAGTTGTTGTTCCTTTTATTGTGCGGTGCGGGTGCCTGCGCGCCCGCCAATCTTTGAATTATGATGGAACACTTGCGCTGCATTAAAAAATGAGAAACACCCTTTTCCCGCCATCAAAACTCTCCGTCACAACCGTGGTCAGTAAACAAATTCATAACAACACCAACAGACTGACGATTCTGTTTCGGAGGCGTAACCAAATCTTTCACAATGGAGTTCCCAGACCTCCCATTGATTCAATGCGGCGAACTACCTCCATCACCTACCGGTAGCACTACCCCCACTGACAGCAATTCCAAGCTCGTCAAGGAAACTAAAAGGTGGCGGGATCGAATCCCCTTACCTGAAGATATAAACCGTAGTGACATTTGTGCTCAAGTCGACGTCTCTAGTGAATTGAAAATTGAGGACTCGCTGTTGGGTGCGGCGAAGAAAGCCCGCAATGTGGTTCGAGATATATTGGGAAGAAGCTACACTGCCCCTCAACACTCGGCTCGTTTTCATCTCAAAGTGTTTGTAGTAATGTTATCCGATGGAGGAATGGTTGGAACAATGAAAGCATCAGAGAAAAGCTTCACGTGGCTGGGGGAAGCCGTCGTCACCTTTGCATGGAGGCTGTATTCAAAGGATAGCAAGATATATGATGGGGGCACAGTGACTGTGAAGCGCCAATTGGAATATGGTGAGTTCTTTGACCCCTTGAGCAATCTAGGTTCTAAGTTTGCAACAGAAGTTCTGGCCAGAGAGAGCGCGTATGAAATTGTTCAGAAAGTGGGCATTTCCAATACAAAGTTTTATTTCCATCAATCTTCGGCTGAATAATTCGAAAGAAAGAAAAGGGGGGGGGGGTTACGCTTTACGCCTCGGGACTGGGGTGTGATACGAGAAGTCTTGAGCAATAGTAATGGTATGATGGAAGCGTCTAGATTTTAGCGATTTTTCCACATTGCTTACAGTAGATTACAAATTAGTTAGAACAGCTAGAACACTGACGGTCAGTCAAAATGAAGTTGTAAGAGACATGTATGTTCAAGTCGTTTGATTCAAGACGGGAAGATGGCATGGGTTTGGTTTCCGGCTTGTTTCAAAATTACATCATATACAGCACATGACACATCTACGGTCAACTGACTGTATGTACTGTCTTTTGTCATATCTTGACCCATGCCTTACTGAACTATTATTTCTATTCATCGTGCATTATATTATTTTGATTTTAGGCGACGATATGATAATTCGGAACCGGGTTTTTACGTGAACAGTGACCATGAATTATACACATACAATGGCCCTTAATTATTTTGAATTCTGAATCTACTCCGAGCCATCGCATACATAGTAGATAGGATACAGTCAGCAGTCAGTACCTCTAGATACCCATAAGGCCTATTTTATGAGATGTATTTAATTAAAGTGGGAACGAAAAAAATGCTCGCTCATCGGCTCAATCGGCCTCATTCATCGGCATCGGAGATGAGAAAAGGCAAAGCTTTTCAAAACTATCTCTATTTTAGCGAGCCTTCCTTTGAAAATTTGACTTGCGATCGGCACACAAAACAAAAAATTCTTGGTTGATTCTTCTCGAGAACTGAAATGAAACCGAGACCATGAAGTTCGAAGCGGTATTTCTCATAGGTCTTGCACTTACTACTGTCAATTCAGCACAAGCAAGTTCATTATGCGGTGTTGACTGCACGCAAGAGGTTCTCGATAAGGTGGCCTGCGACGACGGCTTGGACGGTTGTCATACTTGTGGAGCGCGTATTGAGTACCTTGTTGATGCGATGGAAAAAACTGAGGAGGAAGCTTGTCGGCTAATTGCCAAAGATGAGTTTCCCTCTATCTGTGGGCTCTGTAAACCTGAAGTCGAGTCTACCCCGACGCCAACAACATCAACTCCAACTCCAACCAGGGAGCCGACACTTTCACCTACAACTATATTTCCTACCGTCGTTCCAAGGTTATGTGGTGTCGACTCTTGTACTCAAAATATCCTTGATGGAATGGCCTGTGACGACGGCTTGGGCGGTTGTCATAGTTGTGGAGCACGTATTGAGTACCTTGTTGATGCAATGGAAAAAACTGAGGAGGAAGCTTGTCGGCTAGTTGCCAAAGATGAGTTTCCTTCTGAATGTGGATTTTGCAACCCCGACGTTGAGTCTGACCCGATGCCAACAACACCAGTTCCTACAAAGAAGCCGACACTTTCACCAACGACTCGGTTTCCAACCAAAACGCCAACCCAGAAGCCGACACTCACACCAAGCCAAAACCCTTCCAGAAGTCCGACTTCATTTCCTACTAACCTACCCAGTAGCATGTATACCGCAAAAGACGACTTCTGTTATGCCAAAACTTGTACCAAAGATGTCCTCGATGGAATCGCCTGCAGTGATAGCTTAGGTGGTTGTCACTCTTGCGGATCGCGTATGGACTATTTGGTTGATACGTTGAGTTACATCGATAGCGAAGCGTGTGAGTTGGTTGCAAATCAATTTCCTTCGGTCTGTGGACTTTGCATGCCTGTTATGGTGGCAACAAACCCAGAGACACCAATAAATAACTTGTGTGATGTCGCTACTTGTACCAACGGCATTCTCGATCGAATCGCTTGCAGTGAGAGCATAGGTGGCTGCCACTCCTGTGGCTCCCGTATCGACTATTTAGTCAATAATTTGGAATACAGCAATAGAAACGCCTGCAAGGCAGTTGCAAATCAATTCCCTTCGGTCTGTGGGCTTTGCAAACCCGAGATAGTGCTGACACAAGGTGAGTTACTCTCAAGTGAAGGGCCACCGGTTCTGACGTTTCTACTGTAGTTTTTTAACACATTTTTGTTGGTTCCTCCTTCAAGCGCCCCCTATCGATCCCACAAGGCTGATTTGGTATGATGAATTCGACGTTGATGGCTCTCCTGACCCGAGTAAATGGGGTTACGACCACGGTGGTGACGGTTGGGGGAATGGGGAGCTTCAGTATTATACGGATCGATTGGACAATGCATTTGTCATGAATGGAGTACTCCAAATTCGAGCAATTAAGGAGAATTATGAAGGGAATTCCTACACATCGGCGAGGCTAGTCACCAAGAACAAAGGAGACTGGACCTATGGTCGCGTGCAGGTTCGAGCGCGACTTCTTAAGTGCAAAGCGACCGGCACTTGGCCAGCAATTTGGATGCTTTCAACAGATTGGCTGTATGGGGATTGGCCTGCATCCGGAGAGATTGATATTATGGAACACGTCGGGTATGAAGACGATATTGTTCATGGAACGGTCCACACAGAAGCTTTTAACCATATGATTGGTACACAAGATACTGGAGTAATCCCAGTTTCCGTCGATGGATGGCACACCTACGATATAATATGGGGTGAAGATGAAATTGAATTTATAATCGATGGCTTAAAATATCATGAATTCGTCAGGAAGGATAGCGCCATATACAAAGAGTGGCCATTCGATCAAGACTTCCATCTCATCTTGAATGTTGCTGTTGGAGGTAGCTGGGGTGGTCAACAGGGTGTAGACGAAGCTTCATTTGAAGGGGACGGCCAGATCATGGAGGTGGATTGGGTTCGAGTCTACAATATCTAGCCCGACGATTGATTCCAGTACCAGCCTGGTATAATAACATATGTAACCCCATGTAGTCAATTCGCTTCTTCCAAATCAACGAAAGCAGCTGCAGACTTTATAACCAAGAGTTGTCAGTCAGATTCGTTCCCACATCTATTTCTAAAAACGATTGTGGATTGCAAATAATAATATCTATTCTAGATATAAATAAAACATAATCTAACAGTATTGCAGTTAGTCGTTAGAGCTTCATTTTTTTAAAGATGGCATTGCCATGATCTCATCTGATGGGATATTGATGTTCCGTGCCCAGTCCATCACACTTTCGATCTGTTTAGACGTTTATATGGGCAACATTTGATAGATCTTCTTGAATTCGCCTGTCGGATCGTCAGAATCGTTGCCGTTACGCAACCAGGTCACAACACCATCAACATCTTTCTCCCGATCCTCTGGAGTTCAACGGGAGATGGGGATAGACCTAAGTTTATAAAGCGTCGCATCATATCCCGTCATCATCATCCGTTTCGTTCTTTCTGGACCAATCAAGAACACTTTCAATCTCGGCTGCTCGATCCTCGGGACTTTGACCTCTCCTCACAGGAAGGAGTTGATAAATCTTCTTAAATCGTGTGCTTTAACAAATTCTCCCGGTTGTGCATGCGACACAATTTCCAGTAAATGAGCTTGCAGGCCTTCTTCAATTTTGCGTTGCTTCAACTGCTTAAACAATGGGCGAATGTAATCTTTGCATTGTTTCAATGTTTTGGATTCGTTCCGGCCGGCAACAGACTTGGCGACACTGTCGGGTCGTTCGGACAAGTCATGTTCCCATTATTTTAGCAATCCTTTCAAGTATTTGTAGATGCGTTTGGGAGGATCATCTTCGGTATCATCCTCGGGTTCTGGCTCTTTCGGTTTTGTTTTGGAAGCTTCTTTTTCATTGGTTTGG
>CAJQPF010000075.1 GCA_905480095.1 uncultured Flavobacteriales bacterium
TCCAGAGAAGATGTGATCGTCTGAGCAAGGTGGGGTTCGTTTAGACAAATTACCAAAGAATGAGTGCGCTGAAGCGCCACAGCTTCTCGGAATCTATTGATGTTGGGCCCTGAAATCATCGGGACACCATGTGCAGCAGGCTCGAGGAGATTGTGTATACCCGCACCGAAACCACCGCCTATAATTGCCAAATCCGCCAAAGAGTAGAGCGAAGAAAGCAAGCCGATCGAATCGATTATGAGAATAGAAGGCGACGTGGCATCGTGACCATTTATTGAAGAAACCCATTCCGAGTAGAGGAGCGCACGAGGTGAATGTGAAGAGGGAGAATTAAAAAGATTGAGAATCGAGGTGACATGTCCGTCATCGATATGATGCGGTGCAAGGATGAGCTTCGTGGTCTCGTCCCACTCTAGATTTGAGAGAATTTTTTCTTCAGGAGGCCATGAGCTTCCAGCGACGACAACACGTGATGAACCCTTCCATGCTTTAAGGGCTTCAGGCACTTCTTTTGAGAGCGCGAGTCGGCTGACTCGGTCAGCCCTTGGATCTCCTACGGGTTGAGATTTGATGGAGACCTGAGCAAGCAGTAAAGATGAAGCATCGTCTTGGGTGAGAATGGTAGAAATCTTCGACCAGGTGTTACGCAGGAATAAACCTGAGAGTGTTTTGCGCAACAAAGGCGCATCTGGAAGGACGTGAGCTGCAAAAACACACGTGGGGACAGGTGGCAATGCATGGGTGAGTTGCCTGATTAATTCAGGCCAAACCTCATATTTGGCAGACGCAAAAAACGCAATCCGATACTGCGCAGCTTGAAGAAATTGTCTGACCTGAGATGGCGTATCCATTGGAAGCGCAGTGATGTAATCGTTATTGCGCAACCAACTCGGAGGTGAAGTGGTGGTCAGGGGGGTGTATCCCGAAGGAGAATACAGCGTGAGTAAAATCTGTGATTCGGGATGCATAGAGATATACGCCTCAATCACAGGCACAGCTTGTTCGTACTCTCCAAGTGAGGCACAATGGAACCAAGACCATTTGTCATTGCCAGAAATAAGATTGTGTGTACGTTGTGACAACTCGTGAAGGTGACCCGGAGACCGCATCGCTATAAATGCGCTTGCACGGGCGTGACCGAAAAGTGCAAGTACACGAAGTATCATAGAATAAATCGAGATGATCGACAGATATATATAATGTAAAATTCGCATCTGTTAAGAACGGGTATTAATACCAGTACTCTTTTGCATCTCGTTTGTAGATATGTAGAACCCATCCAAATTCAAATCCGAGACCTGCATCAAAGCGGGGTCCGGCATCAGAAATACCTGTGTCGAAATTTGTGGTTCTGAGCGGACTGGTGCGAGAGGCAAAGCTGAAGAGGCCACC
The DNA here is from genome assembly GCA_905480095.1 of uncultured Flavobacteriales bacterium. Lineage (GTDB taxonomy): Bacteria > Bacteroidota > Bacteroidia > Flavobacteriales_D > Sanyastnellaceae > UBA974. Next base: position 1,393 of record CAJQPF010000075.1, read on the forward strand.
GTAAGCGTTGATTCTTCTTTTTGTATCCATATGCCAATACCCTATAAATCCAGAAACATACCCGCCCCAAGACAGCCTATCGTATCCAGACAGATAAGGATCTTCGAGCTGAGTGATGCGGTGTTCTGTAAAATCAAAACCGATTTTATGATGTATCGAACCGAGGCCTCCCCGTAAAAAAAGACCCGAGTTTACATTTGAAAACCCCAATGGAATGATCGTCCCTCCATGGATCCCAAAAATTGCGCCTCTTCCTGAGACGGAAATATTCGCAACATCTCCTTCGTTATCTACGATTTGTCCATCTGGAGAAAGCAAGTTAGACAGTAACCCTGGCTCTTGAGACTCGGCTCCAGTAAGGTATGTGACACGAAATCCGAGATATTTATTACCCTTCGTTTTGACACCAAATGAAGCCCCTACAGAAGCAAACGCGCCAAATCGGGCGTTTAAATCTGCGACAGGTAGAAATCCGCCAGCTACAAATGAAATATGTGGCGATTTGAGAGGGGTAGAAGCGACGTCTCGTGTGGTTTGGCCTTGAACAGAAGTAGGGTTAAAACCCACAACGAATAGAGCTAAACCCCAAGCAATCATAGGAATAGAGATTGTATTGTGCATCTTATTCATAATAACGAAGGTAGGTTTTGAATCTTACACTTTCGAGCTGGAGAATGAATTTATAGAACTTTATCAGTTCATTGAAGAACAAGCGGTTACTTCGTCCAAAGAACAAATCCTAAAGTGTATATTCGCTGTTGTATAAAAAAAGCTCAGAATAGCTTCTAAAAAAGACATGGAAGGAATAAAAATGGTAGACCTCAACGGATTGATGAACCGCATCAGACCAGAATTAGATCATGCCATTAAAAGGGTATTGGATTCAGAGCGGTTTATTGGAGGGGAGGAAGTGGAAGGATTCTCAAAAGAATTAAAATCAGCATTGTGTTTGCACGAAGGCAAAACCATGGAAGGGTTAAGCGATGATGTTTTCATTGTCCCTTGCGCGAATGGGACTGACGCATTACAGATTGCCTTAATGGCATTGGGAATCGGACCTGGAGACGAAGTGATCACTCCTGCATTTACATTTATCTCTACAGTGGAGGTGATCGCACTTTTAGGCGCGAAAGCTGTTCTGGTAGATGTTCAAGCAGATACGTTCAACATTGACTGTCATGCCGTTGAAAAGGCGATCACAGAAAAGACAAAAGCAATCATCCCCGTCCACCTGTTTGGCCAATGTGCCGATATGGGAGCGTTGATGGCGATTTCAAACAAAACGGGGATCCCGATCATAGAAGATACCGCACAGTCACTGTTGAGTACGTATTGTGACGACCAAGGCAGGAGTGGAAGGGCAGGATTATTTGGGGCTTTCGGAACGACGAGTTTTTTTCCAAGTAAAAATTTGGGTTGTCTCGGAGATGGGGGCGCGCTTTTTACACGTGACAGGAATTTAGCTCAAACAGCTAAATCGATTACAAATCATGGCGGCTTAAAGAGATACCATCACGACAGGGTGGGATTGAACTCCCGTTTAGATGCAGTGCAAGCAGCTGTTCTAAGAGTCAAGTTACCACATCTGAAGACGCATATCTCACAGCGTCAAAAGGCAGCAGACATATATGATGACTTACTCAAAAACGTGGATGAGGTCGTTATCCCAGTAAGAGATGAAAAATCAAGCCATGTGTTTAATCAATACACCATCAAGCTAGAGGGAGAGGTCAGAGATGAATTGGCTCGCGGCTTGGCAGAAGATGGAGTACCTACAAGTGTCTACTATCCAAAAGGAATACACGAACAAAAGGCCTTTGAAGAATTGGGATATAAAACAGGAGAATTTCCGATCACTGAGAAATTATCAAAAACTGTTTTATCTCTACCTATGCATACGGAACTTAGCAGCGCACAACAGAAGTACATTGTTGCACGTTTGGTAAGTCGATTAAGTGAGATTAAAGGTGAGGTATAGGTTAATTTTAAGTCAGTAAAAGTCAGGATATGAATATTACCGTAGTTGGAACTGGATATGTAGGTATCGTCACAGGCACTTGTCTTGCAGAGACAGGGAACAATGTGACGTGCGTGGATATCGACGAGGCCAAGGTTGCCGCATACGCATCGGGCAAGGTTCCTATTTACGAACCGCATCTAGAGAGCTTGTTGGTAAGGAATATTAAAGCGGGCAGAATCGATTTCACAACAGATTTGGCATCAGCTGTTAAAAGAAGCACTGTGGTTTTCCTAGCCCTACCTACCCCTCCTGGAGAAGATGGGTCCGCCGATTTAAAATACATTCTGGAAGTCGCCAAGGACCTGAGTGGGATCATAGATAAATATACGTTGGTGATCGACAAAAGCACCGTTCCAGTCGGGACGTCAGATAAAATACGTGACGTTATAGGCAAGAACTGCAAGGTCTCATTCGATGTGGTTTCAAATCCCGAATTCTTGCGCGAAGGATATGCGGTAGACGATTTCATGAAACCAGACAGAGTGGTTGTGGGATGCTCTAGCGATCGCGCCAAAGCAATTATGCAGGAACTTTATAAGCCGTTTGTCAGGCAGGGAAATCCTGTTATTTTCATGGATGAACGCAGTGCCGAATTGACAAAATATGCCTCGAACGCTTTCTTAGCCACGAAAATTTCGTTTATGAATGAAGTGGCAAACTTCTGTCAAGCGGTAGGTGCCGATGTCGATATGGTGAGAAGAGGAATCGGAACAGATTCCAGGATAGGGCCACGGTTTTTATTCCCTGGAATAGGATACGGGGGCAGTTGCTTTCCCAAAGATGTGCAAGCATTGCACCGCAGCGGAAAGCAGCAAGGATCTGATTTTAAGATTCTGAAAAGTGTGATGGACGTTAATGTGACGCAAAAAGTAATGATGCTTGCGAAGATGAAAGCCCATTTCTCTGGCCATCTAAAAGGACGGAAAATTGCGGTTTGGGGACTCTCGTTTAAACCCGAAACAGATGACATCAGACAAGCACCTGCACTAGATAACATTGAGGCCCTGCTGGCCGAAGGTGCAGAGTTAATCGTATATGATCCAGAAGCGATGAAGAACGTGAAAGCAATCTTTGGAGACAGAATTCAATATGCAAATCGTTCTACTGAAGCACTCAAGGGTGTCGATGCTTTGCTGATTTGTACAGAGTGGGCCGCATTTCGGAACCCTGATTTTGAATTCATGAAGGCGACGATGGCTGCACCGAGTATTTTTGATGGCAGGAATCTATATGAATGTGACAGAATGGAGCGTTTAGGGTTCACATATCACAGCGTGGGCAGAAGACCTGTGAACTCAATAGAAAAATGAAAGCGCGCGTTCTCATAACAGGTGCTGCTGGGTTCTTAGGTTCCCATCTCTGTGACAAATTCTTCAACGAAGGGTTTGATGTCATCGCGATGGACAATCTCATTACGGGAGATCTTAGAAACCTTGCGCATTTAAATGGAAAGAAGAACTTTACTTTTCTGCATCACGATGTCACAAATTTCACGCATGTCAGCGGTAGACTCGATCACATCCTTCATTTTGCTTCGCCAGCCAGCCCCATCGATTATTTGAGAATTCCGATACAAACTTTAAAAGTGGGATCGATTGGAATTCACCGCTTGTTGGGACTTGCGAAGGACAAAGGCGCGCGCATAACCATCGCCTCTACCAGTGAAGTTTACGGCGACCCAGAGGTACATCCCCAAACGGAGGAGTATTGGGGGAGCGTAAATCCGGTAGGACCCAGAGGAGTGTATGATGAAGCGAAAAGGTTCCAGGAAGCAATTACAACTGCGTATCATACCTACCATGGCATCGAGACGCGTATCGCGCGAATTTTCAACACCTATGGACCACGGATGCGATTGAATGACGGTCGTGCGCTTCCCGCATTTATAGGCCAAAGCATACGGGGCGAAAACATCACCGTCTTCGGAGATGGATCCCAAACGAGGAGTTTTTGTTATGTCGATGATTTAATAGAAGGCATTTATAAATTGCATTTCAGTGAAGAAACCAGGCCTGTAAATCTGGGGAATCCTGTAGAAATAACGATTCTGGATTTCGCAAAAGAAGTCCTCAAGTTAACTGGTGCAAATGTGAAGATTGTACACAAAGATCTTCCAACAGACGACCCAAAAAAGCGACGTCCGGACATCACAAGAGCGAAAGAAGTTCTAAATTGGTCACCAACGATAGACCGCGCTGAAGGACTTCGACGAACATTTGAATACTTCCGCACGCTTTCAAAAGAAGATTTGCATAAAAACGAACACAAAGATTTTGCCGCATACATCAAAAAATAGCGCGCAAACAGCGTCCACAAAACTCACCTCCGAAGCCAAAGACGAAGCGTCACATTTTGGAAGTGCCTTCGTACACGAAAGTGCCGTGATTGATGAGGGCGCCGAGCTTGGAGAAGGCGTCAAGGTTTGGCATTTTTGTCATGTGATGAAAAACGCTCGGCTCGGTACAGGTACATCTCTGGGCCAAAACACTTTCGTCGCATCGGGCGTCACTACGGGGTCGAATTGTAAAATACAGAACAATGTAAGCCTGTACCAAGGCGTCACTCTGGGCGACGATGTTTTCCTCGG
>CAJQPF010000076.1 GCA_905480095.1 uncultured Flavobacteriales bacterium
TCAGAGACGCCGATCTGTTCGTGTGCTTAAACCGCCTCCACTGCGTCACCGGCCCCACTTTGGGATTGAAAATCGCATTCGACGTGCGAGAGGACCCCGTATTTGCACCATGCTTGGCGCTGTCATAGGCAGATTTCCAGTCTTCGACACTTACCCCCCACCCCAATGCCTCCAAAATCTCTGGCGCACCGTTTTGTAGATCCTCCAGGCGCCAAACAAATTGCGCCTTCTCTCCTGCCTGCGCATTCCAATCCAGCCAATGTCGCATCGCGCGATGCATAATCTTGCGCGGTAGTTTTTCAATGGCAGGTGAATTTTCGGAAATAAAACGCCAACTCGATCGGTTGAACGTCGTCAATGAACCGATCGCTTTCAAGGGGTTGCGCAATTGGTGCCCGACAATAAAATCCGAGTCCAATTGCCCCCCCCCTGGTCCATACACCGCATCGTTGCAATCGGCCACCAAGCACCATGAAGCAATCCCGTCGGCGCCGAATTTTTCGTGCTGAACATCGTGTCCCAGTTCATGTAAAACCGCGGCAAAAAAATTCGTGCCTGATCGCCCTGTTCCGAGTACCGCAATTTTCTTTTTCACCCTGAATAAATTATGCTGAGAGTTTAATTCTGAATGTCGTGCCCACCCCTACTTCCGATTTAAGCAGCGTGATGCGGCCTCCGTGATAGTCCTCTACAATTCGTTTTACAAGAGAAAGGCCCAAGCCCCACCCTCTGTTTTTCGTTGTAAAACCCGGAGAGAAAACATCTCTCATGTCGGCACGAGAAATACCTTTTCCAGAGTCTTCAATGTCAATAATAACATCATCTCCCGTTTGTGAAATCACAACGTTAATGACACCCACTCCCTCCATCGCGTCTACAGCGTTTCGGATGAGGTTCTCCAGAACCCAGCTAAATAAAGCGGGGTTAAATAACGCAATAATCATTTCTTGATCTTTCTCCACGCCAAATAGATTGAGCGCCACTTTCTTACTTATGCGCGGCTTCATATAGCCCAAAGTCTGTGTGACCGAAAGGCCCAAGTCACCGGGTTCTAGTTTCGGTTGTGATCCGATTTTACTAAACCTGTCCGTGACGGTATGGAGGCGTTTAACATCTTTGTCCATTTCGACAAGCATGGTTTGGTCTACCTCCTTTGCATCCTTAAGAAGGTCCACCCAGGCCATAAGTGAACTTATGGGGGTACCGAGCTGATGCGCTGTTTCTTTGGCCATGCCTACCCAAACCCGGTTCTGTTCTGCCCGCTTAGAGCTGCTGAAAACGAGATAGGCTGTCAGGAGAAACGCCGCGATGAGAATAAGCTGTATAATGGGGTAGTATCTCATCGAGGTAAGAACCACACTGTCTTCAAAAAAGATAAATCGACTGCCCTCGTTGGGGATATTTACTTTGATGGGTTCGTTTACTGACGACATTTTAGAAAGCCGAGCGCTGAGGGTTTCGGGAGATTCTAGGACCGATTGAGGAATTCCCTTTGAGTTCAAGACCACCGTCTTGGTTGCGTCCGTCATGATGACAGGCACGGATGCGCTATTGAGAATCGTCTCTGAAACGAAGGAAGAAATAAGCTCTGACATGGCTGTTTTCAGTTCCTTCAATCTGAGGCTTTCATCATAATACACTGTTTGGCCCACCTCTTCAAAGTAAATGGGGTCAAATCTTGAGGACATCTTGGCGCGCAGGCTGTCGTAATTAGAAATCGAGGGGTCGAGGTTGATGTCGTAGAGTTTGGTGCCTGCGTCATCGTAAATAAGGACTGGAACTGTCGTGTTCGACCACAGGTAATCGGTGACGAACGTCAAATCCATTCCTGAGGGAGGGCTATCGATGATTCGATATGCATCTGCCAATCGATCGGCTTTTTTTCTTTCGTCCGCCTCAAGCTCTTTGAATAAGACCTCTGTATATGCCACCAGACTGCTTCTTTGTAGAATCGCTTCGGACCAAACCTTGACCTTGGCCCGCTCCTCTACCCTGACGCGTTGTGTCAGAGAGCTGGCGTACCAAAGCGTCGCGCCTACGATCACCGCCGCCGAAGCCAGCAGGACTTTTTTCCATCGTGATTTTATTGCTCTCGTTTGCATGTTGATCTTTTCCTAATCGTATGCAGCGCAATGCTTTACTCGTTTTGAGCCCCGATCGCACGCACTAAAGGCAAGGGTAATCTCGTGGGAACTTGCGGCGGAAATTCGAATGTCAGACAACCCGAAATCATACGCGTATCCGACAGTGACATATTCGAGTACCGCGAGTTGTAAGTGTGCAATTAGGGCGGATTGGTTTCTATAGCCCACCCCCACAGATAACATGTTATTGTATGCTACGCTACAGTTCACATCAAGAGAAGGCGCCAATCCCGAGACAACACGCATGCTCGCTGAAGGCCTGAAAACGAAACGGCCATCAAGGTCAATTGAGGTCCCTACTGTAGTGACGACATGTCGAGATGTTTGGGTTCCAAGTGTCATGTCAGAAAGTTCTGCGCCCGTTGCATTAATCATGGTAATGCCCAAGTAGCTTCGTGCATCTTCATACCAAAGCCCAGCATCGATGGTTGGAAATAGAAATTGCGTCGCCCCAGAAACCGCTGGATCATTTGCAACCTCAATGTCTGGAAAATCCAATCGGCCAGTACTGAGTCGGTGTTGAATGACCCCTAGAGAAAGCCCCGCACTTAACCTTCCTCCATTTGTAAGTTGAATTTTATATGCATAACCGAGTGACAGGGAAGTTGTTCCCCACGGTCCTGCCTCGTCCGTTTCTATCCGTCCTCCTACCCCATGAATGCTTCTGTCCGATTCCCCAATGCGACCAGAAAGGCTTGCAAAAGAATATGTTGGTGCGCCTTCAAAACCCGACCACTGGCTCCGAAAACCCATCCGCATATCAAGGCAGGGTTTGTTTCCTGCTGCAGCAACATGGTCTTGAAATTGAGATAAAATATAGTTTGATCGCACGGGGATTTGTTGGGCGTTTGCCGCCAAGGTGGCCAGTGCTGTCAGCGAGAGAAAAAGGAGGATGTGTCTCATCTTATTATCGCTACATTTCCCGTGATTGGATCCAGTTCCACACCCGGTTCATTTAATTCAATAACGTAGTAATATGTTCCTGCTGGAACCTGATTTGAACGTCTCTTTCCGTTCCAAGGTTGAGGATACGCAATGCTTCTAAAGACTTCTTGACCCCACCTGTCGTAGAGCGTAAGCCTAGATCGGGTATAGGAGGATAAGCCTGTGATCTTCCAGTAATCATTGATGCCGTCGTCGTTTGGAGAAAATGCATTGGGAACATCTATGTCGGTGCCTACCACCACCAAGACTTGATCGGTGTATTCGCATTGCTCCACGAAACCTGTCACCTGATAAGATGTGGTCGTATTTGGTGTTGCAACGACGGAATATGCTGTGGGGTTATCCACTGTTTCACTTGGAGACCAAACATACCCCAACCCCCCGTCGCCACCGAGTACTTCGAGCGTTGTCGATTCAAGGTAGCCGATGTTTGTGGGACAACACGCCTCTATCGAAAGCGGCTCACCATAAGCTTCGATCACAAACCCACATGTCGGTGGAAGGGATGCGTTGTCTATTGACACCAAAATTAAATAGTCCGTATTGGTAAAAAGATCCGATGTCGTGAATGAAAAGTCTTCCGACGCACTTTCACAATTCGAAACGGCAGTATAAAGTGAGGTGTTACATGGGTCCAACACGTTTGGCTCCACAACAATTGCGCTCAGCAATGTGCCCGCACAGTCTACGCCAGTCATAGAAATTGTGACGCCTGTATTGCTGCTTAGGTAGGTCGTGTGAAAACCTATCGCGGTCATAAAGCTTCCGGTAATACAGGTGTCAATGGCCTGCCCTGTGAAGTCTACGTCGGCAAAGTCAACAATGTTTGTCGGCTCGTTACCGCAGATTTCTATAGGATTATCACACGTTTGGGCCAAAAGCGTGCCTGGTAAATGTGTAACAAAAAGCGCACTAAGAAATGCGACAGCAGTCAATTTATACATACTACTCAACGTAATCGTTCGCTTATTTAGCATACCCGAAAGTTATGAAATCATTTAGGCCTCAAAAGCGACCAGTAGCTCTCCTTTTTCAACAGCCATTCCTGGTTTAGCGGGGACATCTTCTATTACTCCCTCCACCGCAGATTTGATGACGTTCTCCATCTTCATTGCCTCTAGCACCAACAGAGCGTCTCCTGGATTTACGGTTTGTCCCGGGGAAACCTTGACGCTCAGAACCTTTCCTGGCATGGGTGCGCACAATTGTAATTCTGCTTTTGTTCCTCCCGAAAACATGCCCATTTTGTCTAACAGCAAGGCTCTTTCGTTAAGTATTTTGACCTCTCGCTCTATTCCTGCAACCCTTACTGTCATATTACCAAGAGCGTCTGGGCCATCAATCGCTTCTACTTTATAGCACTTCCCATCTATTGTCACTCGAAACGTCCCTTCAGACAAACGCGTCCACTCCCAAAGTGGTGGGGTTTGTGTTGATACTTCTTGTGTTTTATTGTCCCAGCGAATTTCCATAGCCATGATGCTAAGATAAGCCCGTTCACACCGACCTTGCACACATGTCAGGAATCTACGTTCACGTTCCATTTTGTCGCACAGCTTGTCACTACTGTGATTTTCATTTTTCTACATCGCTCTTAAAAATTGACGCTTATGTGGAGGCCCTGCTCAAAGACGTTGAACTTCGGAAAAAAAATCCAGATTGGGGCGAACTCGAATTTCAAACACTTTATTTTGGGGGGGGGACACCGTCTGTGCTTTCGAGTGACGCATTAAAAACCATTGTGGCGACAATTTCTGCGTCTTTTAAAACCAATGGTTTTCTTGAAACGACCATTGAAGTGAATCCCGAAGATGTAACTCGGCAAGCTTTAGAAGGGTGGAAAGATGCTGGCTTCAATCGGTTAAGCATAGGTGTGCAGTCGTTTTGTGACGCTCAACTCAAGTGGATGAACCGAAAGCACAGCGGCAAAGAAGCGTTGGAAGCTGTCGCGCTTGCCAAGGAGGCGGGTTTTAAGCGGGTTTCTATAGATCTCATCTACGGACTTCCTCAATTTGATTTGACGTGGGAACAAACCGTGGACATCGCGCTAGGGCTTCCGATTGATCACATTAGCTGTTATGCGCTTACAGTAGAGCCACGAACGGTGTTGGGGAGTCGCGTTGCCAAAGGACTCGAAACCGAGATGCCTGACGAAAGGGTTGAGAAAGATTATCGGTATATCTGTGACGCGGCCAATTCCGAGGGATTCGATCACTATGAAGTCTCAAATTGGGCGCGCGGGAAATCTGGGAGGGCCATCCACAATACGGGGTACTGGTCTGGAGACCCCTATTTGGGACTCGGTGCTGGAGCGCACGGTTTCATTGGGGGAAAAAGATATGCCGTCATCTCAAATAACCCCAAATATATCGCATCATTAAACGCTGAAAAGCTTCCTGTTACTGAAGAGTTTCTTTCAGACCGAGACCGCTGTAACGAATCGTTAATGACAGGCCTCAGAACTGCGTCTGGGGTGAATTTCGATGGTTTGGAAAAACGTTGGGGGCACAATCCCGCCAAACACAATCATGTCCTTTTTAACAAATGGATTCTCGAGGGGGGGTTGGTTCAGGTTTCACAAAATCCAGAGTCGGTTTTCCGTATTCCAGAAGCCAAGTGGCTGATTGGGGATCGTATTGCCTCCGATTTATTCGTAACTTAAAAAAATGAATTCTTCTATTTCAACACTCTTTATGGCCTGTTTTTTGGCTATATCTTACTCACTGTCAGCTCAAAGTCCGATTACCTTAAATAGCAATTTCGAGGACTGGGCGACTGCCCAAAGCTGGACGTCGTCAACAGGGGGTGGCAACATCAACAAGGTTGCGATTTCGCATACAAGCGAGTGGGTTTACTTCTATATTAAAACGACAAATGAAGTTGCTTTGGACGAATTTACCCTTCCAAACAGCATTCAATTGGTGCTCGATTTCGACAACGATCCCTCAACCGGGAGCAATTATCAAGGGTTGGGGCTTGGGGCAGAATTGGTCATTGACCTGCCATCGCGAAGCGCAACGTTGTTTTCAAGTAGCGGCAATCCATCTGGACCCGAAATCAATAGTCTGGGTTTCCATATATCGCCCACTTACAGTGCTTTTGAATTTGAACTTGCCCTCGACAGATCTTTGGTGAACATTGCAGATGGAGACCTTAAATTTGTTTGGTATGAAAGCGCATCGGGAGCAGAAATCCCTTCAGGCGGAGGTCTTCACGCTCTTACCAGTTTCAATTACTCTGTCGTTCCCACCCCTTTAGAGAGGGCAGCCGGCACCGAAATAAGGGTTGCGTTTTGGAATGTAAACAGACGCCTCGATCAAGCTGGAGCTCAAAACTCCATCGAACGCATTCTGCTGGCAACCCAACCAGACATCATCGGTTTTTCAGAAGTTGATGACGTCTCTGCTTCATTTGTAGCGGGTCTGCTTGATGATTGGCTCCCCCTTGCTGGGACTGGTTGGCAGGTCATTAAAGATGATTACGATTTAATGATCGCAAGCCGCTTTCCCATTGCCTCAACATATCCTTCCATAGATCGGCAGATGCCTGGTGTTATAAGTACCGAAAGCGTTTGGGGGGTGCCTCTGTTATTTACAAGTTCTCATTTAAAATGTTGCAACGGAGATGCCTTGAGGCAGCAACAGGCAGATGAGTATATGGCATTCCAGCGCGACGCCATGACTGTGGGTGGCGCCATTGACATTCCTTCTGGCAGCCCTATTGTTTATGGAGGAGATTTAAATATGGTCGGACTGGCTGGCTCTATAAATACCTTAAAAAC